>NZ_JACVQL010000033.1 GCF_019733465.1 Actinotalea ferrariae | reverse complement strand
GCCGAGCAGGCCGCGCGCAAGCCGCACCTGGCCGAGCGCGACGAGCTGGACGAGGACGGCCGCGAGCCACACCGCGGCGAGGCCGACGACGACCAGCGCGGCCGTCGGCACGCCGGCCCCCGTCCGCGACCGGTACGCGGGGATCGCGACCAGCGCGAGTCCGCCGCCGCCGATCACCGTCACGGCCGCGAGCTGGGTCGTGGCGAGCACGCACCCCACGACCGCGTAGAGGACGTGCCCCCAGCGAGTCGGGTCGACGGCCACGCGGCCCCAGCCCCGCCACCACCGCGTCGCCCGCGGGTCCCGCGGGGCGTAGGCGGGTGGAGCGATCTCAACGCCGAGGTGCGCGCGCAGCCTGGCCCGCTCGAGGGCCGCCACCGGCGCGCTCGCGACCAGGACGAGCAGCAGGAGCGGCATCCCTACACCGATCACGAGCAGCCCGACGGAGACCGGCACGACGGCGAGCGCGATCGCCGCGGCGAGGAGGAGGACCACCGAGCCCACGGACGCCTGGGAGACCGCTCGCCACGTCGCCGACGACACCGGCGCACGCAGCAGGTCGTGGCCGCCGAGCAACGCCGGTGCGACGACGCGGAGGTCGGCGGCGGCGTCACCGGTGGTCATGGGCCTGACCGTAGGCGATCCGCCGCAGCGCGACCTCGAACGGACCACGCCGGCCCGCGCGCTGCAGAGCGACGGCGACCGCGACGGTGACGAGCCAGACGGCGACGGCGAGGACGGCCGCCTGCGTGGTCGAGAGGTGCTCGCCCAGCCCCAGCCCCCAGTCGCTCAGGAGCGGCGCGAACATCACGGACTGGAGCAGGTAGCACGTGAGCGACCGCTCGCCGACGGCGGTGACGGCCGCCACCGGCCCGCGCCGCGGCAGGCCGCTCCACACTGCCGCGAGCCAGCCGAAGAGGCAGACGTAGCCGAGGCCCATGACGTCGCCGCTGACGTGGTGGACGAGCTCGGCGACCGCGAGACCGGTGTGGTCCGGGTGCCACACCTGCGCGACGGCGAGGGCGTAGGGCGCACTGCCCACCAGGCTGACGGCGGCGGCGACGGCGGCGACCTGCCCGAGCCGACGTCGGTGCTCGGCCGGTCGGGTGAGCCAGCCGGCGCGGGCCAAGAGGATCCCGACCACGAGGTGCGGGACGAACATCAACGTGAGCGTGTACAGGGACGTGACGGTCGCCGTCGCGGTGAGGCGTTCGACGGCGGAGGTCACGTAGGTGGTCGTCGTCGGCTCGGTCGCGCCGCTCGCCCCGCCCGGGTCCGACGGCGCGAGGAGCGCGACCGCACCCGCGCTCATCGAGACCCCGTACGCCACGCAGAACCACCACGCGAGGGCGACGCGCGACCGGTGCAGGAACAGCAGCGCGAGCAGGCCGGCGGCGCCGTACGGCGCAAGGATGTCGCCGCCGTAGAGCAGCGTCGCGTGCACGAGCCCGAGCACGATCAGCGCGACGCCGCGGCGTCCGAGCACCCCGCGCGTCGTCCTGGGGTGCGCGCCCCGGGCGGCGAGCCGGCCGGCCATGGTCGCCAGCCCGAAGCCGTAGAGGATCGCGAACATCGGCTTGACGTGACTGTCGACCAGGAGCGTCGTGACGCCGTCGACGAGGTGGTCGAGCGGCGATCCGCCCACGGGCCGCCCGCCGGCCGCGTCCGAACCCGCGTCGGACCAGAGATAGCCCCACACGTTGGCCAAGGCGATGAGCAGCAGGAGCATCCCGCGGGCCAGGTCCGGTGCGAGGGAGCGCGGCGTCGGCGGGGACACCGGCGCGGGTCCGCCTCCGGGGAGGGGCGCGGGCGGCGCCGGGGCGGTGGTCGTGGGGTACTGGCTCATGCCGTGAACGCTAGGGACGGGCCGCCTCCCGTCCCATGGGGCAGACCCACGGATCGCGCGGGGGCAGACCCACGGGCGCGGCCCGGTCAGGCCCGGTGGAGACGTCCAGGACGAGCCGAAGCGGACCGAGCAGTCCGTGCGCCTCTACGCCCCCGCGGCGGCGCTCGACGAGGCGGCGCGCTCCGGTGGAGGTGCGGTCGAGTCGCCGAGCACGAGCTCGGTGGGCAGCACGACCTTGCGGACCGTGCGGTCCCCGCCGAGCAGCTCGAGCGCCAGGGCGAGGGCCGAGGCGCCCATGCGCTCCTGGTCCTGCGCCATGTGCGTCGTCCGCGGCAGGAAGCGCGGGAACGGATCGGGGTGGTCGAAGCACACGATCGAGAGGTCCCCCGGCACCGAGCGGCCCAGCCGCGCGCACGCGTCGCGCAGCAGGTTCGCGATCGCGTACTCCGTGGCGACCAGCCCGGTCAGCGCGGGGTGCTCCGCGAGGTACTCGGCGAGCGCCTCGACGTCGTCCTCCGCCGAGCGTGCGCTGCCCGGGATCGTGGACCCGACCCGGTCGAAGTCGTTCTGCGCCTGGTGCGGCACGTGGAACTCGGCGTGCGCCCGCACGAACCCCTCGGTGCGGTCCTCGACGGTGCTGACGCGGTTCGACGACGACACGAGGCCGACGTGCGTGTGCCCGAGCGAGAAGAGGTGCTCGGTCGCCCGCTTCGCCGCGTCCACGTTGTCCGAGCACACCGTCGAGACTGGGACCCCGTCGAAGCTGCGGTCGAGGATGACGACGGGGAAGCCGCGCGTGACCAGCTCGAGCACCGAGGGCGGCACGTACTCCGACGACGCCGGCTCGAGGATGAGCGCCCGGATGTCGCCGGCGACGAGGCCGCGCACGGCCTCGTCCTCGCGCCGCGGGTCCCCGATGCTGCGCTTGAGCACGAGGTTCGCCGCGTCCTGCGACGCGTCGAGCAGGCCGCCGAGGATGTGCGTCCCGAACGTGTCGTCGAAGTTCGTCAGCACGCAGCCCACCGACGGGATGCCCTGCTGCACCGGCCCGCCGGTCGACGGCGCCGTCGCGACGTCGCTTACGACCACCGTCCCGACGCGCGGCCGGCGCAGGATGAAGCCGTCCGCGCGGAGCATGTCGAGCGCACGCTTGACCGTGATCACGCTGACGTCGAAGCGGCGCGTCAGGTGCGCCTCCGACGGCAGCCGCTCGCCGACCGGCGGCTGCCCGGCCTCGATCTCCGCGCGGAGGCTCTCGTAGACGTGGCGGTAGAGCGCGCCCGCGACCTGGGGAGACTGCATCTATTCAGAATATTCAGACGGCGACGGTCGCCTGCGGATCCGCGCCGACGCGATGCCGGGCGGCGACCTCGAGCGCCATGATGGCGCTGAGCTGGGTCGAGTAGCGCAGCGTGCCCGACGGCGGCGCGGTCCAGTCGTCCCCCGCGAGGATCACGCCCTCGCGGCCCGACGTCCGGATGAGCGCGCCGACGCTCGTCGCGACGAACTCGCGGAGCCGACCGGCCGCGTCGTCGTCCGGCGGCAGTACGTCGAGCAGGCACCCGAGGTAGCGGTAGTAGACGCCCTTGAACAGGCCCTCGTCGCCGCCCTCGCCCTCGTCCCGGAAGACGCCGTCGGTCGCGAGCGTCTCGAGCGCGCGCTTCGCCGTCCGGACCGCGGCCCGCAGGTACTGCTCGTCGCCGGTCGCGCGGTGCAGCTCGACCGCCGCGCCCACGTAGAGGCCCTGGTTGTAGGTGAACCGCCACTGCGTGTCGATGCGCCCGTCCTGCTCGCGGTTGATGCCGTCCTCGACGAAGCCGGTCTCGTCGACGAGCGTCGCGGTGATCCAGTCGAACGCCGTGCGCGCGGTGGCGAGGTAGGGCCGCGCGACGCCATCCACGGCGTCGTCGTCGACCTCGTGCAGGCGCGCCGAGAGGATGGCCAGGGGCCCGTTCGCGGGCGTGTTCTTGTAGTAGAGCTGCTGCTTGCGCCACGCGAGGCTCGTGCCGCCGTCGTCGTTCCAGCCGTGCTCCATGACGTGGTCCCAGATCGCGCGGACCTCGTCGAGGTACCGCGCCTCACCGGTGACCTGCCACAGGCGCAGCGTCGCGAGCGCGAACCACAGCATGTCGTCGAAGTAGTCGTTGAACAGGGAGCCGCCGTTGCGCTCGACGAGGTTGCCGTGCGTCTGCACCGCCTGCGTGAGGCGGGCCGGCTCGCCGGTCCGCAGGTGGGCGTCGAGGCGCACGTCGAGCACGTGCGCGAGCCACCAGTAGTTGAACGTCTCGTTGTCGCCCGGGGCGCTCGGGTAGGTGTTGTTCAGCAGCTGCGGCAGCTCGGTGCCGAAGAACCGCTCGAGCCCGTCGTGCGCGAGGTCCGCGTAGCGGTCCCACGTGGGGGCAGGGGGCGTGGTGGTCATGGTTCAGCTCTCCGGTCGGGCCGCCCGCGCGGCGCGGCGGGCTCGGGTGCCGGCCGCCGCAGCGGGAGCCGGTGCGGCTCCCGCTGCGGGCAGCGGGCGGGTCGGTGCGCGCGCCGGTCGGCGCGCTGGGTCGGTCAGCGGTTGTCGGCGAGGATCTGGTCGCCCAGCCGCTGCGCCTCGGCGAGCGCCTCCTCGGCGGTGGCGTCGCCGGCCATGAACTTCTGCAGCGCCGGGATCAGGGCCTTGCCCTCGACGTCGGACGCGCCGGCGACCCGGGAGCGCACCGTCGCGTAGTCCATGGCGGCGATGAACGCGGCGTACCGCGGGTCGTCGGTGAAGTACGGGTCGTTGGCGGCCTCGACGTTGGCCGGGATCCACCCGGAGATCTCGGCGAAGGAGACGCCGTTCTCGGGCTGGGTGGTCCACCACTTGATGAACTCCCAGGCACCCTCGGGATTCGGGGCGCCCTCCGGGATGACCAGCCCGAAGCCGCCCATGCCCGCGGCCTTGTCGCCGTCGGGGCCCGCGACGGGCTCGACGATGCCGTACTCGACCTCGGCCGCGTCGAGGCCCGAGAGCGCCCACGGCCCGTCGTACTTCATGACGAGGTCGCCCTCGGCGAACGCGTCGACGCCCTCGCCGAAGCCGAGCTCGAAGGTGCCGTCGTCGAGGATGCTCTGCCAGAACTCGAGCACCTCGAGGCCCTCGGGGCTGTTGAAGGCCGTCGTCGTGCCGTCCTCGCTGAACATGGACCCGCCCGCCTGGCGCAGCCACATGTTGAACAGGCCCGGGTCGCCGAGCGAGAACCCGGCGCGCGAGAGGCTGCCCCCCTCGCGCTGCGTCACCTGGGCGGCGACGGTCCGCAGCTCGTCCCACGTCGTCGGCGGCTCGAGGCCTGCCTCCTCGAGCACCGTCGGGTTGAAGAACAGCGAGCGGTTGTCGACGAGGAGCGGCAGGCCGTAGGTCTGGTCGTCCACCACCATCTCGCCCATCGCCTGCTCGTAGAACTGGCCGACGTCGACGCCGTCGCGCTCGATGAGGTCGTCGATCGGGGCGAGCGCACCGCGGGGGACGTAGAGCGACGTCTGATAGCGGTCCCAGAGCACGACGTCGGGCACCTGCCCGGACGCGAGCCCGGTGAGCAGCTTCTCCTCCACCAGCTCCTGCGCCACGTAGGTGACCTCGTACTCGTCCTGCGCCTCGTTGAAGGCCGCGGCCTGGGCGTCGAGCTGGTCGATCTGGTCGCCCGACCACGACCCCCAGAACGTGACCGCCTCCGGGCCGCCGTCTCCGCGGTCGCCGTCGTCGCCCGACGACGAGCCGGGTGACGCGCTCGAGCAGGCCATCAGGGAGAAGGCCGTGACGAGGCCGACGGTGACGGTGCCGGCGGCCCTGCGGGCTGTGCTCATGAGGGGATCTCCTTGGGTGGGTGCGCGCCGTGGACGTCCCGCGGCGGTCGGTCGGGATGAGGGGTGGGTCTGTGTGCGGCCGGTCGGCCGAGGCCGACCGGGAGGTCATTTCACGCCGGACGTCGCGAAGCCCTGGATGATGTGGCGCTGCGCGTAGACGAAAATCAGGAGGACCGGCAGGGTCGCCATGACGGTGCCCGCCATGAGGGGGCCGTACGCGGTCTCGTACTCGTTGATGAACGACGCGAGCCCCACCTGGACGGTCATCATCTGGGGGTCGTTCAGCACGATCAGGGGCCAGAGGAACGAGTTCCACCCCGCCTGGAAGGTGAGGACGCCGAGCACGGCCGCGCCGGGCAGGGCGAGCGGCAGGTAGATCTGCCAGAAGATCCGGGCCTCCGAGGCGCCGTCGATCCGGGCCGCCTCGCCGAGCTCGTCCGGCAGCGTGAGGAAGAACTGCCGCATGAAGAAGAGCGCGAACGGCCCGGCGGCGAACGGGATGAGCACCGCCGCGTAGCTGTTGATGAAGCCGATGCCGCCCTGGCCCGTGAGGTCGTTGCCGCCCACGAGCGGGAAGAACCGCAGGATGAGGAAGGTCGGCACCATGGTCACGACGGCCGGCACCATCATCGAGCCGAGGATGAGCCCGACGGCGACCTTGCGGCCCTGGAACTTGAGCTTGGCGAGGGCGTACCCGGCCATGCTCCCGAGCACGACGTTGGTGATCGTGCCGCCGATCGCGATGACGAACGAGTTGACGAGGTACCGGGCGAACGGGGTCCTCGCGAACACCTCGCGGTAGTTGTCGAGCGTCGGCTCGTCGGGCAGCAGCTGGAGGTAGTTCGACAGGATCTCGCTACCGGGCTTGAACGACGTCGCGAGGGTCCAGACCAGAGGCAGCACCGTCGCGACGCTGACGAGGATCACGCCGACGTACCAGGCGGAGGTGCCGATCACGCGGCGCGCCGTCGGCGGACGGCGCCCCCCGCGGTGCGGCCGGGGTGCGTCGGGCGGCCCGGCGGCGTCGGCGCCCTGCGTGATGCCGGGGACGAGGGTTCCAGCGCTCATCAGGAGACCGCCTTCGCGTTGGTGATGCGGGCGTTGACGACCGAGAAGCCGATGATGATGAGGAAGAGCACGAACGACAGGGCGGCGGCGTAGCCCATCTCGAGCCGCCCGAACCCGCGGTCGTAGATGTAGTAGACGAAGGTCAGCGTCGAGTTGGCCGGGCCGCCCTTGGTGAGGACGTACGCCTGGTCGAAGACCTGGAACGCCGAGATGATCAGCAGCGTCACGACGAGGAACATCGTCCGCGAGAGCGCCGGCAGCGTGACGTGGAAGAAGACGCGCCAGGGGCCCGCGCCGTCGAGCTTGGCGGCCTCGACCAGCTCGACGGGGACGCCCTGGAGGCCGGCCAGAAAGATGATCATGTTGACGCCGAAGCCGGCCCACACGCTCATGAGGACGATCGCGATCATCGCCCACTGCGCGTCGTACAACCACGCCGGCCCCTCGATACCGAACACCCCGAGGCCCGCGTTGACGAGGCCGTACTGAGGGTTGAGCAGCCAGAACCAGATGGCGGCCGTGGCGACGGTCGAGGAGACGACGGGGATGTAGAAGAGCGTCCGGAACAGGCGGGCGACACGGACGCTGCGGTTGAGCAGCAGCGCGGCACCCAGCGACACGACGAGTCCGAGCGGGACGTAGAGCGCGGTGTAGAACGCGGTGTTCCGCAACGAGATCCAGAAGAACGGGTCCCCGAGGATGCGCCCGTAGTTCTCCAGGCCCACCCAGGCGGTGTCGCCGATGATCGCGTAGTCGGTGAAGCTGAGGATGAACGCGATGAGCACCGGCAGCAGGATGAAGACCGCGAACAGGACGAGCGGCACGACGACGAAGAGCCATCCGCTGCGGGCCTGGGCGCGCGTCGTGGCGGTTCTTGCGGTCCTGGTCGGCGAGCGCCGGCCGAGGGTGGCGACGGTCATGCCCTCACCCCTCCGGTCGCCGACGTGCGGCGGTAGGTGCGCAGACCCGCGACGTCGAGCGCGAGCTCGCAGAACATCGAGTCCGCCCAGGAGAACCAGGGCCGCGTGAACTGCGTGGGGTCGTCGCACGTGAAGGACTCGTGCATGCGCCCCGCGCCGCCGTCGGTCCGGACCAGGAGCTCGAGGAGGCGCGCCTTCTCGGCCTCGTCGGTCGCGGTGAGCCCCTGCACGGCGAGCGCGATGGGCCACACGTTGCCCGCCGGCGTGTGCGGGCTGCCGATGCCGCGGGCCGCCGTCCCCTCGTAGAAGTAGGGGTTGGCCGGGCTCAGCACGAGCGCGCGGGTGGCGAGGTAGAGCGGGTCGTCCGCGGCGCACCAGCCGATGAGGGGCAGCGAGAGCAGGCTCGGGACGTTGGCGTCGTCCATGAGGTTGGCGCCGCCGAGCCCGTCGACCTCGTAGGCGTAGACCAGCTCGCCGTCGTGCCGCACGACGGCGTGCGCGGCGAGGGCGGTCTCGATCTCGCGCCGCAGCTCGTCCGCCGCGCCGGCCAGGGCGTCGTCGTCGAGCACGTCGCGAGCGAGCGTGGCGACGTGGCCGAGGACGACGGCGGCGAAGGCGTTGCCCGGCACGTTGTAGCCGAGCGCGCACGCGTCGTCGCTCGGACGGAAGGCGGACCAGGTGAGGCCGGTCGGCGCCACGAGGCCGCCGCGCCCGTCGCGCGTGAGCGTGTCGCTCGCGGGTCCATGGAGCCGCTGGAACGCGTAGGTGGAGCGCTGCTCGTGGTCCTGCTCGGTGCGCCAGATGGCGATGACCAGGCGGGCCGCTTCGGCGAACCGGGCGAGGTGCTCGACGCGGCCGGTGACCGCCCAGAGGTCGTAGGCGAGCTGGAGCGGGTAGCAGAGGGAGTCGACCTCGTACTTGCGCTCCCACGTGCCCGGCCCCATGTCGGTGAGGTCGTCCTGGTGTCCGGCTCCGGTGGGGCCGTCGTTGAAGGCGTTCGCGTACGGGTCGCTCAGGAGCAGGTCGAGCTGGCGCGTGACGACCGCGCCGATGGTTGCCGCGAGCAGCGGCTCCTCGCCGGCGAGGTGGAGGTAGGGGCCGAGCTGGGCGGTGGAGTCGCGCAGCCACATCGCGGGGATGTCACCGGTGATGACGAACGCGCCGCGCTCGCCCAGGGTGACCGTGCGGTCGAGGGTGTCGAAGAAGCCGGTCCGGAAGACCGCGCCGACGTCGGCGCCGAGCCGGTCGGTCACGGCGGCGGTGAGCGCCTCGCAGGCGTCACGGTCGTAGAGAGCCACGGTGCTCCTCGTCGGTGGTCGTCGTTGACGAGAGCCAACCTAGGCCTACCGGAGCGCCATATCAATATGCTCAATATAAGCGTTATCGAACGGCGGGCGCTGGCGCCGTGGAGCCCCGGACCACGAGCTCGGTCGCTAGCTCGACGTGCAGGGCCTCGACCTTGTGCCGGTCCATGAGGCGGATGAGCAGGCCGACGGCCATGCGTCCCATCTCCTCCAGCGGCTGGCGGACGGTGGTCAGCTGGGGCTGCGTGGCCAGGCTGATGTCGCTGTCGTCGAAGCCGGTGATCGAGAGGTCGTCGGGGACGCGCAGGCCGCGCTCGGCGGCAGCGTGCAGGGCGCCGACGGCGATCTTGTCGTTGAAGCACACGAGGGCGGTGGGGCGGTCGGGCGCATCCAGCAGCTCGCCGGCGGCGCGCCACCCGTCGTCGGTGGTCGGGTGGACGAAGCGCGTCAGCTCGGGCGAGGGCAGCGCCCCGACGTCGACCATCGCCGTGGCGTGCCCGGTGAAGCGGTCCTTGCCGGCGAGCCACTCCTGCGGCCCGCCGATGAGGCCGATGCGGCGGTGACCGAGCTCGAGCAGGTGGGCCGTGGCGGCGCGCGCTCCTGCGACGTTCGCGGCGGCGACCGAGGCGATGTCCCGCGGTGGGGCGGTACGCGGGTCGACGACCACGAACGGGAAGCCGCGGCGGCTCAGGTCGGCGAGCCGGTCCCCCGGTTCGGGCGGCAGCACGAGGACCGCGCCGGCGACGGGCCGGGTCGGCAGCGCGGTCAGGACGTCGCGCGCCTGTGCCGCCTCACCGGCGTCGAGCACGACCGTGCGTCCGTGCAGCTCGAGGGTCTCCGCGACGGAGGACACGACGAGGCCGAAGTAGTCGCTCAGCACGTACGGGCACCGGACGAGCACCGGCCCTCCGCGCCCGCCCGGGCGCGGGCGGGGCGCGGGGCCGGTCTCGCCGCGAGCGGCGAGCGCCTGCTCCACCCGTGCGCGCGTGGCCGCTGCAACGTTGTCCTGGCCGTTGAGCACCCTGGAGACGGTGGCGATGGAGACACCTACCTCCGCGGCGATCTCGCGCACCGTGGCGCGGCGGTCGCTCATCGAGCGTTACAGCCGTTGTTACAGGATGTGCGTGCAAGATGCCGGTGGAGCGCGGCCCTGTTCGTGCTCTTGACAGCGCCCGTGGGGCGCGGTGTTCTGGACTTCCGGCGCGCGTTGCCACACATGTTTCAGATGTTACATCGTCGTGCGGCATGGCGTCACCCCGATCACCTCACCCGAACCACTCGATGGAGAGTCCCGATGAGGAGAACCGTCCTGGCCCTCGCGACGGCAGCAGCCGTCGCGGTCGGCGCGACCGCCGTACCCACCGCTGCCGAGGCGCAGCGACGACCAAGCTCAGCTCCCGAGGCCCAGGTCTGGGTCACCACCGTCGACCGCTCCGAGACGCTGCAGCAGCGCGATCCCGTGGCGTTCCGTCGCGGCACCTCGCCGCTGACGACCATCACGGTGGACCCGACGCAGACGTTCCAGACGATGGACGGCTTCGGCGCGTCGATCACCGATTCCTCAGCGCACCTGCTGTCGGACCTGTCGCCCGAGGTGCGCGAGGCGACCATGCGTTCGCTGTTCGACCCCGACGAGGGGATCGGCATCAGCTTCCTGCGCCAGCCGATCGGCTCGTCCGACTTCACCGCCGAGCCGCAGCACTACAGCTACGACGACATGCCGCCCGGGGAGACGGACTTCGACCTCGAGCACTTCTCCATCGCGCACGACGAGGAGCACATCCTGCCGCTCCTGCGGGAGGCCAAGCAGCTCAACCCCGAGCTCACCGTCATGGCGACGCCCTGGGGCCAGCCGGCCTGGATGAAGGAGGACGAGACCGTCTTCGGCGGCCGGCTCAAGGACGACCCCGCGATCTACGACGCCTACGCCCGCTACCTCGTGCGGTTCGTGGAGGCCTACGCCGCGGCCGGCGTCCCGATCGACCTCCTCACCGTCCAGAACGAACCGCAGCACCGTGCGCCGGACGGTTACCCCGGCACGGACATGCCGGTCGCGCAGCAGATCGCGGTCATCGAGGCCCTCGGCCCGCTGCTCAAGAAGGCCAGCCCTCGCACCAAGATCGTGGCGTACGACCACAACTGGGCCACCCACCCCAACGACCTCGAGAACACGCCTCCGGGCGAGGCCCCGGAGCCCGACTACCCGTACCAGGTGCTCGACAGCCGCGCGGCACGGTGGATCGCCGGCACCGCCTTCCACTGCTACTCCGGCGACCCCAGCGCCATGACGGCTCTTCACGAGGCATACCCGAGGAAGGACATCTGGTTCACCGAGTGCTCCGGGTCCCACGGCCCGGACGACACCCCGGAGCAGGTCTTCCGCGGCACGCTGACCTGGCACGCCCGCACGCTCACGATCGGCACACCCCGCAACTGGGCGAAGTCGGTCGTCAACTGGAACATCGCCCTCGACGAGGACGGCGGTCCCCACCTGGGCGGCTGCGGCACCTGCACCGGCCTGGTGACCGTCCTGGACGACGGCACCGTCCGCGCCGACGCCGAGTACTACACGATCGGCCACCTGTCGAAGTTCGTGGAGCCCGGGGCCCGACGCATCGCGAGCACCTCGTACGGCACGACGGGGTGGAACGGCCAGATCATGGACGTCGCCTTCCGCAACCCCGACGGGTCGACGGCCGTCGTCGTGCACAACGAGAACGACGAGCCGCGGTCCTTCGCCATCGCCGTGGGCGACCAGTACCTCGAGTACACGCTGCCCGGGGGCGCCCTGGCCACCTTCACGTGGCCCGAGCACCGCAGCCTGAGGCCGACCATGCGCGAGCTGCCGACCGACGGTGCGACGGCAACCGCGAGCTCCAACCCCGGCGACGCGCACCTGGCCGTCGACGGCGACGGCTCGACGCGGTGGTCCAGCGGGCAGGCGCAGGAGCCTGGCCAGTACCTCCAGGTGGACCTCGGCCGCGTGCAGCCGATCCGTCGAGTAGCGGTCGACAGCGGGGACAACCTCGGTGACTACGCACGGGCCTGGGAGGTCGAGGTCAGCACCAACGGCCGCCACTGGCGGACGGTCGCCACCGGGACGGGGACGGGCCAGCTCACCCAGGTCGACCTGCGCACGACGCCGGTTCGCCACCTGCGGATCAGCAGCACGGGCAGCGCCGGCAACTGGTGGAGCATCGCCGACGTCCGCCTCTACCGGTAGACGCGCCGACCAGGCGGGCTCTTCGCAGCCCGCCTGGTCGACACCCATGTCCACGAGGCCTTCCTGCTGCGCGTCGAGACAGCGCCGCCCACGTCACCGCGCTCTGCGTCAGCGCGCCTCGGTGCCGCGCGCAGACGTCGCCTTGGAGCGCAGCATGCGTGCGTCCGCCGTATCGATGAGGGTCGCAGCGTCGGCACCGTCGTCCGGGAAGAGGGCGAAGCCGATCCCGGCGCTGAGGCGAACCGTCCGCCCGGCCAGCGCGAGCGGCGCGTCGAGCGCGACGTGCACGCGCTCGACGGCGTGCTGGACGGACGTGTCGTCCGCGCGCGAGAGACCGCCGAGGACAAGCAGGAACTCGTCGCCGCCGAGCCGCGCCAGCATGTCGCCCGAGCGCACGGCCTCCCGCAGCCTGTGACCCGTGGCGATGAGCGCCTGGTCCCCGACCGCGTGGCCGAAATCGTCGTTGATCTGCTTGAAGCGGTCGAGGTCGACGAACGCCACGGCGACACGCGCGCCCGACCGCGCAGCGCGACGCAGCTCGAGATCGAGGTGCTCGAGCACGTTCCCGCGGTTCGGCAGGCCGGTCAACGAGTCGTGGTACGCCAGGAACGCGGTGCGCTCGTCGCGGTCGACGCGCTCGGTGACGTCCACCTGATTGCCGATGAAGTGCGTGAGGCGGCCATGCTCGTCGTGCACCGGGCTGATCGTGAGCTCGTTCCAGAACGACCCGCCGTCGCGGCGGTAGTTCAGCAACGTCGCACGCGCGCCGCGGCCCGCGACGAGGCGGCGTGCGATCACCCGGGTGATCGTCGGGTCCGTGCCGGGTCCCTGCAGCAGTCGGCAGTTCCGGCCGACGACGTCCTCCTGCGAGTACCCGGTGAGCCGCTCGAACGCTTCGTTGGCGTAGACCAGCGGCATGTCACGGGCGCGCGCGTCGGCGATGACGATGCCGTTGCTGGCGGTCGAGATCGCCCGGGTCAGAAGTCCAGGCAGCGCCGCCTCCGGCACGCCCCACCGCCGGCCGGCTGGCGGCGACGCGACACCCTCCGCGGCGGGACGCCGACCGGACGTGCCCGCCGCCGCGGCATCCCGACCGGCGTGCTCAGGCTCGAGTGATCGACGAGCCGCCGACTGCCCCTGCACCTTGGACATCAGCAGACCGGCCGCCGCGACCACCTGATCCCGGTCGTACGTCAGCACGTACTCCAGCCGGCGCTCCAGCCCGTCGCCGGCCCCCAGCTCCCGAGCGGCGACCGCGGCGGCGAAGTGCGGCGACACGACGGTGACCACCCACTCCTGGCTCAGCGGGTCGTCCTCGTGCAACGCCACGCCCAGCACGCCGGGGACGGGCTCGGACGGCACGCCGGGCCCCAGCATCACCGTGAGCGCGCTCATCCGGGCGAGCAGCTCGTAGCGCCGCAGCACCGCAGGACTGATGAACGCGACGTCCTGGAACGAGGCGAGCACGACTGCCATCTCGTCCAGCAGCATGGCCTGCCGCTCGAGCTGCCGAGTGAGCGGGCCGAGGAGCGAGGGCGTCGTCGGCTGCGAAGGCACCGTCGCGCTGATGAGGTCGAAGACGGTCCCGGCGCGCGGTGCCGGCGCAGGCGCCGGCGGGAACCGCAGCTCACCGCGCCAACCCTTCGGCAGCGGCCCCGGACGGCCGAAGTGCCACCCCTGGCCGAGGGTCGCACCGAGGCTGAGAGCGCGCTGCAGGTGCGCCTCGGTCTCGATGCCCTCCGCGAGGACGAGCGCGCCGGAGCGCTGCGCCTCCGCCTGGACCGCGTTGACGATGGCGGCGACGCCGAGGGTGGGCCGCCCGCGGACGAGCGCGAGGTCGAGCTTGATGACGTCCGGACGAAGGAACGGCATGAGCGCCAGCGCGGCCGGCTCCGCGCCGACGTCATCCAGCGCGATGCGCCAGCCGAGCTCCCGCACCCGCTGGATGCCCGCGAGCAGACGGGCGGGCTGGCGGAGCAGGTCCCGCTCGGTGACCTCCACGACAACCTGTACCGACGGGGGCAAGACCGCGGCTATCTCCGCGAGCACGTCGGGGGAGAGTGCCGCCAGCGTCGCGGGCTCGACGTTGACGAAAACCGTCGCGCCGGCGCCCACGCCCGACGCGGACCGCACCACGCACCGCATGCACGCCTCGTCGAGGTGGACGAGCGCCGACGGACCCGCGCGCTTCGCCGCGCCGAAGAGGTCGGCCGGCGACACCGCGACGTCGTCCCGCTCGCCGCGGATCAGCCCTTCGACGGCGACGACGGCCTCGGACCGCAGGTTGACGATCGGCTGGTAGGCAGCGCGCAGACGGACGCCACCGCTGACCGCCACGTCCGCGGTCACGCGCGCGCCGTGGGGGCCCTGGGCGCGGAGGGCTCGAGGAACCGGCCGGTCATGCGCCTAGCGTGACCCCGGACGCGTCAGCCTGCATCCGGCGAAGCGTCGTCTTCGCGAGCGGCGATGACGCGACCCCGCCGTGCCGAAGCGCCTCACGCGCCTACACCGGTGACGCTCCGCCCGTGGCCTGCTCTCGCGAGCTCCGGCACGGAGGCCCCAAGTTGAACTGACGCCCCTGTGCGCCTGGGCAGATTCGAACTGCCGAGACCCGCTTTAGGAGTTCGATCTTGGTCTGTGGATAACGCGCTGACCTGCGGAACTACATGCGGGTAGTTCGTGTGGTGACCCCGTTTCGGAGCACCCGCTGACCACGCGCTGACCACGCCAGCGGGAGCGACCAACGATCACCATCCACACCACCGCGACCCTATGGAGGTATCCATCAGCGTGGCCGACAGGAAGCCGCCGCACGCTCTATAGATGGCGAGCGCGATCGGGGCGAAACTCGGGTGCGTCACTGCCGGCTCGGGCGTCACACCTGCACCGCGGCGCACCAGATGCGCGCGCGTCGGCCTGGATGCGTGTAGACGCGCACCGCGGTAGCTGCATCGAGCACAGCTTCCGGCTGCAGCGCCCGTTGGGGTGATCGAAGTGGCACCGGTGGACAGATGCCGGTAGTGTCATCTGCGACATCTACATCATCTATGACAAACATCAGCGATGAGGGCATCGTGGCAACGATCATCGAGCTCGAGGCAGCTCAGACGACCCCCGACCAGATCGAAGCCCTACGCGGCTTCGCAGACGCACTCCCCGAATCTCAGCTCCGTGACGTGTTGCTGTCCCTGACCACTAGCGTCAGCGCCGGTACCGACCTAGCGATCCTCTCGAGCGACGCGGAGCTCACTCCGACTCAGGTCGCTCAGCGCCTGCGGATGAGCCGCACGCACATCTACAAACTCATCGACTCCGGTGAGATCCCCGCACACCACGTCGGCCGCGACCGTCGAGTGCTGCTCGCTGACGTCGTGCAGTTCGAAGTGCGACGTCAGCAGGCTCGACGCCAGCTCGCTGAGCGCTTCGCGCGTGCGGACGAAACCCGCGCCAGCGTCATCGAGAGCCTCGCTGACGAGTTGTAGCGCGCATGCGGTTCGGCGGAACGCACCGCATCCTGCGCCACGGCGATCGCTCGGCCGTGGCGCAGGGTTCCGCCTGGCAAGATACTTGTTGTGCCGCACGACGTCCGAGCTCGAGCCACCCTCGAGGTGCTGCGCGGGCTTGCCGACGGTTGGAGCAGCCCGTGGCCGCGGCGGCAGATTGCCGTCGGCCAGTGGGCGAGCCTGTCGCCGATCGCCGAGCTTCCTCACCCCTTGCTAGCGAAGGCAGCAGAGCAGTTCGGCTCGGACCCGGCTCAGGACGTTCACTACGACGTGATCGCGAGTTCGGGCCAGCTCCAGCTCGAGGAAGTGCGATGCGGGCAGTGGCGTGCTGGCGTGTGGACCGACGCCGACGGCGTTCGTTGGATCGTCGCCGCCGGGCTGTCCAAGGGCAACCACCAAGATAACGACGACTTCTACGAGGTCCTCAAGGCTCGAGTCGCGAACAAGCGGGCACCGAGCCTGTTGCCGTCTGACGATGACATCCGGCTGCTCAAGCGGGAGACCGCCGCGGCGGCCGTCCTGCGCGCCGAGCTAGCCCTGCAGCAGGTGACCGCCGACCTTCTAGCCGTCGCGCTCACCACTGGGACGGCGAGCATGGACGTCCCGGCGCTGCGCGGGCGCGACCAGTTCATGCGGGTCCAACTGTCATGGGCGACCCTGGCCGGTCCGGACTACACCTGTGAGGAACTCGTCGTTCAGTTCAACGACATCCAGCGCCCGGGGAGTGACGAGTACTGGCTCCTGGCCACGCGCGTCCTAACTTCCCTTGCTCCGCCGGTGCAGGACTGGGACGCCAGCTCCAACTCATCCTTCTCCACTATGTGTGACCGCGGCGTCACGGCTCAGCGCCTAACCCGGCTTAACGAGTGCGTCGCGACGGACGTTCTACTTCCGGCTGAGCCCGGCGCTGTGAGCCACTTCACGCACGAGCGTCACATCGCTCGGGCGTCGGTGGAGGGCGACGGTCTGCGGGCGCTGTGTGGTGTCTTCTTCGTGCCTACGCAAGATCCCGCCTCGAAGGACCCGTGTCCCGAGTGCACGAGGGTGCACTCGACACTTCCCTCGGTGACCTCTTGAAGCGACCAAGATCGGTGACGCGTTGGACCGGGAGGCTCGGATCCTCGCATCCAGCGTCGCCGTTGCGGTATGAACCGCCCCGGCTCCCGTGGAGGCCGCGGCGGTTCAGACATCGCAGACGGTCTGGAAGTGCCACGCCGGTCCTCCAAGTACGCGACTGGAGAACGTGCTGACGCGAATGCTCGGGCCGACGGACGCGGCCGACGACACCGACTGGGCTGGGTCTATCGACTCGACGCTCGACCCGATGCATCAAGCGCCGCGACCCTTCCGGGCACTACAGGGGGCTCCGGTGAATCACAGGAGTCAGCGATCGGAGCCCGCTGACCACCCGATCGGCCACTCTCGGGGCGGTCTGTCCAAAGAGTAACCACGCCGTCGACGACGCCGTGTGACGCACACGCCCTGACCAGATGGCATTCCTCCCCTACGCTTCGACCGTGTCGACGCCGACCCGTGATGACGCCGTTGTAAGCACCCTGACGCTGCTCCAACTGCCGCATACGTTCACACAAACACGGCTAATGACCAGCAGCGAGTTCCGCCGCGAGGCGAAGACCTGGGGCCATCGACTGAGCGACGGCACCCTGCAGGAACTGGAGGGACTAGGACTGCTCGTCCCCTTCTTCCGTGCCCAGGAACCAAACGATCCCAGCGTCGAGGCCGACGACGATGCCAGGACCCTCGCTGCCGAGCCCGCACGGGGCGGACGTCTCATCGACCCGTGCACCTGCCCCACCGGCCCCGACAGCGCCGCGGCGAGAGAGCGGCTCTTCTCGTGCTGGCAGTTGCTAGCCCTCCGAGGCGCACTCCAGACGCTGTCAAACCGCCGAGGGGGCTTCTTCGACGAGGACGCAGCAAGACTCGCCGCCGTTCAGGAACGGTCGTTCCACATCGCGTTAGAGGCGCTCACCAACCGCTTCTTCCCGGCGATCGTCGGGAAGTGGACGGCGCCGTCAGGATCAACCTTCGCTGAACAGCGACGTGCCGGCCGCGCCCTGGATGCCTCTGCTCGACTCGCCGCTGTGGGCAGCCGACCCACAATGCTCCAAGAGCAGGCGAACTGGCTGCTCAGCATCGCCCATCACGACGACCCGCTCGGTGGCTGGTGGCAAGTCGTCCGCCACTCTAATCACCGCGGCTGGTTCAAGTTGAAGGGTGCGGCCCTGCAGGCCGTCTGGCAGAGGATCGCAGCCGAGGTGCTGCTGCGCGCGCACGAGGAACTGGCCGAACGGGGAGACCTGCTCCCGCTCCCGGAGCCGGCGGGCGACTTCTGGCACCCGTTCATGGACCGGATCGGCGCGACGGACTCGACGGCGCTCACCCTTGACCACGCTCTCACCCAACTGGCGGTCTCGCCCCATCCGCTCGTCGTGGTCGTCGTCGAAGGCGCCACGGAGCATGAGCACATGACCGCTCTCCTGAAGGAGTTGGGGCTGGGCCAGCGGGTGCGCGTGGTCAACCAGCAGACCTCGGGAGACCGGCCTCACCAGCTCGCGGGGTTCCTCGCACCCCAGATTCGCGCGGTGCTTCCCGACCGCCAGATCCTCGAGCGCAACCCCACGCCGATCTTCGTCGTGATGGACCCCGAGAACGTGTGGTCGCCCGAGAAGCGGGATGAGACCGTCTGGAAACTCCGGAACAGGATCCGGGAAGAAGTCCAGCGGCAAGAGGGCGGTGCGATCAGGGACGAGGAACTCGACGAGCTGCTGAAAGTCCGCGTCTGGCCAGACGCCCGAACCTATGAGATGGCGAACTTCACGGACGGCGAACTGGTCGACGCACTGCTTGCAGTGCGCCCGGATCACATCGACGACAGCGCCGATCTGCGGACCGAAGTACTCGACGCCGTCGAGTACGCACGCACAGGCCGCAAGGACTTCGGCGTCGCCCTCGGGAGGCTTCGGTGGGGAAGGAACCTGAAGGTGGCCGTCGCCCAGGTCTTGACCCCCGTGCTCGTCTCGAAGCTCGGCCAGGACGCAGCAGCCGCTCCGCCCGTGGTGAAGCTCGCTCTCGAGATCGCCGAGACAGCCGAACGCATGGCGGTGGGGAGAATCCACCTGGCCGGCGCGGAGACGGAACCCGACCGGATCCGCATGTAGCCGGTTCTGCTGGCAGGTCAGCACACCAGCCCGTCAGGGTCGGCGCCCAGGCGGGGGAACACCGGACATCACGGAGTGGCGCGCCCAGGCCCCGAACGACACCCCGGCCACCGGTCGGCAGATTCCTACTAGGTGACGCTGCTCCCTGTGCCTTGGACAGGGCGCGTGGCGTTCGGGCGTTTCTCTCGTTCTTCCCTCGAACGAGCGGGTGGCGGCCCGTCAATCCCCGTCGAACACCCGGGCAACCACGAGGTCCGGACACCCAAGCAGTCGCAGTGCGTGGCCGCGCACGATCCGCTCGAGCACCGCGACGACCTCATCCAGCTCGTCGAACGCGTAGCCGCGGTTCCCGTGGGCGAGGTCGTTGCGAACGTGCCGCAGCGCGTCAGAGGTAGAGGTCGCGCGCCCCGACGCGCGCAGGCCCTTGACGAGGGCGCCGTCCAGGCTGCTCGACGGCCTCTTCTGGAGGTTGTCCTTGATGAAGCGACGGTCCTGGGTAGACAGGTCGTCGTCGGTCAAGTCCTTCAGCCTCGCCAGCACCGTCTCCTGTCGCTCCGCGTGCTTCGCCACCCGCTGGGTCGTACAGCTCACGTGTCTCGGCGCCGTGCATCCCCTCGAGCGCCTGGATAAGGAGGAGGAAGCGCGATCTCGGGTGCTGGTCGGCTCCGTGCAGCATCGAGCCGTAGGTCTCGACTAGCGGGTGGTGCTCGGCGTGCAGCTGGCGGCCATCGGTTGATGAGGTCGAGCAAGGAAAGCTCGTCCATGTGTGCCCTGACCGCGGTGGAAACGTCTCTGACCGCCTTCGAGGATGACTCGTACGGCTCCTGGGTGATCAAGGACCCGAAGACCTGGAACCAGCCCTTCTCGCCGTCGAGTTCGACCGCAAGGTACGTCAGGTCCCGGGACCGCCCTGTCGAAATGGCAATGATCCTGCGCAGCGGCTCGACGTAGTTGTCCACCAGCTCGCGCAACGTCACCCCGTCCGTAAGTTGCAGGGTGGCGACAGGGCTGAACCGGAGGCCGAACTCGAACGCGTCCATCGCGCGCATCCGGCCCGCATAGCCCACGCGGAGCGTCGCACCGCCCGACGTCCACTCGACGTCGGCATCCGGGTTGGTGTGCGCGGTCCACTGCCCCTTCGGTGCGCCGGGGATCGCAGGGTTAGTGACCCGGTCAATGGGCGCCGTACCGCCGACAGCGTCGAGGGCGGCAATCTGGATGCGCGCACCCGCCAGCCGGGGCGCCGGCTGCTCCGCAGGTTCGACGCCGTCCTTCATCAGGTCGAAGAACCCCCTGCCCTTAACGAGCAAGGCAGCGCTGCCGGTCACGTCCCCGGACCCCGGGCTCCAGTACAAGATCTCTGCGTCTAGGAGGATCAGGGTGCCACCGTTGGCGAGGCTCGCTCGCAGCGCCGGGAGTTCGGCGCGCTGCGGAAAGGCGAAGACGGTCTGGCCAGCCGTCGCGGAGCTCTTGTGGAGCGGCACGTCGCCGTAGACCTGGCCTCGCGGAGGACGGTTCACTCGCGCGTCCACGCTCCCCGACAGTTCGCGCCAGCCGCCGTTGCCGTCCGGGACGCTCCAGGTGCACAGGTACTCGTCAGGGTCGAAGATCCGGTCGAGCGCCTTCCGGTCCTTGTTCACCATGGCTCCTCCTCGGCCCTGCCGGCAGCGCCGACACATCGGTGGCGAGGAAAGGTTGAACTGCCTCTAGCACGAAACACGTACCGCCTAGCCGACGCGCGTGCCGGCGTAGCTTCTGCCGAAGTCGCTCTTCAACTTGTCGGAGAGCTTGGCCATCTCCACAGCACGTCGAGCCGGTTCGAGCCTCTCGGCAGCCTCCACCTTATCGATGAGTTTGTGAAATTCTCCGGAAGGCATCCGTCCGCCGAGATGGACGCCCAGGATGCTTGGGAATAGACCCGCGAATGCCTCCCGCACGCCGGCGGCGCTCGGCGCGAGTGCAGCATAATTCAGGAGGAAGTCGGGCCGCATCATGTATCGACCTCCGTTCTGCCGCACCACGTCCCTAGTGAACTGGAGAATCCTCGTCTCGCCCGTCAGCCACCATGTTGACCATCCAAACTCCGAGTTCAGGGATCTCTCACGACGCCGATTCCTACGGCCGTAGACGGCGAGTGCAACCAACGCGTCATTGTATGCCAAGCGATAGGTCTTCTTGTGCTCCTGGAGCGCCATTGCCAATAGCTCGACCGCCTCCTCATCGACAAGCGCAAGCAGGTCCGCCTCGGATTCGTACTCAAGCCCGAAAGCGTTCTGGAGGTAGCTCCGAATATCCTCCTGCCCAACCGACCTGTGAACGGTCTCGGGAGAGCAGAAGCCGTTGAGGAACGCGTTCCACGCTTTAGGCCGGCGCGCGCCGAGATCGAAGTTCGCGTTCGCGTAGAGGTATGCGCGCAGGAGAATATGTGGCACTTCGCGGATGAACTCATAACCGAGCGGCAAAGAGACTCTCGACAGGTGATTCTGGTACTCAAGATCACAAGCCCTGAGGTGGCTCACGACCTCTTCGACCGCAGATTCAGTCAGGATGACCTTCGCGCCGATCTCCGCCGCAATTCGCAGCATGTTCGTAGTTGATCGGTCACCAGGCTCAAGATACGACTCGCTCATGGCAAGGATTAGCTGGTCCGAGCCAACGTACAGCCGAAAGTCTGACGTCATCTCCTGAAAGAAGCGGACGAGCCGCGGCTCCGTGTTCAGAGTGAACATGATCGCGTAGGTCTTCGCCAACTTGTTGAGGTAGGACCGCTCGCTCTCTGACGAGGAGTAGAGAACGCCTCGCACTGCCGCAAAAGCGGCGTCAGCCACTTCTGCACGAACCCGGCCGTCGACGCGGACGGCATCGAGAGCGGGAGCTATCGAATCAGCTGCGGTTGGGTACGTCCCCCCCACATCCGCCTCGAGGAAGCGAGCGAACTCAAGACCCTCGGTCTCGAAGATGTACTGAAGCGCCCTTAATGCGACACGGCTAGCAAGCTTTGCCGTCGCGGGCGCCACTTCCTGACCGGAATGGAGCGCGCGGTCCTCAAGACCCTCGAGTACCGTTTCAACCAAGGCCGCGTCGTTAGCGTTCTCTTCGAGCAGCGACTCACGCGTCTCCCACGGCAGGCAGTATTCTCCGCTCTTGACATACCGCCGCACGGCCCGTCCGCCAGGGCGGTCCTTTCGTGACATGGCCACCAAGCGAGGTTCGAGTCGACCTTCGATGATCGAGGCGGCCGTAGGTATCGCTTCCGTAATCCGCGCCATTACCTCGGGGGCGGTGCGCAGAATTCCGGCATCGGGGTCAGTGCCTTCCAGCCCCCAGAGAGCTAGCGCGTCCGTCACCGCGTCGACGAGCGACTGGTGCCCTGAGCGGCGTTCGACCTCTTGCGCAAGGAAGACGTAGGCGGCGGGACTCTTCACATGCGCCGATTCTGGTATCCGGCGGGAGGAACCCAAGACACGAAGGTAGTCGGTGTAGTGACGGAGGTGATGCTCGAACGCGGCCCGAGTGCCATCCGTGTCATTGATGTGCGCTGTGATGAATCCGCCGTCGCGGATCCGGATTGTAATGTCAAGCTCCTGGGTAAGGTCGGCTTCCTCACGGTCGATGTAGCGAACATGGTGCGGCGTCAATAGCACGATCTGTCGAGGTGTTCGACCGACCTCGCCGAGGCGCTTCGCGGTTCGCCTGATCTTGCCGCGATGATCTTTCTCGATGCTCGACTGATAGAAGACGTCACTCCGTTGCTCGTCCGCGAACAGTCCGCCGTCCCAGGCATCGGCGCCCCCGTCGGCCACACCGCCGAGCGGCACGAAGCTCGTCCCGAACAGAGGCGCGAAGTATGCGTTGGCGAACGTCTCAAACACCGTCCCACTGGCCGCGCCGAGCGCAACCCTCACCAGTTCGGGACTCACCGCAGCTGTGCTCATGTCTCCCCCAGGCTCCTTGGGGCGAGCGTAGCCACACCCCATCCACGGGGCTGACCGTTCATGAACCGGCCTCTCGGCGGGCATGTCGCTGTGGCCCAACCCCAACCTTCGGCCGAGTGCGGGCGCGCTGGAAGCACATCCACGCGCGGCCCTGGGTCACCTTGGCTGGCAGGGGCTGGATCGTCGCAAGACGATGCAAGAGGAGTCACGGCGCGTCATCGGCCCAGGCCTGGCCGGCCGTCGAGTCAGCGAGGCGGGAACGGAGCTCGGTCGCGGTCCCACTCCTCCGCTGCGCGTAGGAGCTCGGGGACTGTCGTCGTCACGGTTACGAAGAAGCCGTAGAGCTCCAGGTCGTCTCCCGGCGGGGATGCTCGCCGGGGTCTCGGTTCGAGCGAGAAGTGAACTCGGATGACTCGGCGTCCCTCGTCGGTCGCCGCCAGGCTGAAGGCGACGTGCGGCTCGGTGAACGTACGGAGTTCGTCCTCGTCCGCCGGAAGCGGCGTCACGCTGACCTCGTCCGCCACGACACCACGAAGCCAGCTCGCCAGGTCCGGGGCATCCCACGTCGTCAGACACGCGTCCTCAAAGTGTCAGCTTCTCTCGTCGCGGGGGCGCGCCTCGCCGCGGATGAACAGCCAGTTGGCGTCCCAGTCGCCGGGCTCATCGGTGCGGATCCCCGGGTACTGATAGCCCAGGGGCCGCAACTCGATCTCGGTTCCGTCGGTCGAGGTCAGCCTCACAGCGACATCCTGCCGCCAGTTCTTCTAAGCACCTGGCCGCGCCCCTTTTGGCGCGCCGCCTGAGGTTGGCAGCACTACGGGCACACATCTCCCTGAACGCCATCGCGGCGGCAGGTGCGCATCTTCTCCCCCGCTTCCGCACACCTGCAGGTAGCGACGGCGTCGCGAGGGGAGGTGGTGTCGGTGATGTCGATGCACAAGCTGGCGGCTGGGGACGGGTACGCCTACCTGACCCGGCACGTTGCCGCGGGCGACGCCGGCCTCGAGCCGAACGCGTCGCTGACCGCGTACTACGAGCAGACCGGAAACCCTGCCGGCCGCTGGTACGGCGAGGGACTCGCCGGCCTGGGTGACGCGACCCGGCGGCTCCGCCCGGGCGACGTCGTGACCGAGGCGGCGATGACGACGGTGTTCCGCGATGGCGTGGACCCGCTGACCGATGACGCTCTCGGCCGACGGTATGGCCGTTTCGATGACGGGAAACGTCACGCGGTCGTCGGGTTCGACCTGACGTTCACCGCACCGAAGTCGGTGTCGGTGCTGTGGGCGCTGTCCGATGACGCGACGCGCGTCATCGTCTATGACGCTCACCGGGCAGCGCTGGCGTCATCGCTGGAGTTCGTCGAGCAGCGCGTCATCCGCACGCGCATCGGCGAGGCGGGCCGTCATCAGGTCCGCACCCGCGGGATGGTCGCCGCGGCGTTCGACCACTGGGACACCCGCGCCGGTGACCCGAACCTGCACACCCACGTCGTCATCGCCAATAAGGTCCAGGGCCCGGACGGCGCGTGGCGGAGCCTGGACGGGCGCACCGTCCATGCGGCGGTCGTCACTGTCTCGGAGCTCTATGACGCGCTTTTCGCGGATGAGCTCGCGCTGCGGCTGCCCGTGGAGTGGTCGATGCGTGACCGCGGACCGCGCCGCAACCCCGCCTTCGAGGTCGACGGGATCGACGAGGACCTGCTCGCCCACTTCTCGACCCGGGCCGAGGCGATCCACTGCGCCGAGCAGGAGTGGCTCGCCCAGTTCGAAACCACCCACGGCCGCGCGCCGACGCGCGTGGAGACGACGCGTGCGCGTCAGCACCTGACCCGCGCTACCCGGCCGCTGAAGACCGTCCGACCGCTCGCGGATCTGCTGGCGGACTGGGCCAACCGCGCCCGCGCGCTGACCGGGCTCGAGCCGCGCGACCTCGCCGTCCGGGCACTGGCAGGCACCTACGGGCGGGCGTTGCACGCGCACGACGTCGGCCCGGAGGTACGGGCGGCGATGGTCGCCCAGGTGCTCGACGACGTGTCGACGCGGCGATCGGTGTGGACGACGTGGAACCTCGGCGCCGCGGCGGTTCGGGCGTCGAAGCTGCTACGGATGGCGTCCCCGGCGGAGCGACGGGCGCTGCTCAACGAGGTCACCGCCCAGGCCGCGGCGGCGTGCGTGCACCTGGACGACAACCGCGACCCGATGACGCGGCGGGTCGGGGAGTCGCTGTTCACCTCGACCGAGCTGCTCGGCGCGGAGAAGGTGCTCCTGGACGCCGCCGAGACCACCGGCGCACCGCACCGGCCCGCGGAGATGCTCGGCGCCATCCAGCTGCGGACCGAGCGCCACCTCGGCGCCCTCGCCCCGGACCAGCGCGCGGCCGCCGAGGCCGTCATCACCTCCGGGCGACTGCTCGACGTGCTGGTCGGGCCGGCTGGGTCGGGGAAGACCACCACGCTCGCCGCGCTGACGTCGTTCTGGCGGCACGGCATCGGGTCCGTCGTCGGGCTGGCGCCGTCGGCCACGGCGGCCCGCGCGCTGGCGGAGTCGCTCGGGATCCCGTGCGAGACGACCGCGAAGTGGCTGCACGAGTCCACCGGCGACGGCGCCACCACCCGAGCCATGCGGTACGCCGACGCCGTCGCCCGCATGGCGACCCGGGACTACCGGGACCAACGCGCGGCGAACGAGGAGCACTGGCGGCTGCGCGCCGAGCAGGACCGGTGGCGCTTCTCCCCCGGCCAGCTCGTCATCGTCGACGAGGCCTCTCTCGCGGACACTCGCGCCCTGGCGGCGATCGTCGAGCAGGCACGGGCGGCGACGGCGAAGGTGCTGCTGGTCGGGGACCACCTGCAGCGCGGGTCGGTCGACGCCGGGGGCGCGTTCGGCATGCTCGCCCGCCGCGGACCGACCGCCGAGCTCACCAGCCTCTGGCGGTTCGCGAACCCGTGGGAGGCCCGGGCCAGCCTCGAGCTGCGCCGCGCCCACCCGGCCGCGCTCGAAGCTTACGAGGCTCACGGCGCCATCACCTCGGGCGACAACAACGCGATGCTCGACGCCGCGATCGACGCCGTCACCACCGCGAGCGAGCAGGGCCAAGTCGCGGTCCTGCAGGCGGTCGACAACCGGACCGTCCGCGAGCTCAACGCCCGCATCCGCGCCGACCGCATCACCAGCGGCGACGTCCTCCCCGCCGGGGTGAGCCTGCACGACGGGCTGACGGCCGGCGTCGGCGACCGGATCGTCACCCGCCGCAACCACCGCCGCCTGACCACCGCCGACGGGTTCGTGCGCAACGGCGCCCTGTGGGACGTGGCCGCCGTCCTTCCCGACGGGTCCCTCCGAGTCAGGCCAGCGAGCGACGTTAGGGCCGCCACAGTCCGCATCCCGGCCGACTACGTCGCCGAGCACGTCGAACTCGGCTACGCCACAACGATTGCCCGCACCCAGGGCATGACCGTCGACGAGACTCACACCATCGCCACGCCGGGGATGGGCCGCGAGGACCTCTACGTCGCGATGAGCCGCGGCCGCCACGCCAACCACACCTACGTCGTCGTCGACCAAGGCGACCCGGAGTGCCTGCCCGGCCAGGCGCCGTCGTCGGGCCGCGAGGTGCTCGAGCAGATCCTCGCGACGAGTCACGCCGAGCCCAGCGCCACCGAGACCTGGGACACCTACCACCCCGGCCGGGCCGCGCCGATCGTGCCACCTGCGCGTCCACAGCAGCCGTGGAGCGTTGTGCCTCCACAGCCTGCGTCGCACCACTTGACCCCCGGGCCGCCGTCGTCCGCCGATGGACCTGTGCTCGGCCGCTGACCGCACCACCCAACCCAAGAAGAAGGAGAAGGACGATGACCACCACCGCACAGCACAACGTCACCCCGGCCCGCCAGTACTACCGCGTGAAGGACGCGGCGCGGGTACTCGGGGTGCCGCCCCGCACGCTGTACCACCTGGTCGAGCGCGAGCAGATCCCGTGCCGGCGGCTGGGCACGGTGATCCTCCTCCCGGCGGCGTGGGTCGAGCGCGAGCCGACGATGCCGGTGAAGCGGCGCTGATGTGTCCGTCACCAGGCGGGCGCTGCCGTCGGGCAACGTGACCTGGCGAGCGAAGGTGTTCTTCGAGGGCCGGGTCATCGCCCAGCGGTCGTTCGGGCGCCGGGTGGATGCCAAGCGCTGGGAGGCGGACCAGCTCGCGAAGCTGGACGCCGGCTCGTGGATCGACCCGGCGCGCGGGCGGATGACGTTCGCAGCGCTGGCCGAGGAGTGGCAGGCCTCGCGTGGTCACCTGGCGGTGCGCAGCCAGGAGACCACGCGTTTCCTGCTGGACAAGTACGTGATCCCGGAGATCGGGTCGTACCCGATCTCCGGGATCTCGGCGGCCGACGTCGAGCGGGTGATGTCTGCGTTGACGGCCCGCGGGCTGGCGACGGCGACGCGGCGTCGAGCGCTGTCGATGATCCGGCTGGTGTTCGACTACCCGATCCGCGACCGGCGGCTGAGCGCGAACGTCGCGCGGATGGTGCCGCTGCCGCGTGGGGGCACCAAGCGGGAGCCGCACTGGCTCCGGCCCGAGCAGCTCGGCCGGCTCGTCATGGCGGTGCCGCCGCTGTGCCAGCCGGTCCTGCTGTTCCTCGGGACGACGGGATGCCGCTTCTCGGAGATGGCAGCGCTGCGGGTCGACGACGTCGTGCAGACCCCCCACGGGCTCGGGGTGCGGGTGCACCGGGCGGCCACGCAGTCCAAGGGGACGAGCGGGGCGGTGTTCGGGCCGACGAAGACGCACCAGACGCGGACCGTGCCGGTGCCCGCAGCGCTGGATGAGTACGTCCGGGCGCGCGTCGCCGGGACGGCGCCGGGCGGGTACCTGTTCCCAAGCCCGACCGGGGCCGTGTGGACAAACACCAACTTCCGGGCGCGGTCGGGGTGGATGGAGGCCACGCGGCGGGCGGGCGTCGAGGGGACGACGATCCACGACCTGCGGCACACCGCGGCGTCGCTGCTCATCGCGGCGGGGGCGGACGTGAAGGCGGTGCAGGTCATCCTTGGGCACTCCACCGCGACCATGACGATGGACCTGTACGGGCACCTGTTCAGCGAGGCGACGTGGCAGGCGATGGAGCGGCTGCCGGTGATCCCGCTGATGCAGGCACCGCGGTCGATCGGGGCGCTGCCGCATGAGCCGCTCGGATGAGACGGCCGACCCGCTCGGCCATGCCAAATGTCTCTCGGACGCTATTGCAACCGCGCCCACTTGGTCTGTACCTGGGCCAAAGTGCCTTCGGTGGCGAGCACACACGTCGTCTGGCGGTGCCCGAGCACGTTCGCCGCAAGGCCCGCCGCCGATCAGACGCGAGCCACGTCCTGATCGGCAGACGCGAGGAGCTGCACCGAGCGTCTTCAGGCCGATGTTCGCGGAAGGCACACGCCCGCTCACGGCGGCTCAAGATGTGCGACCCTCCCAGTGCTGCCACCTTGACCGGACGGGAACGTATGAGCGATTTCGAGTTGACCAGGGCACATCCTCTCAGTCGACTCCTCTCCATAGCGATCGACTACCAGACCGGCACCGCGACGTTCGTGCGCGACGACTTGATGGTTGCCACGGCCACCGTCGCGCTGCCTACAAACCGGGGAGCCGCCGTAACGAGTTCCACGTTCTTTCCGAAACAATCTCGGATCGTGTTCAAGGCGTCCGGCCGCACCTTGACGATGAACCTAGGGACTTTGTCCACTAAGTGCGATGCGCCCACGGTGTACCTCGACCAACGGGACTGGATCCATTTCGCTCGGTGGGAGAAGGAGCCCAACCGCGTGACCCCTGCCCAACGTCAGTTCTTTGGAACATTGGCGACGGCAGCCGAAAGCGAACAGGTCATAGTTCCTATCTCTGCAGCACACCTCGTAGAAACGTCGAAACGAGGGGGAGCCTCAAGACTCGACCTCGCAGCAACCATGCTCCGATACTCACGTGGCTGGCAGGTGCGTTCCGTGCTCGCACTGCGAAGGGCTGAGCTGCGCGCACTGTTTGGCGGAGAACCGCTCGTCGTCAGCGACGTGGTCACGCTTGCGCCACAGGCCGCCCTCGATATGGAGCGACCCACGGCATTCGCTCCGGAACTGGGCTCTGAGATGTCTGGGCTGATCGAGCGCCAGGTATGGGCGGCAGTCTTTGTTCAACTGCTACTCGACCCGGTTCCGACCCCGAACGGCGGTAAGGACCTGGCGCATCAGTGGTCTCAATCCTTCCTTCCCCTTGCGACCGCCATCCCCGGTAATGCGAAGGCGAGAGCGCGCTTACGTGACCTGACGCGAGTTAGGTTTATCTCAGACCTCGGTCACGACCTCCCCGCGGCCGCGAAGGAAGCTGGGCTAACCCCCGGCGATTTCAGCAGATGGCTCGCTGAGAGTGCGGAACGCGACATCGCGGCCACCCCTGGCTTAAGTCGGTTGCGAGAGACGCTTCACTTGCGCATTGCCAACACCACCGAGAAGTGGGAGGCGAATGATCTCAACGACTGGTTCTATCTTAGCTACTCCGGGGCCTATCTCGATCTCGTCCTTGGCGAGCGGAAGACAATCAACTACTTGCGGCGCGTAGACCCGCTAGTCCCGAGCGGGGCGAAACTGCACTACCGCGCCGAGGACGCTTTGGCCGACCTTCAACACCTTCTCGCGTGAATCCCTCGCGGATCCCTGCCCGAACCACCGTGATCTCCGCTTCCGATCCGCACGCTCCGCCGAAAGCTGCACTACTCTGGGTCTCGACCACAATGCCCGCTCGAGGGAGGACAGCGATGCCGCCGCCCACGTTCGCTCGCTCCGATTACAAACTGAGGCGCCTCGCAGAGGCTGGACCTCTTCCGACGCTAGTAATCCTCCCGTCATTGACGCGGGAAGAGGGAGCGTTCTACTCAGACCTTGACATCGAGGCGAAAAAGTTGCTTCGGGCAGCCGGTATCGAAGCCGATTACCTTGATCCGCCGGGGCAGCGGAGGCTGCTCGGGGAGCACAGCTCCGGCTTCCTGCTCGCTCTTGCGGTCTCGACGCTCGCTGAACTCGGCGCGGAGGGCGCTATTGCGGTGGCGAAGTATGCACTGTTGATGCTGCGTAGGGCTGTGCAGCGCGGACTCGTACAGGAGCCCGCGGCAGCAAGTCTCACCATCGACATCCGCCGACTTCGGCGCCATGACGGCGCGCTTGAGATCGAAGGGCTTCACGTTGAGGCACGCGGCGATCGAGTCGTCGAGCAAGTCATCGCCGTACTCGCGCCCTCCCTAGACCCGGCGACAACGGCGGCTGAACTGAGGCAAGAATTTGAGCGCGGCGAGGAAGGCTGAACCGTTGCGGATCCAAGCGCTCATTATCCGTACCGGCGTCGCGCTACCCCCTCCGTCCGGCCCCGCACGAGCGCACCACTGCCTCACCGAAGGCGAGGCGTCGCTCAGGCGAGCGAGGGTCTCTCGAAGCCGAGGACTGCGGATACTGGCTGCCGCCGCACCGGAACTCCTCGCAGGGACTCCAACTCCCATCGGCCTAGAGAGACCGCTTCCGGCCTGGCTATTGGCGGGTGCAGATCGCAGGAGGATCGTTCAATGGCTTGAAATCTCGGCAGCGCTACACGCCGCGCGTGCGCAATGGGCGGCACAGCCTCTTGATCGTGCACTCACCGAGGCCGAGGCAGAGCTTCGCAGCGCTCTTAAGTCGGCGTCGGGCGCTCTACATTGGTTCTCGGACCTGGTGATTGACATCGACGAGTACGCGACATCCGAGCACGCCGCTCGTCAGGTCCGAGAACTCCGTGACGATGCTCACAGCCTCTTGCACGAGACAGGCGCCCTTACAGGCGGGCTGTTTGGATGCTGGCTCGAACACGAGGACGGCATTTGGTTCGAAAAGTGCGAGACATCGCTGGCTCATGTCCCGCTCGGCAACTCCGCGGGCTTCACGGCAGTTGCGCGATGCAGCATCTGCCACGAAGACGCTTCCGAGTGTGAGCACCTAAACGGCGAGAGCTATTGGATCGAAGTCCTTCGGGGAAATGACGGCAAGTGCTCAGTCTGCGGAGACGGCTGCGACCACGAGCACGGCCGGACGTATCGCTTTGAGGCGTCCGCCTACGTCAGCGAGGGAACCTTGCGAGAAGTGAGCTTCGTTTCACGTCCACGAGACCCACTGGCGAGGATCACGGCCCGTGAAATCCCCCTTGAGGAGTTGGTCGAAGCGCTTGGCCGCACCCCTAGCCCCGATGAGAAGGTACGCCACCATGCATGCATGACTTACTGCGAGGGCATGCGAAGTCGTCCAACCGACCCTTGACTCTGCGCAGTGACGGAGGAGACGACGAGGGCGGCGACGCCTGCGCACGTGCTCGACTCACCTTTGTCCGCCGGCGTCCGTCCACGTTCTTGACAGGCCGTCCACGAGTTGAGACAAGTCGCTGACCACACGCTGACCAATGGCCCGCAAATCGGATAGGTCGCGGCTGCCGCCGCGGCGCCCATGCCGCCTCTGACCTGCATAGTCACGGTGTGCGCCTGGGCAGATTCGAACTGCCGACACCCGCTTTAGGAGCACGTCGACACCGTGCACAACTTCGCGCGACCTGCGGCATTGCCCGCTGGGCTCGCCGTTGGCGCGAGGGTTCCGCGCAATTCACGGACCCGATACGGACCCGGCCACGGGCTCGCCGCCAGTACACCTCCACTCGGGCGGCGGCATGGCTGTGCGGTCATGCTCCGCTCTGACGTGGACCCGTCGGTAGCCAGGAAGCCCCTCGCGCGTATCACGTTCAACACGCGCCACTGGAAGCCCGCCCGCGAGCGCTCCGGCCTCGAGTTCAACGTGCGCATGCACGATCTGCGGCACGCCCACGCCTCCTGGTTGCTGGCGGGCGGCGCCGACCTCAAGACGGCTATAGAACTCCCCGAGGCCCAGGATGAAGCGCTTGCCGCGTTCGAGCGAGTGCGGTCGAGGTAGCGTCAGCCGGCCCCAGGGCTCGACGGCCCACGAGTGCGAGAACCGGCACGGCTTCAGGATGATGCCTCCTTCCGCACAGGACGCATGCCTCTGGCCGTCTGCTGGAGTAGAACCGAGGCGATCACTCGGCAGATGATGTGCCGATGGCTCGCTCCCGTTCCCATCGCCGCCCCACCGCTTCACGCCGCGCGCTGACTTTGGTGTTGGCGGCCCTAGCGACCGGTCTCGGGCCCATGAGTCACACTGTCGCGTGGGCGACCGATGGCGACAGTGAAGCCCGCGAGGCGAGCCGCTTGGTGACGCCAGCTCATCCGTTTTGGATCCCTGTCACCGGCCAAGCTCCGTCCGTCGAGGTGACTCCCTCCGCTCCTCACGTCGCCTCGGATCAGCACCTCGAGCACGAGCCAGAGTTCAGCCTGACGACAGTCGGCCTCTTCACTGGTGGATTCCTTCTGGTGCTCCTCGGCGGCCTCGTCGTCGCAGCGCGCAGGTCACGACGTAAGCACTGACCGTCGACGCGACGCCTCCCGGCCAGGTTCACAGGCATGGCGCCGAACCGCGCGTGCACCAGGCTGCTGAGCCGAACGCGACAATTCGGTCGGCTTCCCCGCCCCCTGGGCGGCACGCCGCGCAGCCTGGCGCAAGGGCGAGGAATGATCGGTGAAGGTACTCCGCATGAAGGTGACTCGACTTCGTGCTGCACTCTGCGCGCTGGCCATCGGCTCCGTTCTCATGGCCGGTGCTCCCCTCGCTCCGGCTGTGGCGGGCGAGTACGACGACCGGCGCAACGAGAACGAGTCCCGCCAGCAAGCTGTCGACGAGGCGATGGCGACCCTCGAAGAAGAACTGGCCCACACCGATGCGACGCTGGTCCAGGCGTACGCGGAGCTCCAGGCCATCGACGCGGCGCTTCCTGCTGCTGAGGCGGCCCTCGTTGCCGCCGAGGCGTTGCTAGCGCAGCTCCAACGCGAGGCAGCCATCATCGCTCAGCGTCTGGTCGCGGCCGAGGCAGAAGAGCAGAACATCACCGCGCAGGTGCAGGCGGACACCGCACGGGCGGACGAGATCCGCGCCGCGGTGGGTCAGTTGGCTCGCGACGCCTACAAGGGCGACATGTCGGAGTCGTCGTTGTCAGCTGCACTCGATGCCGAGAGCACTGAGGATTTCGTCGAGCAGTCGGCTCTCGCCGACACGGCGCTACGCACTCAGACGCAAGCGCTGCGGGACCTCGAGCAGCTCAACGGTGTCAACCGGAACCGGGAGGTCCGGCTTGGAGCGGTCCGCGAGGAGGTCACGGCGCTGAAGGCGGAGGCCGACGCGAATGTGCTCGCAGCGGATGCCGCGCGCGCCGATGCGGAGGCGAAGAAGGCTCAGCTCGAGCAGATGCGCGAGGAGCAGGCGCAGAAGGCAGCCGCGATCGAGGGCCAGAAGGCCGCACAGGTCGCGCGACAGGCGGAGCTCGAGGCCCAGCAGGCCGCGCTCGAGGCTGAGCTCGCTGCGATCATCCAGGCCCAGGAGGCGGAGCGTCGCCGGCAGCAGGCGGCCGCAGCCGCAGCCGGCCAGAGCGGTGGCGGCGGTGGACCGGCGCCGTCGGCCACTGGTAGCCGCCCCTTCGCGAATCCGACAGCGTTCAACCCCTGGGTCAGGACTTCCAAGTACGGCATGCGATTCCACCCCGTGCTGCAGTACACGCGTCTCCATGCCGGCATGGACCTGCGGGCCTACTGCGGGACCCCGCTGTACGCAGCCGCGTCGGGAACCGTCGAGTGGGCGCGGGCGCGCAGCGGCTTCGGCAATCAGGTGATGATCAACCATGGCTACTGGAACGGCGCCTCACTCATGACCAGCTACAACCACATGACCAGCTTTGCGGTGAGCGGTGGGCAGTCCGTCCAGCAGGGCCAGCTGATTGGCTACGCCGGCAACACAGGTCTCTCCGGCGCTTGCCACCTTCACTTCGAGACCTATGTCAACGGCGCAACGACGGACCCGGAGCCGATGCTGAACTAAGGCGCTCGGCGCCCTACTGGGTGACGTAGGTGGTGAAGAGGACGTCGATCACCTCGCCGTGGTAGTCCTCTTCAAGCACCGCGGCAAGCTCTGCCTTGAGCGCTGTGCGGCCCTCGGCGCTGCTCACTTCCTCGATCGTCCTTCCGGAGAACAGGCTGATCGTCCGGTCCAGCGCCTTGGACGGATCGATCTCCTCCTCCACCTCCGCCGTGAGCTGCAGGCCGAGGCCGATCATCAGGTAGCGATTACCTGCGAGGTTGAGGCTGATCGGCTCGATGACCTGCACAACGCCTGGTTCTGGCGCGGGCGGCTCTTCGGCCGCGGCCGACGTCCCGTTCGCTCCGGGGCCCAGCAGGAACCAGTACGCGGCAGCTGCCCCGACGAGCGCCACGCTGACCATCAGGACGATGAGCTTCTTACGCCGAGGCGCTGGGGCGGCGTCGCCGTCGGGCGGCTCGGGAGCTGGCGCGGACCCGGGCCGGCCACCGATCTTCTGCTTGTTGGCTATCACGCGTTGCTCAGTCACATCGGGCCGCATCTCTTGTCGGGCGACTCCGCTTGTCCGTGCTGAGCCATCCAGACCATCGGCGGCGCCGCGCTCGGCGTGAGCCCTTCCGCTGGGCTGACCGCTCCCAGGCGCAGCCGACTACCGGAACTCGATGACGAGCGAGATCACGTAGCCCACGACGATGAGGCCGAAGCCCAGGAGAGGGAGGATGAGTCCCGCGCGGGACGGGCGCTTGTCAGGCTGCTGCATGGTTCGCTCCTTGAGCTTGTCGCCTGGCCACGCCCGGCCCGCCCGTCGGGCGCCCGCCGGGCGGTGCACCGATCGGCGCATGAGTCTGACGCATGGCGTCACGTCGCCGAACGGCCACCTGGTCGAGCCGCGGGGTCGAGCTCAGTGAGGTCGTCCTGACCGGATCGCGCTGCCGAGTCGCGTACCACTTGGCGGTCGAGCGCCGCCTGCGCGGCGCGCTCATTGCGGTCGGCATGGATGATCTTGCGCATCGCCAGCCAGAAGATGAGCCCCACCCCGATGCTCGGTGTGAGGGCCCCGACAACGTCCAGGAAGTTCTCCATCGGGTGATTCGCTCCTTCCTCGTCAGTTCCCGGCCGCGACGCGTTCCGCGAGCAACTCGTTGAGGACAGCGATCTCCGCGGTCTGTGAGTCGACGACTGCATGAGCAAGCCGCAGGACGTCGTCGTCGTCGGCTGCGGCCAACGCCGCTCCGGCCATGTCCACGCCACCCTGGTGGTGGGCGATCATCAGCTGCAGGTACAGGACCTCTGCTTCCTGTGCCTCGAGTTCACGGAGTAGCCGAAGATCCTCGTCGGTGGCCATGCCCGGCATCGTCACCGTGGCACGATCCTCGCCGGGAGGGGGGCTCGGCTCGCCATGGCCCATGGCAGCCATGTCGTCCCCGTCCTTAGCCATCCACTCCATCGGCGCCGCGGTCGAGGCTTGGGGCAGGTCCCACTGCTCCAGCCACCCGTACATCTGACCAGCCTGCTGCTGCTGCGTGAGCATGAGGTCGAGGGCCAGCGTCCGGATGGTCTGGTCCTCCGTGCGGTCGCGCACGATGGTCGACATCTCCACGGCCTGGGAGTGATGGACCTGCATGTCACGAGCGAACCCGGCTTCGACCGAGGTGTCGGCGGGTACTGGGTCCGGGGCGGCGGAGCGAGAGGTGTTGGCGCCGAAGAGCATGCCCGCGACCGCCGCGAGAGCGGCTGCGAGGATGACTCCGGCGGCAACGGGGAGGCGCCGAGCGGGTGGGGCGACTTCGCTCACAGAGCTGCGCCGCCGGTGCATGGCGCCCCTGGCTCGAGCGCCTGTTCGCCTTGCTCGTACTTGACGATGAACTGCTCCAACCTGGGGTCCTCGACGTCGTCCAGCGCCAGCTGCAGGCCCCACGCGCTCGCCACGACCGGTTGCGGTAGGCCCTCGAACGGGCTGAGCAGCGTGTAGGGGCCTGTCGCCGCGTCGCGGAGGGTCTCGATGTCCTCTTCGGGCAGCTCGGGGTCGTAGGTGATCCAGACGGCTCCGTGCTCGAGCGAGTGCACGGCGAGCTCGTTCGGCACCGGTTCGGTGTACGTCTGGCAGTCGGCCCAGACGCCGGCGTGCTCACCACCGACCGGTGGCGTCTGCTCGTAGTCGACAGGCGTCGTCACGTGCGCGGCGGTGAGGCCGGGGTAGGTCTGAACCCCATCGATCTCCCCCGAGGCAGCGGCCTCGACGTCCGCCTGCCGACTCTGCTCGCCGACCAGGACGATCGCCGTCGCGCCGACGAGAACGCCAGCCACCACGAGGCTCGCCGTGGTGATGACCGCAATGCGCCGCCGTTCGGCCTTCTGCTGCTCGCGGCGGATCTGCGCGAGGCGTTCGGCACGCGCGGCTGCCTCGGTCTGACGCTTGCTCATCGGTCTCCTCTGGTGCGGCCATGACGGGCGCCACGACGGTTCACACACACACGACGCTCAGGTGCCGCGCAGCGTTCCCATGAGGGCTCGCGAGACGGGCGTTGTACGCCTCAAACCCCGGGTCTCGAGGTGGTGCGCTGAGAAGGGCTGTGGCGGCCTGGGGGACCCGGGAGCACCGCGCCGTTCCCGCGCACTTGCCAAAGCGTAGGCCAGCGGCTCTATCATCGCCATATGACGATGACAGAGGGCGCGGAGATGTCCGCGTCGACGAGGTCGCCGCGCTGGCGACAGCCGCGTGCCTCTTCAATGGGTTCAGCGACCCGTCGCGCCTGGCCATCCTTCGACACCTGACCCTTGGCGAGCACCGCGTGGTGGACCTGACCCGGCACCTGGGCCTCGCCCAGTCCACCGTCTCAAAGCACTTGGCGTGCCTGCGGGACTGCGGACTGGTGCAGTCACGACCCGAGGGTCGCGCGTCGGTCTTCTCGCTCACGTATCCCGCGGCGATGCTGGACGTACTGGCGGCGGCGGAGCGGCTCCTTGGCCTGACCGGGGATGCGGTCGCCTTGTGCCCCGTGTACGGCGTCGACGCCACATCGGGCGCCGCGGATGGATCAGGCGGTCAGCGATGAGCACAGCGGAGCTCACCGGCTCACAGGTCGAGGCCCTCACGCGGCGCGGACTCCGTCTGGCTCAGTTCACGGTCGCCTACAACGTCGTGGAAGGCGCGGTCGCGATCACCGCCGGCGTCCTAGCCGGCCTCGTCTCCGTCGTCGGCTTCGGCATCGACTCCGCGATCGAGTCCATCGCGGCGGTCCTCGTCGGGATGCGCCTCTCGGCGCGTCTGCGCCACGGCGAGGCCGACGAGGCGAAGGAGAAGCTGGTGCTGCGCCTCGTCGCCGTCACGTTCTTCATCCTCGCGGCGTACGTGACCTTCGAAGGCATCCGAAGCCTGCTCGATGGTGAGGCGCCGGACAGCTCGCCCGTGAGCCTGATCCTGCTCACCGCTTCCCTGGTGGTGATGCCCGTCCTGGCGGCCGCCAAGCGCCGTGTCGGCCTTGCCCTCCGAGACAACCTCATCCTCGCCGACGCGGCCGAGACGCGAATCTGTGTCCTGCTGAGCGTGTCCACACTCGCCGCGGTCGGTCTGTACGAGCTGACCGGAGCAGCGTGGCTCGACCCGCTTGCCGGATTCGTCATCGCAGCCTTCGCCATCCATGAGGGCAAGGAGGCCTGGGAGGGCGAGCTCGTCGAGGATCACGATGACGAAGGAGCGGACGACCATGACAGGTGATCGGGCTGCAGCGGCAGCGGCAGCGTTGTTCGTCATCGGTCTCTTTGCGATGTTCGGCGCCCGGGCGTTGCTGCACCGTCGCCGGACGGGGTCGGCCGGCTTCCGTGGCCTCTCCGGAGCGCCGGGCTCAGCCGGATGGTGGGGCGGATTGCTGTTCATCGCCGCTCTCGTTCTCGCGGGCGCCGGCCTCTGGCTGGCCCTGGCGGACGTCGTCCCGGCCGCGTCGAGCGTTCCCGACGGGGTTCGCTTCGCCGGCCTAGCGCTGGCGGTTCCTGGCTTCCTCGCGGTGCTGGCGGGACAGAGCGGCATGGGGCCGTCCTGGCGCATCGGCGTCGACGAGACCGAACGCACCGAGCTCGTCACGACGGGGCTCTTCTCCGTTTCGCGGAACCCGATCTTCGCGGCCATGTGCCTCGCGCTCGCCGGCTTGGCGGTCATGGTCCCCACAGTCGTGATGGTGATTTCCGTGATGTGCCTGGTCGCGGCCGTGCAGCTCCAGGTCCGCGTGGTCGAGGAGCCGTACCTGCTCGCGACTCACGGTGCCGCTTACGCCTCCTACGCCCGCCGTGTGGGCCGGTTCGTCCCCCGGGTTGGGCTCCTTGACAGCACGCCGACCGTAGGAGCCAGCCGATGAACGCCGGTCACACCCACTCTCATGGCACGGCGACAGGCAGGCACCGTCGGCGCCTCGTCATCGTCCTAGCACTGACGCTCTCGGTCGTCGTCGTGCAGGTGATCGGGGGCCTTGCCTCAGGCTCGCTCGCCTTGCTTGCTGACGCGGGCCACATGCTCACTGACGCCACCGGGGTCGCCATCGCGCTCATCGCCGCCGCCTTGGCGGGCCGCCCGGCGACGAAGTCCCGCACCTACGGCTTGCAGAGAGCGGAGATATTGGCCGCGCTCGCCAACGCGGTGCTGCTCGGTGTACTCGGCGTATGGGTCATCGTGGAGGCGGTCAAGCGGTGGAACGACCCGCCTGAGGTGGCCACAGGGCTGATGCTGATGGTCGCCGTAGCGGGTGCCATCGCGAACCTCGTCAGCCTGCTGATCCTTCGGGGCGGGCAGTCGGAGAGCCTGAACCTTCGGGGCGCCTATCTGGAGGTGCTCGGCGACCTTGTCGGATCCGTGGCGGTGATCGTGGCCGGGGTCGTCATCGCGACGACCGGGTACACCCGAGCTGACGTCATCGCCTCGATCGCCATCGGGGCGTTCATCCTGCCTCGTGCGTGGTCCCTCTTGCGGGAGGTGATCGACGTACTCCTCGAGGCCACTCCGAAGGGGATCGATCTCGACGTCGTTCGCGAGCACATCAAGGGCGTCCGCGGGGTCGTGGACGTGCACGACCTACACGCATGGACGATCACCAGTGGCGTCCCGGCGCTCTCCGCCCACGTCGTCGTCGACCAGGAGTGCATCCGCGACGGCCGGTCCGGGGAGGTGCTCGACGCTCTCGCCGAGTGCCTGGGCGAGCACTTCGACACGGAGCACTGCACGTTCCAGCTCGAGCCCGTGGGGCACGGCGCACACGAGCCCGTCGCCCATGCCTGACAGCGGAGCGATGCGCCGCGCCGCGCGAGCCCGCTACGGTGCTGACGCCTGATCGGGACCGTGCGAGGGAGTGGTCGTGCCAAACCCTGCGAGCCCGGCCCTCAGCGGGGCTCGCAGGCCCGACACTCCGAATCAGCGTTGGCGGCGAACCCTGGGCTTGCTCGGCCCCGCCTTCGTCGCCTCCGTTGCCTACGTCGACCCGGGCAACTTCGCAACCAACTTCGCCGGCGGCGCGGGCTACGGTTACCGGCTGCTCTGGGTGATCGTGGCCGCCAACCTGATGGCGATGCTCATCCAGTCGCTGACGGCGAAGCTCGGCCTCGCGACCGGCTCCGACCTGGCGTCCCTGTGCCGGGAGCAGCTGCCTCGACCGGTCACCCGGGGACTGTGGGTGCAGGCCGAAGCCGTGGCGATCGCGACGGATCTTGCCGAGGTCGTCGGCGGTGCCGTGGCGCTGAACCTCCTGTTCGGCGTGCCACTACCCGTCGGCGGCTTGATCACCGCCGTGGTCGCCTTCGCACTTCTCGGAGCGCAGACGCGCGGGTACCGTCCCTTCGAGGTCGTGATCACCGGGCTGCTGGCGGTCATCGCCATCGGGTTCGGCTACACCCTGGTGTTCGCCGGCGTGGACCCGGACGGGCTCGCGAGTGGCATGGTCCCGGGCTTCGCAGGACCGGAGAGCCTCTTGCTCGCGACCGGCATCCTGGGCGCCACCGTGATGCCCCACGTGATCTACGTTCACTCCGCCCTCACACCGAGCAGGTACCACGGCGTGCCCGAAGCCGGTGCCCGCAGCGGCACCGCTGCCCAAGGAGCTCTGGCGCGGGTGCTGCGTGCACAACGGCTGGACGTGCTGCTGGCCATGGGCGGCGCGGGCTTGATCAACGCCACGATGCTGATCGTGGCCGCTCAGCTGTTCTCCGGCGGCGATCCGGGCCCTGTGACGCTGGAGGGTGTCCACGCGGACCTCGGCAGCACCGCGGGTGCCGGCCCGGCGCTGGCCTTCGCGCTGGCCCTCCTCGCATCGGGGTTCGCAGCGTCGTCGGTGGGGACCTACGCCGGGCAGGTCGTGATGGCCGGATTCCTGAGGCGGCGCATCCCACTGACGCTGCGCAGAGGTCTGACGCTCGCACCTGCGCTCGTCGTCCTCGCCGCGGGCGTGGACCCCACGGGAGCACTCGTCTGGTCGCAGGTGGTACTCAGCTTCGGCATCCCGTTCGCTCTCATTCCGTTGGTTCGGTTCACGGCGCGTCGGGACCTCATGGGCGCCCTGGTGAACAGCAGGCTCACCACGATCACGGCCTCCGTCGTCGCCGCACTCATCGTGACGCTCAACGCCTTCCTGCTCTGGGACCTGGCGACCTGAGCGCTGCGTGAGCTGCCGTTGGCACGGACTGCGACCCTGCGCACGGGCGGTGCCATGGCCATCCTCGGCGCGGGCCCCTCGAGCGCATCAGGGCCGAGTTCCACGGTCGCCATGGACGACCGTACGCCGCCGTAGGCTGACACAGTGAGTGCCTCGACCGTGCCCGCGCGCCGGTTGGCGCCCGCCGCCGTCGCCGCGGGCCTCGTGGTCGCGCTGCTCGTGACGATCGTCGCGGCCGCGTGGTCGGGCGCTCTCGCGCCGACGCTCCTCGACCCTGGGGTCGGGGTCCGCTGGGGCCTGCCCCTCACGACGGTGGTGAGCGAGCTCGCCGCGTCCACCGCCCTGGGCGCGCTCGTGCTTGCGGCGTTCGTCCTGCCACGTGACGGTGGCCGTGCCCCCGGCGAGGGCCGCGCATGGCCGTCGTCCGCCACAGTCGCCTCGGTCGCGGCCGGCGTCTGGGCGGTCGCGACCGTCACCCAGCTGGTCCTGCAGTACGCGGCGATCGCAGGCAGGCCGGTGGGCGGGCCCGAGTTCGGAGCCGAGCTCGGGTTGTTCGTCACACAGGTGTCACTCGGCCGGACACTCCTGGGTGTCACCGTCGTCGCCGCGCTCACGTGCGTGGTCGCGCTGCTCGTGACGCGTCCGGTCGGTGCGCTCATCACCGCCCTGCTCGTCACGTCGGGAGTGGTCATGCTCTCGACGACGGGTCACACCGCCGGATCGACGAACCACGAGCTCGCCGTGAGCTCGATGTTCCTGCACCTGATCGGTGCCGCGGTGTGGATCGGCGCGCTGGCCGCGCTCGCCGTCCTGGCGGGCCGGCTGTACGGCGACCTCGCTGCCGCGGTGACGCGGTTCTCGTCGATCGCCGCGTGGTGCTTCGTCGCGGTCGCGGTGTCCGGAACCGTCAACGCACTGCAGCGGCTCGACGGACCGGCGGACCTCAGCACCCGGTACGGCGTTCTGCTCGTCGCCAAGGTGGTGCTCTTCAGCGTCCTGGGTCTTCTCGGGCTGCTGCATCGGCGCACCGTCGTGAGCCGCCTTGCCGCGGCGCCCTTCACCACCGCCGGAGCGACCGTCGCTTCCGCCACTGCGAGTCGGCGCGCCCCCGCGATCTTCTGGCGACTGGTCGCCGTCGAGCTTGCCGTGATGGGAGCCGTCTCCGGGGTCGCCGTCGCGCTCGGCTCCACGGCACCCCCCACCGACCTCGAGCCGCCGTCGTCGCCCACTCCGGCGGAGATCGTCACCGGCCACCCCCTCCCGCCCGCGCCGACGGTCGAGCTGTGGCTGACGAGCTTCCGCTGGGACCTGATCCCAGCGCTCGGGTGCCTCGCGGCCGTCCTCGTCTACGGGCGCTGGGTGCTCCGGCTGCGTCGACGCGGGGACCGGTGGCCGGCGCACCGGACGATCAGCCTGGTCGCCGGGATGGTGCTGCTGGCCTGGACGACGTCGGGCGGTCCGTCGGTCTACGGACACGTCCTGTTCAGCGCCCACATGCTCCAGCACATGGCGCTCGTCATGGTGGTGCCGATCCTCGTGGTGCTCAGCGCGCCGGTCACACTCGCCGCGCGCGCGCTGCCCTCCCGCGCGGACGGTTCCTGGGGGCCGCGCGAGTGGATCCTGGGCATCGTCCACTCCCGGGTGGCCCAGTTCTTCGCGAACCCGGTCGTCGCGGCGATCAACTTCGCCGGGTCGATGTTCGCGTTCTACTTCACCGACGCGTTCGAGCTGGCCCTGACCACGTACCTCGGGCACCTTCTGACGATCGCCCACTTCACGCTGGCCGGGTACCTGTTCGTCAACGCGCTCATCGGCGTCGACCCAGGCCCGAAGCGGCCGGGCTACGCGCTGCGGCTGCTTCTGCTGTTCGCGACGATGGCGTTCCACGCCTTCTTCGGGCTCGCGCTCGTCAGCTCACAGACGCTCCTGGTGCCTCGGTGGTTCGGACTTCTCGGTCGGCCGTGGGGACCGTCGGCCCTCGCAGACCAGCACGCCGGCGGTGCGATCGCATGGGGGGTCAGCGAGCTGCCGATGCTGGTGCTGGCGATCGGCGTCGCGGTCGCGTGGACTCGCGAGGACGAGCGGACCGCGCGCCGGCGTGACCGTGCGGCCGACCGGGACGGGGACGCCGAGCTCGTCGAGTACAACGCGATGCTCGAGCGCCTCGCCCAGGGCGACAACACCGGACACGACGAGGGGCGCTTGAGCGCCGAGAGTGAAGCCGCACGTCGGCCGACGGGTGGCGGCGCCAGTACTCAGCAATGACTGGTCGCAGCGGCCTTGCCCAGGCGCCCGTGCTGCGACGACGCCCGACATCGCCCGAGCGCACCTCGTACCCAGGGGGCGGTTGCCGAAGCGCCGCGCCGCACGGTGGGTACCCAACCCGCCCCATCGCCGATGGCAGCCGGCCACTCACGGCGGATCAGACGACGGTCACGAAGCCACCGATGAGGGACTGGAGGGTCTGCGTCCAGACGCCCCACAACCCGGTGATGAGCGCGAGTCCGATCAGGACGAGCATCGCGCCACCGGTCCGCATGACCGCGAGCCGGTGTTCGCGCAGGAAGGCCACCGCGTTCGTCGAGCGCTGGGCCCCGAAAGCGATCAACAGGGAAGGGCAGTCCAAGTCCAGCGGCGTAGAACCCCGCGAGTAGGGCTCCACGTCCAGCGCTGGCCTGGTTGAGGGACAGGGACAAGACGGTGGCGAGGGTCGGTCCGATGCACGGCGCCCACCCGAGACCGAAGGCCACACCGAGCACGGGCGCGCCCGCCAACCCTCGCCGGGGAGCCACCTGCAAGCGCCTCTCACGCTGTAGCCCGGGAATCCAACCGAGGAACGAGAAGCCCATCAGCACGACCACAGCTCCCATGAACGGCATGATGACGTCCTGCCACGGCCGTATTGCCGCGCCGAGGGAGCCAACCGCGACACCGAGCACAACGAATACTGCGGAGAACCCCAGGACGAAGAGCCCGACTCCTGTGAGCAGCAGCCGCCTGGATCCCTGCCCCGCTGTCGCTCCGCTCATGCCGGTGACGAAGGCGAAGTAGCCGGGGAGCAAGGGAATGACGCACGGGGAGGCGAACGACACCATGCCGGCGAGGATGGCCACAGGCACGGCGAGGAGCATCGGCCCGGCGAACGCCGTCTCTTGAAAGACGCTGGCCAGGTCCTCCCAGAAGCCGGCCATCACGGCCTCTCCGCATCGACACGTCGCCGCGCCACACGGGTCTGGGTGGTCCGCCCAGGCGTGCTAGGTGTCGCCACTCCAAGAGGACCATCCTCTCCGGCTGCACGACCCGTCCGGGCCACCGCGTCCTGGGCATCACGGAACAGCCCGAGCGGCTCTGCGCGACTAGGCAGATCAACGCTCGGCCATGGCCGCCCGTAGTCGTCGGCTCTCACGGCAGCAAGGTGATCCAGTAGTCCCAGAACCGCTGTGCGGCCAGGGTGGCGATGAGCAGGTACCAGCCGACCACGATCGCGGTGCGGTACTCGTGAGCCACGTCGACCGCGCGCCGCGCCGGCGGTGGCAGACCGGGCACCTGCCGGAGGTTGTGTACGGTGACCAGGACGAACAGCGGGATGGTCACCGCCCACACCACCAGGCAGTACGGGCACAGGGCGCCGATCCGGTACAGGCTCTGGAACGCGAGCCAGTGCACGAAGACGATCGCGAACGTCACCCCGGCCTGCAGCCCGGCCCAGTACCAGCGCGTGAACCTGGCCCCGGCGAGCACCGCGACCCCGGTCGTCAGGACGACGGTGAATCCGACGATGCCGACGACCGGATTGGGGAACCCGAACGCCGACGCCTGGGGCGAGGTCATCACCGAGCTGCACGACAGGATCGGGTTCAGAGTGCAGCTGGGGATGCGCGTCGGGTCCACGAGGACGGCCACCCGCTCGATCATCAGCGCGACGGCCGCGAGCAGCCCGAAGCCGGCGAGAACCGCCAACGCAGCGCCCATCGCGGTCGATGTTGCAGTCGGGGTCCGCCACACGGACGAGCCGGACCGGTGCGGTGTCGCGCCTGCGGGCCCCCGGTGCCCGGCAGCGCGGCTGGCCCGCGTGGCCCTAGCCATCCAGCGCCTCGATCAGCGCACTCTCCAGATCGTCGACGCTGTCGATCGGCAGCTGCTCACCGTCCAGGAAGAACGTCGGGGTCCCAGTCACGCCGACCGCCTGCCCGTCGGCGCGGTCCCGCTCGATCCGGGCCAGGGCGGCCGGGTCGTCGAAGTCGGCCTCGAACCGCGTCATGTCCAAGCCGAGCTCCTCGGCGTAGTCGAAGAACACCTCCCGCTGGGCGGTCTGCTGGTGACCCCACTGGGCCTGCCGCTCGAACAGCACGTCGTACATCTCCTCGTAGGAACCCTGCGCCCCGGCCGCCTCGGCCGCGAGAGCCGCGTTGACCGAGCTGACGTGCAAGGGCATGTACCGCACGACGAACTCGAACCGGTCCCCATACCGCGCCTTGAGGTCCTCGGTGTAGGGGTAGATCGCCCCGCACGACTCGCACTCGAAGTCCAAGAACTCCACCAGCTGAACCTCCGAACCCTCGGTCAGGCGCGGGGAGTCCGGACGCACTAGCTCGCCCTGCTCCCCGGCGCCCGAGTCGCTCGAGGGCGAGCTCTGCGGGCGCGTGACGACGACCGCGACGACCAGGGCAAGGACGGCCAGGCCGACCAGGATCAGGGACAGCCTGAGGCTGCGGCTCACTCGGACCTCACAGGGGACGGACGCCGGACGACGACGCCATGGACGGGATTTCGGTGCGGAGTCGGACGCTCGCGCGGCCGCGGGCAACGGCGAGCAGGAGCTGCCCGCCTCGGCGCCGCTAGGTGCCTGTCTCCTCGAGGGCGTCCTCGACGAGCGCGCGCAGCGTGGTCTCGTCCACCGCGCCCAGGATCCGCGCGTAGACGCGGCCCTCGCGGTCCACGACGACGGTGGTGGGAACGGCCTGAACCGGGACCACCCCCTGCAACGAGGCGAGCGCAGTGCCGTCCTCATCGTGGATGGACGGGTATGGCACCTCGAACGTGCGCTCGAACGCCTCCGCGGCTCCAGGCGCGTCGGTGCCATTGACTCCCAAGAGGTGCACGCCGTCGTCGGCGTAGTCCTCGGCGACCGCCTTGAGGACCGGGGCCTCCGTCCGGCACGGCGGACACGCGGCGTACCACGTGTTGAGGACCACCACGTCCCCGCGCCAGTCCGCGACGTCCACCGACTCGCCCGCGTACGTGATGCCGGCGACCTGCACCGGTCCGGGCCGCTCCTCTCCGTCCCACGCGGTCACCGAGCCATCACCGGACACGTACCCGGACTCCTCGCCGTCCTCCGTGAACCCGCCGGAGACCGACGTGCACGCACTCAACGAGACCACCCCGACGAGGACCGCGACGGTCGACCGCCAGCGCCCGCGCCTCGACCCCTGCAGTGAGCCAGTGCCCCGCACGCGCTCTCCTCCCACCCGGTTACTGATCGTCGGCTCAAGAACGTGTGAGTGCCGACGACAGTTCCCGGACAGTACACGACTGTGTGTATCGTGCCCGTGTGCCTACCGTCACGCTGTCGCACACCGAAGCCCTCGCCCGCCTGGGCCACGCGCTGTCGGATCAGACGCGGGCGCGGATCCTGCTCGCGCTGCGCGAGGCGCCGGCCTATCCGTCCGACCTCGCCGACGCGCTCGGGGTGTCCCGGCAGGTGATGTCCAACCAGCTGACCTGCCTACGTGGTTGCGGACTGGTCGACGCGGTCCGCGACGGCCGGCACACGTGGTACCGGCTGTCCCACGAAGCCCTCACCCCGGCACTCGACGCGATGCTCCAGTTGGTTCTGACCGTCGACCCCTCCTGCTGCTCCGGCGAAGGGTGCACCTGCGCATGACCGCGATCACCGTTGGCCCACGTCCTCGCGACCTGGACCCCGTGCGCCGCGCCACGCTGGAGCGCCGCGTGCGCTGGGTCGTCGGCGCCACCATCAGCTACAACGTGATCGAAGCCGTCGTTGCCATCACCGCCGGCCGAATCGCATCGTCCTCGGCCCTCATCGCGTTCGGGCTCGACTCCATCGTCGAGGTCCTGTCCGCGGCGGCCGTGGCGTGGCAGTTCGCCGCTCCCGACCCGCACCGGCGCGAGCGGACCGCAATGCGGGTCATCGCGATCTCCTTCTTCGGCCTGGCGCTGTTCGTCACGGTCGACGCCGTCCGCACGCTGCTAGGTGCCGGCACGGCCGACCACTCCACGGTCGGCATCGTCCTGGCCGCGATCAGCCTGCTGGTGATGCCGGGCCTGTCGTGGTTCGAGCGCCGCACCGGGCGCGAGCTCGGGTCGGCGTCGGCGGTCGCCGACTCCAAGCAGACCATGTTGTGCACCTACCTCTCGGCCGTCCTGCTCATCGGCCTGCTGCTCAACTCGACCCTCGGATGGACGTGGGCAGACCCCGTTGCTGCGGTCGTTATCGCGGCCGTCGCCGTCCGCGAAGGTATCGAGGCCTGGCGCGGGGACGCGTGCTGTGCACCGCCCCACCCACTGGCCGCAGGGAGCACGACGCAAGAGAGCGACAGCTGCTGCGCGGGTGGCGTCTGCCACTCCGGCTAGTTCGCCGGCGTTGCTTCCCAGCCGACGACCGTTCGCTCGACTTCAGCGACGAGGGACGCGTGCCGGGGCCTGGTCGCGCGATACGGCCGCCATGTGGTCGGCGGTACGGTGGTCTTGAACGTCGCCTGCTGTGAGTCGATGCCGGCGTTGGGCGTGGCGGCGCCAGCTGCGATCGCTCCGCGTGCGGTGAGCTCGCTCACCGGTTGACGCTGCCGACGAGGAGCAGCGCTCCGGCGGCGATGAGGCAGCACGCCGCCACGCCGATCAACACGGGCGTGAACCCGGTGCTCGTGATCACGACACCGGCGACGGCGGGTGCCGCGACCCGTCCGATCGTCGCCGCGAGCGCCTGCCGCCCGGATGCGGCGGCGAAGGCTCCGAGCGGGACCAGGTCGCCGAGGAGGGCGGCGCGGGCGATGGTCATGACGCCGAAGCCTGCGCCGAACAGGAGGACGAAGGTCACCAGACCTGCCGGGTGCGGCACCGAGAGCAGGAGCGCGACGCCGCCCGCCTGTGCGGCGAGCATGAGGGCTGCGACACGGGCCAGGCCGAGCCGCGCGGCCGCACCGGTGAACGCGAGTCGACCGGTCACCGACATCAGCCCGAGCGCCCCAGCCGCCGTCGCTGCAACACCGGGTGCCAGTCCCGCGTCACGGAGGTAGGCCACCAGGTGCACCGCGACGACGGTGACGGCGATCGCGTGCCCGACCGCCGCGACCGTCAGCCACCGCACCGCCGGGGACCGCGCTTCGGTCGGCAGGTCGTCCTCGCGCGACTCCGACGTCCGTCCCCGTGGCTGGTCCCCGTCGGCACCGTCGGGCACCAGCCCGAGGTCGCGCGGGGACCGGCGCAGCACCACTGCGTGGGGTATCGCGCAGAGCCCGGCGAGCGCGGCCAGGACGACGAGCGCGCCGCGCCAACCGACGCCGTCGACCATGGTCTGGGTCACCGGCAGGAAGATCGTCGAGGAGAACCCCGCGACGACCGTGACGAGGAGCAGAGCCTGGGCACGCCGACGGCGGAACCACGTGTTCACGACGGCGAACGCCGGCTCGTAGAGCACCATCGCGCCGGCGAGGCCGACACCGACGAACGCCGCGTACAGCTGCGGAACCGTGCGCACCTGCGACCAGGCGAGCACTGAGACCCCGGCGAGGGCGCTGCCGAGGGTCATGAGCGCTCGGGCGCCGCGACGGTCGACCCATCGTCCGACCAGCGGCGCGGCCAGACCTGCGACGGCCAGGGACACCGAGAGCGCCCCGGAGACCTGTGCCGTGCTCGCGCCCAGCTCGTCGCGCATCGGGGTCACGATGACCGCGAAGGCGTAGAACAAGGCCGCGTAGCTGATCGTCTCGGTCACGGCCAGGACGGCCACCATGCGCCACCCGGGATAGGCCCATGCGCGCACCGACCCGTTCGCCACGGGGGCGGGCGGGCCGGGCGCGAGGCGGGTCACGAGCAGCAGCCGCCCGAGCCGCAGGAACCGGCGTCGCCGGTCGGGGTCACGTCGGTGAGGGCGAGGAGTGCGACGGCTCCGCCGCCGGCCACGCCGGTCGTGAAGCCCTGGGCCGGGACGCCGTCGGGACGGGCGCGGTGTGCCTCGGCGGGGACCTCGAGCCCGTCGACGCCGGTCGGGGTGCCGCAGCAGCCGCCGGCACCGGTGTCCTGCCCGGCTGCGTTGACCGAGCACACGCCGGTCTCCGGGAGGACGAGCTGGACCTCGTCGGCGGCGGCGCGGTCCCCCGCGAGAGCGGCCACCACGGAGCGGACCTGCTCGTTGCCGGTGGTGATGAGGAAGGTCGGGGCGCGCCCGTAGGACTTCATCCCGACGATGTAGAGGCCCTCCTCGGGCTGGGCCAGGTCACGGTGGCCGTGCGGCGGGACGGTCCCGCAGGAGTGGAAGGCCGGGTCGATGAGCGGACCCAGCGCGCGGGGTGCCTCCAGGCCGGGGTCCAGATCCAGGCGGACCTCGGAGAGGATCGCGAGGTCGGGCCGGAACCCGGTCGCCGCGGCGACGTTGTGGACGCCTGCGATGCGGACCTCGCCGTCGGGCGTCTCGCCGACGACGGTGACGGTGTCCGCGGTCGGCTCAAGGGCCGTGGTGGCGAACCCGGTGACCAGGCGCAGAGCGCCGGACTCGACGAGGGTGCGCAGGTCCGCGCCGAGCCGGCCGCGCGCGGCGAGCTCGTCGGCCTCGGCGCCGCCGTAGACCTTCGCCGGTGAGGTGCCCCGGATGGCCCACACGATCTCGGTGCCGGGCGCCTCGGCGGACAGACGAGCGAGGTTCAGTAGCGTGTTGGCTGCCGAGTGCCCAGCGCCGACCACCAGGGTGCGCCGCCCGGCGAACCGGTCCCGGCCGCGATCCAGCACATCAGGCAGCGGACCGACCAGGAACGGCGCGGCCTCCTCCTCACCGACGGCGGGCAGGCCCGCGCCGCCCAGCGGGTTGCGACCCGACCAGGTTCCCGAGGCGTCGATGACCGCGCGGGCTCGCAGCTGACCCACGACACCGTCGTGACGCTCGACCCGCACGACGAACGGCCGCTCCGAACGTCCGATGCTCCGCGTCTTGTCCATGCCGTCGCGGGACACCGCGACCACTCGCTCGCCGAACCGCATGTGCTCGGCGAAGAGCCCGCCGAGGGGCCGCAGGTAGTGCTCGACCAGCTCGGCGCCCGTCGGGGGGACCGGCGTGGTCGGCCGGGTCCATCCCGTCGGGGCGAGCAGCTTCTCGGCCGTGGGGTCGGCGATGTACTGCCACGGGGTGAAGGTGCGGATGTGCGCCCACTGGGAGACCGCGGTGCCGACGTCCTCGCCGGCCTCCAGGACGACGAACGGCAGACCGCGGTCGGTCAGGTGCGCCGCGGCGGCGAGCCCGATCGGTCCGGCGCCGATGACGACGACCGGCAGATCCTCGGTGGCGGTGGTGGTGGTCATCGCTTGATCCTCCTGGCTGTCCGGCCTCGACGGCGTACCATCGACACTCGTCGATGCGCATGGCAGACTCTACGCAGACATCGACGAGTGTCAATACGTTGGAGGAGCCGTGGACGGCACGACAGTGATCGCCAGGCAGCTGCCGCTGCTGACCCAACCGCCGGTGGAGGCGTGCTGCGCCCCGCTGCAGGCCGCACCTCTGGCGGACGCGGAGGCCACCGAGCTCGCGCGGCGCTTCGCCGCACTGTCCGACCCGGTCCGCCTCCGCCTGCTCAACCTGCTGGCCACCGCCGCGGACGGAGCCATGTGCGCGTGCGACCTCGTCGAGCCCGTCGGCAAGAGCCAGCCGACCGTGAGCCATCACCTGAAGATCTTGCGCGAGGCCGGCCTGGTGGTCAGTGAGAAGCGCGGCACCAACGTCTGGTACGCCGCCGTGCCGGCCGCGCTCGAGTCGCTGCGGGACGCGCTGGCGCCGCACCCCTGACGTTCATCTCCCCGTCGCCCATTGGGCTTGTTTCAAGCGTCGTCTACCTAGATGATGGTCGAAACAGGGAGGAGACGCATGACGGCGGCCCAGAACAGCACCGTGCACGCGATGCCGCGTGACGTGGCGGACGCGGTGGTGCCGGTCCTGCGTGCGCTGGCGGACCCCCTGCGCCTGCAGATCGTCTCCGCGCTCGCCGCCGCGCCGGGTGGTCGCCTCGCCGCGGGCGAGATCGCCTCCTTCACCGAGGTCGCGGGCCCGACGGTCTCGCACCACCTGAGGTCGTTGCGCGAGGCGGGGGTGATCCGGGCCGAACGGCGCGGCACGTGGATCCTCTACACGTTGGCGCCCGGGATGGGCCGGGTCGCCTCTGCCCTCCTCGACGGACTCGCGCAGGCGGCCACCGGTCCCCGGCAGGACGACGACCTCGAGGAAGGTCCGCGGCCGGACGTCGAAGCCCTCCTGGAGAGCGCCGCGGCACGGCTGGGCGACCGGTTCCCACAGATCTCAGCTGAGGTGGTGTCGCTGGTCGTGCGCGAGTCCTACGCCGCCCTGGCGAGGACCGCCACCGTGACGACGCACCTCCCGGTTCTTGCAGAGCGGTTCGCCCGACAGCGGCTCGAGGACCAGGTCCGCACCGCCACAGGCGCGGACACCCGGCCCCAGGTCCTGTTCGTCTGCACGGCCAACGCCGGCCGCTCCCAGCTCGCCGCCGCGCTCCTGCGCAAGGTCGCCGGCGACCGGGTGGTCGTCCGCTCGGCCGGGTCGCTGCCCGCCGCCCAGGTCCACACCACCGTCGCCCCCCTCCTGCGCGAGCTCCTCGCCGACCAGCCGGATGCCGAGGAGCCGTTCCCCAAGCCGCTGACCGACGACGCCGTCCGGGCGGCCGACGTCGTCGTCACCATGGGCTGCGGCGACTCCTGTCCGGTGCTGCCGGGCAAGAGGTACGAGGACTGGCCCGTGGGCGACCCCGCCATGGCCTCACCCGACGGCGTGCAAGCGATCTACGACGACCTCGCTGCGCGCGTCGAGGCGCTCGCGGCAACTCTTCCCTGACCATCACCCCAAGCAAGAACCGAGGAGTCCCATGACCAAGACCACCCGCCCGTCCGCCCTCTTCGTGTGCGTCCACAACGCCGGCCGCTCGCAGATGGCCGCGGGATTCCTGCGGGACCTGTCAGGCGGCGCCGTCGAGGTCCGCTCCGCGGGGTCGATGCCGGCCGAGCAGATCAACCCGGTCGCGGTCGAGGCGATGCTCGAGGTCGGCATCGACATCCGCGACCAGCAGCCCAAGGTCCTGACCACCGACGCCGTCCAGGCGTCCGACGTCGTCATCACCATGGGCTGCGGCGACGTGTGCCCGATCTTCCCCGGCAAGCGGTACGAGGACTGGCAGCTCGACGACCCCGCCGGGCAGGGCATCGAGTCCGTGCGCCCCATCCGGGACGAGATCCGCACCCGCGTGCTGGCCCTGCTCGACGAGCTCGGCGTCGAGCCCAGCGCGGTCAGCGCCTGAAGGAGTGGTTCTCGTGCGCCGCCACCTGCCGTCCGCGTCCAAGGTCGTCGACGTCGCCGCTCCGCTGCCACGGGTGATCGAGACGCTCCTCGACCTCGACCGCGTGGCCGTCGCGCTGGGGGCGCACGCGGAGCTGGTCGATCGCACCCACGACGTCGTGACCCACGGCTCCCGATGGACCGAGCATCGCCGGCACGCGGGGACGACGGTGTCCCGTGACGTCGCCGTGGACGCGGTGACGCCCACCGGTTACACCGCGACATGCACGGTCGGGAAGGACCGGCTGCGCTACTCGCTGCGGTACACGGTGACCAGGACCGCCGAGGGATCACGGCTCCTCGGCGCCTTCGAGCCGATCGGCGTCCTCGAACCGTCGTCGGCCGACGACCCGGGGGCCCGGCCGCGGCACCCCGAGAACGTCTTCTGCCATCTGCTCGCCGATGACCTATCAGCCATCGCCCACGCCGCGGCGGGGCCGACCGCCGAGGACTAGCCGATGCGTCTCATTGCCGTCGGCGGAAGCGACGCCGGCATCAGCGCCGCCCTGCGGGCCCGCGAGCTCGACCCGAGCGGCGAGGTCAGCGTCGTGCTCGCCGACGGGTACCCGAACTTCTCCATCTGCGGCATCCCGTACTTCGTCTCCGGCGAGGTAGGGCACTGGCGCGACCTCGCGCACCGCACCATGGAAGACCTGCGCGGCGCTGGCCTCGACGTCCACGTCAACACCCGCGCGGCGGGCATCGACGTCCCTGGACGGCGCCTCATCATCGACGCACCGGAAGGTCGCCGTGAGCTGCCGTACGACGCGCTGGTCGTCGGGACCGGCGCGGTGCCGGTGCGGCCGCCGATCACCGGACTGGACCGGCTCGGGCCCGCGGAGGGGGTGCACCTGCTGCACACCATCGGCGACACGCTGACCCTCACCGCCGACCTGGACGCCACCCGACCCACGCGGGCGCTGATCGTCGGCGCCGGGTACGTCGGCCTGGAGATGGCCGAGGGCCTGACCGCCCGCGGCATCGACGTCATCCAGGTCGAGGCGCTGCCCGAGGCGCTGCCCGAGGTGCTGCCCACGGTCGACCCGGACCTCGGTGCCATGGTGCGCGACGAGCTGACGCGGCACGGGGTCCAGGTGCACACCGCGACGACCGTCACCGAGGTGGCGGCGTCGGACGGACCCAGCCGGCTGACTGTGCACGCGACCGGCGCAGACGCGCAGCCGACGCGCTGGGACGTGGACCTCGTGCTCGTGGTCGTCGGTGTGCGACCGGACACCGAGCTGCTCGTCTCTGCCGGCGCGACCACCGGGCCTCGAGGTGCCGTCCGAGTCCAGCCCGACATGTCCACCGGGCTACCCGGCGTCTGGGCTGCAGGCGACTGCGTCGTGACCCATCACCGGCTGCTCGGCACCACGTACCTGCCGCTCGGCACGACCGCGCACAAGCAAGGCCGGGTCGCCGGTGAGAACGCCCTCGGCGGAGCCGCCGTCTACCCCGGCAGCCTCGGCACCCAGGTGGTCAAGGTCTTCGACCTGGTCGTCGCCCGCACGGGGCTGCGTGACAGGGAGGCCATCGAGGCCGGCTTCGCGTCCGCGACCGTCCGGTCGACAGGGGACGACCACAAGGCGTACTACCCGGGCGCCAAGCCGGTCACCATCCGTGTCACCGGCGACACCGCGACCGGTCGCCTGCTCGGCGCCCAGCTCGTCGGCCCGCTCGGCGCGGAGATCGCCAAGCGCGTGGACATCTACGCCACCGCCCTGACGCACGAGATGACTGTCGCCGATGTCGACGGGCTGGACCTGTCCTACACCCCACCGCTCGGCTCCCCGTGGGACGTCGTCCAGACGGCCACCATGGCGTGGGTGCGCGAGCACGACCTGGACCGCCAGCGCGCGGCCCTGACCTCGAGGAGAACCGCTTGACCACCCCACCCACGTCGGTGCTGTTCGTGTGCGTGCACAACTCAGGCAAGTCCCAGATCGCCGCCGCCATCGCGCGCCACGAGTTCCCGCACGTGCACGTCGCCTCTGCCGGCACGGCACCGAGCGACACGGTTCACCCGGGCTCGGCCGCGACCCTGGCCGAGGTCGGCATCGACATCACCGGCGAAGAGCCCAAGCCCATCACCGATGACCTCGTCGCGGCCGCAGACCTCGTCGTGGTCCTCGGCACCGAGGCGCAGCTCACCACCAGCGACGGCACGCCCGTCATGCGGTGGGAGGTCGACGAACCGTCGGCCCGCGGCATCGAGGGCGTCGACCGGATGCGCCTGGTCCGCGAGGACATCGCCGCGCGCGTACGCGGTCTGCTCGGCGAGCGCGCCGGCCAGGAGGTCGGCCGGTGAGCGACGTCGCCACCGCGGCGGCGCGCACGCCCGCCGAGGTCCACGCATCGGTGCCCCAAGCTCCGGAAAGGAGCGGCGGCCTGCTGCGCCGGGCACTCGCCGAGCTGGTCGGCACTGCATTCCTGGTCGCCACCGTCGTGGGCTCCGGCATCGCCGCGACGCGCCTCTCTCCGGACGACGTCGGGCTCCAGCTGCTGCAGAACAGTCTCGCCACCGGTGCCGTCCTGATCGCGCTGATCCTCGCCCTCCAGCCGGTCTCCGCCGCCTTCAACCCCGTGGTCACGCTCGTGGAGAGGGCCCTGGGCGCGCTCACGTGGTCCGAGACCGGCGCCCTGGTCGGCGCTCAGCTCGTCGGCGGCGCTCTCGGCACCGTCGGCGCCAACCTCATGTTCGACCTGCCGGCGGTCAGCATCGCCCAGCACGAGCGCACCGGTCCGGGGCTGTGGCTCGGGGAGGTAGTCGCGACCCTAGGGCTGCTCGTGATCATCTTCGGCGCGGTGCGCATGGGCCGGCAGGAGGCCGTCGCGTTCGCCGTCGGCGGGTACATCACCGCCGCCTACTGGTTCACCTCGAGCACGAGCTTCGCCAACCCCGCCGTCACGGTCGCGAGGACGCTGACGGACACGTTCGCCGGCATCGCGCCCGCTTCGGTCGCGATGTTCGTCGCCATGCAGCTCGTCGGTGCTGCCGTGGCATACGGCGTCATCCGCGCGCTGTTCCCTCGGGCGGCCCTCGGCGCGGCTTGAGCGGGACGATCTCCCCGCGCGCGCGTGACACCACTTGACCTTCCACTCGACTCGAAGGTCTAGCGTCGCGCACATGAGCTACCGCATCGCCGAAGCGGCCAGGATGGTCGGGGTCCCCGCGACGACCCTGCGCTACTACGAGGACATCGGCCTGGTCGACGCTCCAGCCCGGGGCGAGAACGGGTACCGCACCTACGACGAGGCCGACATCGCCCGGCTGCGATTCATCAGCGCCATCAAGAACCTCGGGATCCCGCTGTCGGACGTCGCCGAGCTGGTGCGCGCCTACGAGGTGGAGGACTGCTCGAGCGTCGCGCACCAGGTCGTGGAGATGGTCGCCGAGCGCCTGGCCGAGACCCAGACCCGCATCGGCGAGCTCGTCGCCCTAGCCGCCCAGCTGCAGACCGTCTCCACCCGCATGGCCGCGGCGCCGACCGCCGGAGCATGCGGGGCGGACTGCCCGTGCGCCACCGCCGCGCCGGCGCCGCTAGCGGACCGGCGCACGTTCGTCGCCCTGACCCGTGGGCCCGCCGTGGTCGAGGACGTGGCGGCGCCGGTCGCCTGCTCGCTGGACGCGGCCGCCGTCCCGGATCGGGTCTCCGACTGGCAGACGTTGGTCCCGCGAGCCACGTCCCGTGAGCCCATCCCGGGCGGGATCGCCCTGACGTTCCCGGCCTCTGTGGACTTGGCCGCTGAGGTCGCACGCCTGGCCGCCGCCGAGCAGGACTGCTGCTCGTTCTTCACCTTCACCGTGCGCCTGACCACCGGCCAGGTCCGCCTCGAGGTCCAGGCACCCGCCGACGCCGCCAACGTGGTCGCCGCGATGTTCGGCACCGCCGCCTGACCCCGCCCCATCCAACGACCCAGGCGCCGCGCCTGCGGTCGCGATTACCCCTGCCTGCGTACCTTCCGAGGAGAACCGATGACCGCCCCGACCACCCACCACCACCAGGACCACACGACCACCGCCAACACGGCCACCGCCAACACGGCCACCAGGAAGGGCGCGATCGCCGGAATCGGCGTCGTCCTCGCCTGCGCCATCGCGTGCTCCGTGCCGCTCATCGCGGCGGGCGGCCTGGCTGCGGGGGTCGGCGCCTTCCTGGCAGGCGGTGAAGTCGTCGCGCTGGGAATCGTGGTGGTCGTCGGCGCGCTCGTCACCACCGCGATCTGGCTGCGCCGGCGGCGGGCCGCTGCCGCCGCCGCGGCCGACGGGAGCTCGGCATGCGGCTGCGGCGGCGGCTGCTGACCCCCGCCCACCACGGCCCCTGCCACCAGACGACGCCAGGAGAACCAATGCCCACGCTCATCAGCCGCGAAGAGCGCGTCGCCCTGCTCGAGCGTGACACCGTCACTCTCATCGAGGCGCTGCCCGCCGCGCACTACGCCGCTGAACACCTGCCTGGCGCCGTCAACGTCCCGGGGGCGCTGACGGCCGCGGACGCCGCACGCGTCGCCCCCGACGGCGATCGAACCGTGGTCGTGTACTGCTCCGGTCCGGCCTGCGGCCGCTCCACCGTCACTGCCGCCGCGTTCAGCGCCCTGGGCTACACCGACGTCCGGGTGTACAGGGGCGGGAAGGCCGACTGGTTCGCCGCCGGCCTGCCCATGGAGCATGCCCGGGCAGCGGGCTGACGGCGGGCACACTGGCGCCCATGACGACGCTGCGCTCCCTGCTCCTGTTCGCCGTCGCCGCCGTCGCCGAGATCGGCGGAGCCTGGTTGGTCTGGCAGGGCGTGCGCGAGCACCGCGGCATCGTGTGGGTCGGCGCCGGCGTCATCGCCCTCGGGCTGTACGGGTTCGTCGCGACGCTCCAGCCGGACGCGCACTTCGGGCGCATCCTCGCCGCGTACGGCGGCATCTTCGTGGCGGGCTCGCTCGCCTGGGGCATCGTCGTGGACAAGTTCCGCCCCGACCGGTGGGACATCACCGGCGCCATCATCTGCCTGTTTGGCGTCGCCGTGATGATGTACGCACCGCGCGGGTGAGGACACGGGCGCGAGCCTCATGAGCGCGCGGGGTCCGCGTCTACCTTCTGTGCCGGGGTGTCGTGCGGGCGGTGGCGCCACGGGAAGACCCAGCGGAAGCGGCTCAGACGTGGCCGGCGGCACCAGCAGTCGTCAGCGCAGCCGCAGGCCAGCGCTCCGAACCGTTCCGCCAGCCGGCTGCCGGCCGCTACGAGCAGGTAGACAGCCGCGATAGCCCCGAGTAGGGCGACGGCGCGCTTCACGTCAGTGCCGCGAGGAACTGGTCGACGGTCGGCGAGCCGCTGAGCCCGACCGTCGTCGTGTACAGCCGAAGGACAACCCAATCTGCTCCTTGCCTGATGCGAACGGGTCCGCGCCGTCGACACGGATGGATGGGGAGCCGACGAACGCCAGCGATTCCGCCTGCGCGGCGCTCTGGACCAAGCACGGCTCGACCGCGACGTCCTCGCGACCCAGCGCCCGCAGCGCCTCGCCAAGGCGTTCATCGGCGACCGTCCAGTTCGGGCATCCATCGAAGTACAGCAGCTCAACGCGCACCGCTCACCTTCCTGCCATCCCCTGTCCCACCCCACTCTGCCACCCACGTCGATGGCACATGAATGGACAAGTGCTGCGCCGGGCTGTGTTCCGCGGTGCGTCACGTCCGCTCACGGGTCAGGCGGGCTACATGGGCATCCAGCGCGCGGACGGGCACCTTGTGCAGCCGACCGACGTACACCGACCCGATCTCGCCTGGCGGTCTGAGCGCACCTGGCACCAACGCCGGCGGCCGTGGCGTGAGGCGGGCCCGTGACGCCGCGATCGCCTCAGGCTCTGTGCGTCAGCCTGACGTGCCCGCTCCACAACACGCCTGCTGCAATCGTTATCCACAGATTTCCGGTCCGTCAGGCATCTGTCGAGGCTGACTGCGGAGTGTGCCAGGAGACAGTCCGACTCCTGGAGGTAACCGTGTCCCTCGTCCCAGGCCCGACCTCCCGGTCGACCTTCCCGACCTCAAGCGCCACCGTCCCAGACGTCGCCACAGTCGCCCGCCGCGGCGGACCCCGCGACGCCAGCATGCTGCGCACGCTGCTCGACCAGATCGACGTCGACGGGTGGCAGAGCCCCGCCGGCACAGCCCTGCTGACCTACATCCGCGAGACGCTGGTCCGCCCGTTGACGGTCGACCTCGGCATGCGCGGCGCCGCGTCGGGTCAGGCAGAGACCTCGGCCTGGGAGGACGTGTGGGAGGTGCTCAACAGTCCAGCGCTGCGGACCGCGGACTCACCATGGGGACTGATCTGGTCGGTCGCCCGGCACGCGATCCTCACCGAGGCGGTCTGTGCCCGCTATCCCACGTCCCCGCGCAAGGCCTGGCAGCTCGCGAAGGTCCACGCCGGCGGCCTCGTCCAGCCCGTCATCCGCCTGGATGACCTGCCGCACGCGCAGATGCCGTGTGCCGCGCAGGACGGAACCCGACCGCGGATCACGGACGCTGCCGACGCCGCCGTCGATGCACTTGTGGCGGCAGGCTGGCCCGAGGACCGGGCGGCGGAGATCGTCGAGGACGTACTCGCCGACACGCCAACCACGCGCAGTACCCGCTGGACCGGTCGAGCCCACGGCTGGACCAGCTACGGGTGGCGAAACATGGCCGAGCGCCTGAGCCTGCCCGCCTGGCAGGCCCGGCGGCTGGTGATCGTGCTGCGCGGCAGCGCCGAAAACCCAGGGCTCCTCCCCCGCCTGCTCCTCGCCGGCGGCACCGTTGAGATCGACCCGGAGCTGCGCGCCGCCCTGCGTTCAACGCGCATGCGCAGCCACCCGTCCCCAGTGCTGCCGACTCCGGGGACCGAGCTAATCGCAGCGATGCGGGACCGAGCGAGCTGACGGCGCCCGTGAAGCGAACCTTGTCCCGGCCCCATGTTGGTCGTCTTCGCGCACCCATACATGCATGGGGACTCACGACGGGCGGACGGTCGCAGCGTCATCCACCCGCTCCGACAAGTGGTTGCAGCACAGTCACGCGAGGGTGTGTCATGGGGCCTTCGACCACGGTGCGCCCGGGGGCGGCGCGCCGAGGACAGGCGGCCGATCATGTGGCTGAACAACTCGTCCAAGGTCATCGCGGGGGCGCTCGTCGTGCTCACCGCCACCCTTGTTGCGGGCTGCACACCGGCAGACGAGGTCCCGCCGACGCCCACCACGAGCACGCCCACCACGACTCCGTCGGCCAGCGAGAGGCCGACGCCCAGCGTGGATCCGGAGGTCTCAACAGCTGAGGCCGCGATTCTGGAGGCCTACCGGGGCTACTGGGCCACGAAGGTCGCGATCCTTGCCGACCCGGCCGTCGAGCCCGGTACGGCACTCGAGGCGTACGCGGTCGACACCGCGCTGACCGATGTCTATTCAACCGTCCTGACTTATCGGTCGAACCGCATCGTGATGGTCGGCGAGCCAATCACTGATCCCACCGTCTCCGAGGTCGTCCCCGGTGTCGAGGGGACCGCGACCATCACGGATTGCGTCGACGTGGGCGACTGGCAGCCCATGTTTCGCGACACCGGAGAGTCGGCGGCCGCGCCGGGTCAAGCCAGCGAGGTACTGACGGTCTCAACCGCGTACTTCTACATGGATCGTTGGACCATCCGAACGTCGGTCGTGGATCGAGACACGCCGTGCTGACCCGCCGCATCATCAAGTTGGTTCTGACGCTCGCCGTGTCAGCGATGCTCCCTCTCTTCGCAGCCGGCCCAGCAGTCGGGTCGATGGTTCCGACGGCGGCCGAGGTCATCTGCGACCCGCACAATCAGACCTGCATCGTGATCGTCATCGGGAGCGGTACCCCGGGCGGCTCGTCCGACGCCGGCGACACCGGCACAGCGCGTGTCTGCACAGCCGCCGGCGGCGCGACCGTGCCCTGCTTCTCTGAGGCGTTCGGGTGGTTCAACGACGTCGACGGCTGCTACTACGACGAGCTCTCACCCCAGCCCGACCCGTCAAACCCGATGTGGGAGGGTCACTACCCGGACGGCGCGATCTACGCAGTGACCTGCGGGGGCCTGCCGTTCGGGGGGTCCGCGGGTGGGTGGGTGTGGCGGGCGACGCCGCCGCCCGGCTCGGGTGACGTGGGGATCACCCCGGCGCAGATGGCGCAGCGGGCCGTCGACCAGATGCGCCTGGCGGGTCCGGCGATCCGCCTGACGATCAGCTCAGACGAGATGGGTCTGGTCGGGATTCCGGTGTGGTTGTGGACCGAGGTCACGCCGACCACGTGGGGGCCGAACTCGGCGACCGCGTCGGTGCCCGGGCTCTCGGTCACAGCCCGCGCCCAAGCGACGCAGATCGTGTGGGACATGGGCGACGGTCACACGCGCGTGTGCACCGGGCCGGGCACCCCCTACACCGAGGGCGCGGTGCACTCCCCGACGTGCGAGTACATCTACGAGCGCTCGTCGGCCGGGCAGCCGGGCGACGCCTACCCCGTCACCGCGACCACGACCTGGCAGGTCACCTGGGCCGGTGGCGGTACGTCCGGGTCGCTGACCGTGACCCGGACCTCGACGACCACGGTCCGCATCGGCGAGCTGCAGGTACTCGTCACCGGCTGAGCAGCACCAGCGTGCAGGGGGCACCTCATGGCCACCACGACGTCCACCGGGATCCGCCCGGCGAGCACCACCGCACCACCTCACCCGACGGCCGCCCGTCCGCGCCGCCGCCGTGGAGTCATCGCCGGCGGCCTGATGCTGACCGCTTTGGCCGGAGCCCTGGTCGCCTGGCTGGTCGGCGCGGCCAGCGGGCGCACCGACGTGCTCGTGATGGCCCGCGACGTGCCCTACGGGCAGGCACTGGTCGCCGGCGACCTGACCCTGACGGCCGTGGCGGTCGACACCCTGGTCGGCACGGTGCCCGCCGACCAGCTGGACGCCGTGCTGGGTCAGGTGGCGGCGACCGACCTCCCGGCCGGGGCGTTGCTGTCCCCCGCCCAGATCACCGCCGACGCCCCGCCAGGTGACGGCGAGGTGCTGGTACCGCTGCCGGTGACCTCCGAGCGCCTGCCCGCCGGTGGCCTTCGGGCCGGGGACCGGTTGCTGGTGGTCGATGCCCCGTCAGCCGGGTCGGACCCGCTGCCCGTGGCACCGCGGACCTTCGAGGCGACAGTGGTGCGCATCGGTGAGCCGGACATGAACGGGCTGCGCGTGCTCGACGTCGCCGCCGACCAGGGCGACGGACCGGACCTGGCCACCCGCGCGGCGTCGGGCCGGTTCGCGCTGGTGCTCCTGGACGCCGGAGACCAGCCGTGACCTGCCTGGTGCTGTGCTCAGCGTCCGGGGCACCCGGGGTGACCACGAGCGCCCTGGCATTGGCGTGGGTGTGGCCGCAGGTCACCGAACGCCGCGTGGTGCTCATCGACGCCGACCCGTCCGGCTCGGGGCTGCTCGGCGGCGCGCTCGCCGCCGGGTTCGCGACCGAGGCCGGGGTCCTCGCCTTGGCCGGCGAGGTCCACACACCGAGCGCCGCCGACCTGCTCGCGCACAGCGTCGCCCTGGACTCTGACGCCGCCCGCCTGGTTCTGCCCGGGGTCAGCGACCCGGTCCAGGCTAGGTCCCTGGCCGCGTTGTGGGCCGCGCTGCCAGACCTGGCAGTCGACCTGCACCACCAGTCCACCGACGTGATCGTGGACGCCGGGCGTCTGGGCCATGCCGAGGAGCCGACGAGCCTTCTTGGCGAGGCGGACGTCGTGGGGCTGGCGCTGACCCCGACGGTACCGGCGGTCGTGGCCAGCGCCGCGGCGGTGCGCCGCCTGGCCGCGTTGCGCTCACCTCGAGCGCGCCCCGTCCCCGCGGTCGTGGGTGAGCGGCGCCCCTACACCGCACGGGAGGTCGAGCGGGCACTGGCAGTGCCGGTGGCAATGCTCGCGTTCGACGCCCGGTCCGCCGAGGCACTGAACGCCGGTCAGAGCCTCACCGGGCGGTGGGAGCGGTCGCTGCTGCTGCGCTCGGTCCGCGCCCTGGCCGCGACTCTGATGGCCGGTCTCCCGGCCGGGGTGGCGCCATGACCGAACGCGACGAGCAGCACCCGCACGCCACCGACCCGGGCGTCGCCGAGTCGCGCCCGCTGCACGCCGTGCCGGCCCCACCGGCCCCTCAGGACGCCCCAGACCCGGCGGTGGTGGCGGATGTGCGTCGCGTGGTCGCCGAGGCGTTGGCCGCCCGGTTGCAGGCCGAGCCCGTGGGCGACGACGCGGCGCGCCGTGAGCTGGCCAGGGGTCTGATCGCAGCCGAGCTCGCCGAGCGGCGGCGGGCCGGGGTCCGGGCCGGGTCACCGACGTGGTCGCGGCAGGCCGAGCTGCGCACCTCCGCGGCCGTGATGGCGGCCCTGTTCGGCCTGGGGCGCCTGCAACCGCTGGTCGACGACCCCGACGTGGAGAACATCGAGGTCGACGGGCACGCGAACGTGTGGGTCTGCTATGCCGACGGCCGCGAGCTCCAGCACCCGCCGGTCGCCGACTCCGACGCCGAGCTGATCGAGATCCTGCAGCTGCTCGCCGCCCGCGCCGGCGGCGCGGAGCGGATGTTCTCCCCGGCCCACCCTGCCCTGCACCTGCGCCTGCCCGACGGGTCACGTCTGGCGGCCGTGGCGTGGACGGTCGCCCGCCCGCAGGTGGTCATCCGCCGCCACCGGGTGCGTGATGTCGACCTGGACGACATGGTCCGCCTCGGCACCCTCGATTCGGTGCTGGCCGCGTTCCTGCGGGCGGCGGTGCGGGCGGGGCGCAACATCATCGTCACCGGCCTGCAGAACGCCGGCAAGACCACCCTGATCCGGGCGTTGGCCAACGAGTTCGGTCCCCGGGAGCGGTTCGCGACCATCGAGAAGGAGTACGAGCTCCACCTGGACGACCTTCCCGACCGTCACCCCCGAGTCGTGCCGATGGAGGCGCGCGAGGGCTCCGCGGAGACCGACGCCGCCGGCCACCGTGCCGGGCAGGTCACGCTCTCGGACCTGGTCACCGACGCCCTGCGGCTGAACCTGCGCCGCATCATCGTCGGCGAGGTCCGCGGCGCCGAGGTCCTGCCCATGCTCGAGGCCATGTCCACCGGCGACGGATCCCTGTGCACGCTGCACGCCCGCACCGCCCAGCACGGCATCGACCGGATCGTCACCCTGTGCCTGTCCGCCGGCATCCAGATGACCGAGACGTTCGCCTACCGCCTGCTGGCCGGGTCGGTGGACCTGATCGTGCACATCGAGCTCCTCGACGACCAGAGCGGCAAGCACCGGTTCGTCTCCCAGGTCGTGGAGATCAACGGCCTGGGCGAAGGCTCCCGGCCGACCACCACGACCGTCTTCGGACCAGGCGAGGACGGACGCGCCGTCCCGCTGCACCACCCCGAGTCCCTGGCCCGCCTGGTCCGCGCCGGCTTCAACCCGAGCCTGCTGGCCCACCGCGCCGGCACCTGGGCCCCCTGGCCCCTGCACCAAGGAGACCCCCGATGAGAACCCTGCTCGGCGGCCTGGCCGGCGCGGCCACGATCGCCGGCCTCATGCTGGCCGTCGCCGGGTGGCGCGGGACACCCGACATGCTGCCGGCCTTGCCTGGCCGCAGCCGCCGCGTGATCGGCACACCACGCACAGGGTGGGCGCGGTGGCGCTGGCCGGTCGCGCTGAGCGCCGGCGCGATCGTCTGGGCGCTGTCGCCGTGGCCGGTCGCCGCCGCGCTGACCGTGACCACCGTCGTGGGCCTGCCCATCCTGCTCGCCACCAGCAGCGCCGCACAGGCCCGGATCACCCGGGTCGAGGCGATCGAGGAATGGACCCGGCGCCTGTCCGACGTCCTGACCACCGGCGCTGGCCTGGAGCAGGCGATCACCACCACCGCGCGGTCGTGCCCCGCGCCGCTGCGCACCGAGGTCGGCGCGCTGGTCGCCCGCCTGGCCGCCCGGTGGCCCACCGACCGCGCGCTCCGGGCGTTCGCGACCGACCTGCACGACCCGGCCGGTGACCTCGTCGTCGCCGCGCTCATGCTCGCCGCGCACCGCCGTGGACCGGGCCTGGCCTCGGTGCTGGCCGGGGTCGCCGGGTCCGTCGGGGAGGACGTCGCAGCCCGACGCCGGATCGAGGCCGAACGTGCCCGCCCCCGCACCACAGCCAAGGCCGTCACCGTGATCACCCTAGGGATGGTCGCGGTCGGCGCGGTGAACGGCTCCTACCTGACGCCGTACGGCGAGCCGCTCGGGCAGGTCGTCCTGGCCGTCATTGCAGCGGCGTTCATCGGCTGCCTGCTGTGGATGCGGCGCCTGACCCTGCCCGCCGCCGACTCCCGATTCCTGGCACCGGACACGGACGCGCGATGACGACCTACCTCGCCCTGGCCGCCGGTCTGCTGCTCGCCGCAGGAATCGGCATGGTCGTGGCCGGCCTGACACCTCAGCGACCCGACCTCGCCGCCGCCGTCCACCTGCTGCTGCCCGACCCCGACGCCCCCACCATCTCCCCCGCCGACCCCCAGGCCGGCCTGCACGGGTGGGTCGCGCGGGTGCTGCTGCCCCGGGCCGCGGACCGCCTCCGCCTGGCCCGGTTCGCCGCGGACCTGCGCATGCTGGACCGCTCGGTCGAGCACCTGGCCGCCCAGAAGCTCGGCTACGGCATGCTCGGCCTGGTCTTCCCGACCGTCCTGACCGGGCTGCTCGCCGCTGCCGGCATCCGCGCCCCCGCCGCGGTCCCCCTGGCCGTGGGCCTGGTCGTGGCTGGTGTGCTGTTCTGGGTGCCGGACCTGATGGTCCGCCGCGACGCCGCCGCGGCCCGGGCGGCGATGCGCGCGGCGACCGGCGCCTACATCGACCTGGTCGCCCTGGAACGCCTGGCCGACGCGGGCACCACCGAGGCCCTGGACCGCGCCGCCGCCGTCGGCCAGTCCCCGGAGTTCGCGCGCCTGCGCGACGCACTGCTCCGCGCCCAGCTCGCCGGCCGCCCCGCCTGGGCGGGCCTGTCGGACCTGGCCGGGCGCACCGGCGTCGTCGAGCTCGGCGACCTGGCCGACATCATGGCCGTCGCCGGGCACGACGGCGCCGCCGTCTACGCCACCCTGCGCGCCCGCGCCGCGTCCCTGCGCACCCAGCTGCTCACCGAGCAGGTCGCCGTCGCCAACGCCGCGTCCGAGCACATGGTCATCCCGGTGTCCCTGCTCGGCCTGTGCTTCATGGCGCTGGTCGCCTACCCCGCCTTCGTCCGCATCATGCTCGGCTGACCACGGAAGGAACGACCATGCCCATCACCGTGATGCTCACGGTCCTGACCGGCTACCTCGCCGGCGCCCGCCGCATCGTGCGCGAACGGGTCGGACCCGCCAACGACGCCGGCGCCTCGACCCTCGAGCACGTCATCATCATCCTGGGCCTGATCGCCGTGGCCGTCGCCCTGGTCGCCGTGGTCACGATCGCCGTCAACCGGCGCCTAGACCAGATCACCTGACCATGACCACCCCCACCGCCCGGCTACGCGCAGCCGTGCGCAACGACGAAGGATCGGCCAGCCTCGAGCTGGCGATCGTCTTCCCCGTGCTGCTGCTCATCGTGGTCGCCCTGCTGCAGTACGGCCTGTGGTTCCACGCCCGCACCCTGGCCCAGGCCGCCGCCGCCGAAGGTGCCGCCACGGGCCGCGCCCAGGGCGCCACGCTGGACGCCGGGCGAACCCGCGCCGAAGCCTTCCTCGCCGAGCACGCCGCGGACCTACTCCTGGAACCGGCCGTCACCGCGATCACCCCGAGCCCCGGACACGTCGCCGTCGAGGTCCGCGGCCGGTCACTGTCCCTGCTGCCCCTGGTCCCCGGCCCGCTGATCGTCCAGTCCGCGCAGGGCCCCGTCGAGCGCTTCACCAGGCCCGACCAACCATGATCCGCACCCTGCGCCGGCACCTGCCCGCCACCGGCGAGGACCGCGGGTCGGTCACAGTCGAACTGGCCATCCTCGCCCCCGCGCTGCTGCTCCTCCTGGGGGCGCTGATCCTGGCCGGGCGCGTCCAGGTCGCGGCCGGCGCCGTCGAGCAGGCCGCCCGGTCCGCCGCCCGCGACGCCTCCCTGGCCCGCACCCCCGACCAGGCCCGCGGCGCCGCCGCGGCTGCCGCGGACCGCGAGCTCACCGCCGCCGGCATCACCTGCACCACTACAGCGGTCAGCGTGGACGTCACCGGGTTCGGCGCACCCCTGGGCCAGGACGCCGTCGTGCGGGTCGCCGTCGGCTGCACGGTCTCGATGGCTGACCTGGCCATCCCCGGCCTGCCCGGCAGCAGGACGATGAGCGCCGAGGGCATCTCCCCGCTCGACACGTTCAGGTCACGATGAACCGGCCACGGCAGTGGCTGCGCCGGCACATCACGGCCGACGCGGACGATCGCGGATCGATCTCGGTGTTCGTCGCAGCCAGCATGCTCGGGCTGCTGCTGATCGTCGGGCTGATCGCCGACGGCGGCCTGAAGGTCCGCGCCGTCCAGGAAGCCGACGCCCTGGCCGCCGAGGCGGCCCGCGCCGGCGGGCAGGCGATCGACGTGGCCGCGGCCGTGAGTGGAGAACCGGCGCGGGTGGACCGGCAGGCCGCCGTCGACGCCGCCTACGCCTACCTCGCCGTCGCGGGCGCCACCGGCCAGGTCGGCATCTCCCCCGACGGACGCGACCTGAACGTGAGCGTCACCCTGACCCGCCCGACCGCATTTGTCTCCCTGATCGGGATCGCCCAGGTCACCGTCAGCGGGCACGCCTCGGTCACGCTCGTCCACGCCGTCACCGGAGACCGACCATGACGACCCACCGCACCAGCCCCACCCCGGCCACTTCTGGCCGACGGCTTGAACCGCCCCGGGTTCAGTGGAGGCTCGGTT
>NZ_JACVQL010000329.1 GCF_019733465.1 Actinotalea ferrariae | reverse complement strand
ATTCCGGCCGGCCCTCCGGCGCCCGCCGTCGGCCCGGCCGGCGTCCCCGCGGCCGGGACCTCCGCGGCCAGCGCCTCGACGGCGGCCCGCTGCAGGTCAGCGACCAGGACCTCCGTGCTCGGGTACGGGCTCGCGGCGAGCGTGAGCGACTCCGTCGTCGTCCACCGGCTCGTGACGCGGCCGGTCGCGAGGGCCAGCTCGCCGAGCAGGAGCTCGCGCACGCCGGCCGGGTGACGCAGCGCCTGCTCGCCAGCCGTGGTGAGCACGCGCAGGCCGACCGGGTGCCGGCCGTCCTTGCGTCGGTCCCCCGCCACGAGGGCCGGGTACCCGTGCACGGTGACGCCGGCCGACGTCGTCGTCACGACCTCGGCCAGCCGGCCGTCCGGGAGGTCGTCGGGCCAGGTGGTGAGCGCCTGACGCTCGAGCTGCGGGGCCGCTCCGCCGACCGGCTGGTCTCCTCGTGGCCCATCCCCGTCACGCCGGCGCTCACCGCCAGGTCCGCGCGCCCCGCTCTGCCCACGCTCACTGTCCGGTCCGCGCGCCTCGCCCCGTGCGGACGCCCCGCCTGGCTGCCCGGGGCCGGTGCTCCCTGCGACGCCCCGCCCGGTGCCGTCGTCGGGCGTGCGGGCACCACCCTCGGGTGCCGTTGACTCGCGGACCGCCTGGCGGACGGCGTCGCGGACCGCGCTGCGCACCGCGTCCTCGGAGCGCGCGGCCAGGCGCCGCTGGAGCGCGACGAGGTCGGAGCCCTCCTCGAGCTCGACGGTGGAGCGGCCGCGCTGCTCGACGACGCGGAAGCGCATGCGCAGGTGCGCGGGCAGGCGGCTCGTGTCCCAGGCGTCGTCGGGCACGTCGACGTCGCGGAGCTCCCGGACGGCGCGGCCGAGCACCGTCGTGAAGGACGGCGCCGCGTCGGCCGCCCGGACCGTGTCCTCCCAGGACGGCTGCGTCTCGCGCAGCCACGCCACGACGGCGCGCGCGACGTCCGGCGCCGGTACCAGCTGGACCCGGATCGGCTTGGGGAGCGCGCGGACGAGCGCGACGACGAGCTCCTCGTGCAGCCCGGGCACCAGCCAGTCGAAGCCCTCGGGCCGCACGCGCGGCAGGACCGTCACGGGGATGTGCACCGTGACGCCGTCGGACTCGGTGCCCGGCTCGAACTGGTACGTCAGCGGCAGGCGCAGGTCCGCCTGCGGCCAGACGGACGGGAACGCGTCCTCGTCGACCGCGGCGTCGCCGACGAGCAGCTCCATCGAGTAGGTGAGCAGCTCGGGGTCCCGGCGGCGGGCGCCCTTCCACCACTGGTCGAAGTGGCGCGCCGAGACGACGTCGGCCGGCAGGCGCTCGTCGTAGAAGGCGAACAGGGCGTCGTCGTCCACGACGAGGCCGCGGCGGCGCGAGCGGTGCTCGACCTGCTCGGCCTCCGCGAGCAGCCGCCGGTTGTCGTGGAAGAAGGCGTGGTGGGTGGTCCACTCGCCCTGCACGAGGGCGTGCCGGATGAAGAGCTCGCGCGCGTGCTCGGGGTCGACCTTGGCGAACAGCACGCGGCGGCCGGCCACGATCGGCACGCCGTAGAGGAGCACGCGCTCGGTCGCCATCGCGGCGCCCTGCTTGGTGGACCAGGCGGGGTCCGAGTACGTGCGCTTGACCAGGTGCGGGGCCAGCTCCTCGGCCCACTCGGGGGCGATGCGCGCGACGTCCCGCGCCCACAGCCGCGACGTCTCGACGAGCTCGCCGGCCATGATCCACGCGGGGGGCTTCCGCGACAGCGGCGAGCCGGGGAAGATCGCAAACCGAGCCCCGCGCGCGCCGAGGTACTCGTTGCGCGCCTGCGGCCGCCGTCCGGCGGGCCGGCCGTCGCGGCCCTTGGCGGGCGCATTCGCGCGCACCTCGGTGACCTCCTGCATGCCGACCTGCGACAGCAGCCCGGACAGCAGCGCCTGGTGGATGCGGTCGCCGTCCCACGCGAGGCGCAGGGACTCGGGCGCCTCCTCGGGCTCTCTCGCCTCGACGACCGCCTCGCCCCGCGCCGACCTGCGACGTTGCTCGAGCGACGCGTCGACCTTCGCCTGCTGCGTCGTCGGCGCGGTGCGTGCCGGGAGGGCCGCGGGCCGGACCGGCGGCCGGACGACGATGCCGAGCGGCTTGGCCATCTCGCGCAGCTGCGTCACGACGTCCTGCCACTCGCGCAGCCGCAGGTAGTTGAGGTGCTCGGCGCGGCACATCCGGCGGAACGCGCTGCCGGAGAGCTCGCGCTGCTGGTCGCGGACGTAGGTCCACAGGTTGAGGTAGGTGAGGAAGTCCGACGTCGGGTCCGCGAACCGTCCGTGCAGCTGGTCGGCCTGGGGCCGCTGCTCGGCGGGTCGCTCGCGCGGGTCCTGGATCGAGAGCGCGGCGGCGATGATCATCACCTCGCGCGCGACGTCGCGCCGGCCCCCCTCGACGATCATGCGCGCGAGGCGCGGGTCCATGGGCAGCAGGGCGAGCGCGCGGCCGACGTCGGTCAGGCGCGTGCCCTCGCTCGCGGGCGTGAGCGCGCCGAGCTCGGTGAGCAGCTGGACGCCGTCGCGCACGGCACGGACGTCCGGCGGCTCGACGAACGGGAACTTCGCGACGTCGTCGGGCGTGCTCGCGACGCCGACGGCGACCATCTGCAGGATCACCGACGCGAGCGAGGTCCGCAGGATCTCCGGCTCGGTGAACTCGGGCCGCGAGGCGAAGTCGGTCGGCGAGTAGAGCCGGATCGCGATGCCGTCGGCGACGCGGCCGCAGCGGCCCGAGCGCTGGTTGGCGCTCGCCTGGGAGATCGGCTCGATCGGGAGCCGCTGCACCTTGGTCGCCTTGGAGAACCGCGAGATGCGCGCGGTGCCGGGGTCGACGACGTACCGCACGCCCGGGACGGTCAGCGACGTCTCCGCGACGTTGGTCGAGAGCACGACGCGGCGGTGCTGGTGCGGCTCGAAGACCCGGTGCTGCTCGGCCGCGGACAGGCGGCTGTAGAGGGGGAGGAGCTCGATCGAGCCCGGCACCTGGGGGCCGCGCCCGTCGGAGGCGTTGCCGAGCGCGCGCGGGCCGAGGTGGGCCGCGAGGGCATCCTCGGCGTCGCGGATCTCACGCTCGCCCGAGAGGAACACGAGGATGTCGCCGGGGCCCTCGGCGCACAGCTCGTCGACCGCCTCGCAGATGGCGGTCATGAGGTCGCGTTCCTCGACGTCCGTCCGACGGCCGGGCGTGCGCTTGAGCGGTGCGTCCGGGAGGTCGAGGTCGTCGTCCTCGCCGGTGGCGCGGAGGTCGTCCGGGTCGTCGGGCCGCAGCGGCCGGTACCGCACCTCGACCGGGTAGGTACGCCCGCTGACCTCGATCACCGGCGCGGGGACGCCCTCGGGGTGCTCGGGCGTCGGCGGTCCGGCGAAGTGGCGCGCGAACCGCTGCGAGTCGATGGTCGCCGAGGTGATGACGACCTTGAGGTCGGGACGCTTCGGCAGCAGGCGCGTGAGGTAGCCGAGGATGAAGTCGATGTTGAGCGAGCGCTCGTGCGCCTCGTCGATGATCAGCGTGTCGTAGGCGAGCAGCTGCGGGTCGCGCTGGATCTGGGCGAGCAGGATGCCGTCGGTCATGACCTTGACCAGCGTCTCCTCCGACGACTGGTCGGTGAAGCGGACCTGGTAGCCGACGATCGAGCCGAGGGCGCCGGCGCCGCCGGTGATCTCCTCGCTGATGCGCTCCGCGACCGACCGCGCCGCGATCCGGCGGGGCTGCGTGTGGCCGATCTGGCCCTCGCGCCCTCGGCCCAGCTCGAGCGCGATCTTCGGCAGCTGCGTCGTCTTCCCGGAGCCCGTCTCGCCCGCGACGATGACGACCTGGTGGTCGCGGATCGCCGCCGCGATGTCCTCGCGGCGCGCGGAGACCGGCAGCTGCTCGGGATAGGTGATCGGCGGCACGACGACGTCGCGCCGCGCCTCGGTGCGCCGTGCGCGGCGCTCGGTCTCGCGGGTCGCGTCGTGCACGGCGCGCGGCCCGGTGTCGCGGCCCCGGTCCTGGGAGCCGTCGCGCGGACGGTCCGGCCGGTTGCCGCGACGCCCGCGGGGTCGGCGAGAGCCGGACCGGGGCCGGTCCGGGGCCGACCGCTCGGGCTCCTCGCTCACGACGGACCATTCTCCCCGACGTCGCGCGCGTCCGCCCCCGAGTTCTGCCGCACGCGTGCGACCGACGAGACACCGTGATGCCGATCGTGTCGGTGAGGTCGCGACACAGCGTCGGGATCACGCCGCCCGGGCGCCTGGCCCGCCCGCACCGATCAGCGCCCGCGCGCTCGCATCGCCCGGCGATCAGCGCCCGCCGCGCTCGCATCGCTCGGCGATCAGCGCCCGCCGCTCGCATCGGCGCGCTCCCACGCCTTGCCGCCCCTCGCCGGACCGGCTGCCGGCTGCGAGACTCGCTGGGTGAGTCAGGGCCCCACGGACTGGGTGAGCGGCGAGCGCGTGTTCGCGCCGCCGAGCGGCACCGTGGACGTCGACTGGCTCGTGCCCGCCGTCCTCGAGGCGGCGCCCGAGGCCGACCCGGCGTCCGCTCGCGCGGCGCTCGCCCGGGCGTGGGCCGCCC
>NZ_JACVQL010000328.1 GCF_019733465.1 Actinotalea ferrariae | reverse complement strand
CGTCGGTGCCGCCCCGGCCGCGAGCTCGCCGACGCCGACGAGGGCGAGGACGGGCGCCGCGACGTCGCCGCCCGACGGGACGCGGTGCACGGTGTCCGCGTCGCCCGTGACGCCCAGCGCGGCGGCCTGCGTCGCGAGCCGCGCGGCGAGCGCGGCCGGCAGGGCGTCGGGCTCGAGCAGGGCGACCGTCGCCGGTGCGTCCGGCGTGGCGCCGGGGCGGCGGGCGACGGCGACGGCGAGGACGTCGACGTCGAGACGGGCAGGGTCCTTGAGCGTGAGGTTCACCGAGGGCACCCGTCGATGCTATCCGTGACCACGGGGACGGCGGTCCGTGGGCGGTGGTGGCCGGTGCGCCGCACGGCTGTGGAGGGGTCCCGGTCGGACGGCCCGTATCCTCGTCGCCGTGTGGTCCCCCCTGGCCGTCCTCGTCGCGGCGCTGTCCGTGGCCGTCGCGGCATGGGCCGGGTGGCGTGCCGTGCGCGACCGCCCGGTGATCCTGCGGCAGCTCCTCGCGGGGGGCGTCGTCGAGGCGCTCCTCCTCGTGCAGGTGGTGATCGCGGCCGTCCGCAGCGCGACCGGTGACGGACCCGCCGACGCGGCGACCTTCTGGGGGTACCTCGTCACGACCCTGTTCGTGCTGCCGGTCGCGGCCGTGTGGGCGTTCGCCGAGCGGACCCGCTGGAGCTCGGTCGTCCTCGTCGTCGCGTCCCTCACGGTCGCCTTCCTCGCGTACCGCTGCGTCCAGGTCTGGACCGGCGCATGACGAGCCCCGAGGGGTCCGAGCCCACGGCGGACATCGCCTCGCCGGGCACCAGCACGGCGACCGGACCCGGGCGGGTGCTCGTCGCCGTCTACGCCGTCCTCGCGCTCGCGGCGACGGCCCGGTCAGCGGTCCAGATCACGCGCGACCTCGAGGCGGCGCCGGTCGCCTACCTGCTCTCCGCGGTGGCCGCCGTCGTCTACGTGGTCGCGACCGTCGCGCTCGCGCGCGGCCGCAGGACCGCGGCCTGGGCCGCGGTGGGCTTCGAGGCGGTGGGCGTGCTCGCCGTCGGCGCGCTCTCGGTCGCCGCGCCCGACCTGTTCCCCGACGACACCGTGTGGTCCGGCTTCGGCGCCGGCTACGGCTACGTGCCGCTCGTGCTCCCGCTGCTGGGCCTCGTCTGGCTGGCCCGGACGCGTGGCCGGACGCCGGACGCCTGGCGCACCCCGCTAGGTTGAGCGCCGTGTACCGGCTCCTCTTCGACCAGGTGTTCCGGCGGATCGATCCCGAGCGCGCCCACCACGTGGGCTTCCGCGTGGTCCGTCTCGTGGCGGCCGTGCCGGGCCTGCGCGAGCTCGTCGCCCGGCGCACCCGGCCGGCGGGACCGCCGCTCGCCGTCATGGGCCTCGAGGTCCCGGCGCCGTTCGGTCTGGCCGCGGGCTTCGACAAGGACGCACGCGGGATCCGCGGGCTCGCGATGCTCGGCTTCGGCTTCGTCGAGGTCGGCACGGTCACGGCGCACCCCCAGCCCGGCAACGACCGGCCGCGCCTGTGGCGTCACGTCGAGCAGCGCGCCGTCCGCAACCGGATGGGCTTCAACAACCAGGGCGCCGTCGCCGTCGCCGCCCGCCTGCGCCGCGTGCGCGCGGCCGCCTGGTCCCGCGGCGTCGTCGTGGGCGTCAACATCGGCAAGAGCAAGGTGACGCCCGTCGAGGACGCGATCGGCGACTACGCGACCAGCGCCCGCCTGCTCGCGCCGCTCGCCGACTACCTCGTGGTCAACGTCTCGTCGCCCAACACGCCGGGGCTGCGCTCGCTCCAGGCGGTCGATCAGCTGCGGCCGGTGCTCGCGGCCGTGCAGGCGGCGTCGGCCGAGGTCGGCGCGGCGCCGCCGCTGCTGGTCAAGATCGCCCCGGACCTCTCGGACGACGACGTCGACGCGGTCGCGGACCTCGCCGCCGAGCTGGGCCTGGCGGGCGTCGTCGCGGTCAACACGACCATCGCGCACGACCTGGGCGAGGGCGGCCTGTCCGGGCCGCCGCTGCTCGGGCGCGGCCTCGCGGTGGTCCGCCGGCTGCGCGAGCGGCTGCCCGCGGACGCCGTCGTCATCGGCGTCGGCGGCGTGACCACGCCCGACGACGCGCTCGCGTACCGGGAGGCCGGCGCCGACCTCGTGCAGGGGTACACCGGCTTCGTCTACGAGGGACCGTTCTGGGCCGCGCGCGTCAACCGGGCGCTCGCGGGACGGTGGGCCATGGCGGGGAGGTCGCGATGACGCGTGTGCAGTGGGAGTGGCTGTTCCTCGACGTCCAGGACGCCGAGCTCGACCGCCCGTTGAGCCCCGCCTTCACGAACCGGTTCGACGCCGAGGCGTGGCTCGGCGAGCACTGGCGCCACCTCGCGACGCAGGGCGTCGCGGCCGCGCAGCTGCTCCAGCAGGGCGCGCCGGCGGCCGCCGCGCTGCCGCTGCGCGCGGGCTGACCGCCGGCCGCAGCCCGGGGAGCGCGTGCGCGGTCGGCTCGTCAGACGACGGGGGACGCCGCGCTCGAGACCGTGCTCGGCGCCGCGACGCGCGCGTCGCGGCCCATGCCGAGCGATCGCCACGCCGCCGCGAGGCCCAGGACGCCCCGCTCGAGGTCCTCCGCCGGCAGGCTGAACGGCAGCCGGAGGCGGTCCTCGAACGAGCCGTCCGCGCCGAACAGCGGCCCGGGGGCCACGCGCACGCCGTGCCGGACGGCCACCGCGGCGAGCGCGGACGAGACCGGCGCTCCCAGGTCGACCCACGTCGACAGCCCGCCCGCCGGAACCGGGACCTGCCACGGGAGGTGGCGCGCGACCGCTGCCAGGAGCGTGTCGCGCTGGACACGCAGCTGTGCCCGGCGCACGTCGAGCACCTCGTCAGCCCGGGCGAGGAGCTCCTCGACCACGAGCTGCTCGAGCACGGCCGTGCTCATGTCGTGGTGCGCGCGCCGCGTGGCGAGGCGCCCGACGACGTCGCGGTGCCCGCGGACCCAGCCGACCCGCAGCCCGCCCCAGAAGGACTTGGAGGCCGAGCCGACGGCAACCAGGCCGCTGCGCGTCGCGTCGCCGGTGATGCTCGACGGAGGCGGGCCGTCGAGGACGAGGTCGGTGAGCGTCTCGTCGGCCATGACGAGCGTGCGGTGCCGCGCGGCGAGCTCGCGCACCCGCGCGCGACCCTCGTCGTCGAGGCTCTGACCCGTCGGGTTGTGGTGGTCGGGGGTGAGGTGGACGAGCCGCGGCGCCACCTGCCGCACCGTCGACTCGAGCAGGTCCAGGTCCAGGCCGTGCGGCCCGACCGGGACTGGCACCGGACGGCCGCCCGCCGCGCGGATCGCGGCGAGGACGTTGGGGTACGTCGGCTGCTCGACGACGACGCGGTCACCCGGGCCGACGACCATGCTGATGACGAGGGTGATCGCCTGCTGCGCGCCGGTCGTGACGAGCACCTCGTCCGGCGCGGTGGGCGTGCCGCGCGCGGCGTAGCGTGCCGCGACCTGCGCGCGCAGGCCCGGCAGGCCCTGGTGCGAGTAGCCGGTCGTCGCGAGGAGGCGGGGGAGCGCCTCGAGCGCCCGCGCGGCCGCCTCGGCGAGCTGCGGCGGTGCCGTGGGCGCGGCGACGGCCAGGTCGACGGTCGCGCCGTCGTCGGTCCCGGTCAGCGGCAGCCCGTCACGGGCACGGCCCGCGCGGCCCGGCTCGGAGGGGAGGGTCGTGACGCTGCCGGAGCCGCGGCGGGTCGTGAGGAACCCCTGCTCCCGGAGCCGCTGGTAGGCCGCCGCGGTCGTCGTGCGGGAGACCCCGAGAGCCTCGGCGAGCTCACGCTCGCTGGGCAGCCGGGTGGCGAGCGGCAGGGAGCCGTCGAGCACCGCGCGGCGCAGGCCGTCGGCGAGGGCGAGGTAGGCGGTGCCGCCCGCGGGCATCGCCCCGAGCGTCCGTTGCAGGGCCGCCGCGCTGACGCGGCGCTCGACGGCGCGCGGGTGGTCGGGCGGCATGGTGCCACTCTGTCAGAAGTGGCTATGGAGAACCAGGCCAGATGAGCGTCACAGTCGTGCTGTGGCACTTCTCCAGGAAACCTCGGCCCCGTCAGGACGTACCGTGAGCGACGTGCGTCGCGCCCTGCAGCTCCTCGTCGGCCTCGTCCTCTACGCCGCCTCGATCTCGCTGCTCGTCCGCGCCGGCCTCGGCAACATGCCGTGGGACGTGCTGAGCGAGGGGCTCTCCGAGCGGCTCGGGTGGACGTTCGGCACGGTGACGGTCGTCGTGAGCGTCGCCGTGCTCCTGTGCTGGATCCCGCTCCGCCAGCGGCCGGGCGTCGGCACGGTCGCGAACGTCCTGGTCATCGGCGTCCTCGTCGACCCGTTCCTCGCCCTGCTCGGGCTGCTGACGGACCCGCTGCCGCTGTGGGCCGCGATCGCGATGACGGTGGGCGGGATCGTGCTCAACGGGCTCGCCACCGCGTGCTACATCGGCACCCGCCTCGGGCCGGGGCCGCGCGACGGGCTCATGACCGGGCTCGTGGCCCGCACGGGCTGGTCGGTCCGCCTGGTCCGCTCGGGCATCGAGGTCGTCGTCGTCGCCGCCGGGTGGCTCCTGGGCGGCACCGTGGGCCTCGGCACGCTCGGCTACGCGCTCGCGATCGGGCCGCTCGTGCACTGGCTCCTGCCGCGCTTCACCGTCCCGCTGCAGGCGCCGGCGGCCTCCGTCCCGGAGGCCGCCGGCGCCTGACGCGAGGCGGGCGTAGGAGCGCGGCTCAGACGGGGCGGCTCGCGGGTGCGTTCTCGGCGGTCTTCGCCGGGTCGCGCACGACGACGTCGCCGAGCACCTCGTCCACGCGCGCGAGCAGCTCGGCCGGGATCGTGACCCCGGACGCCTTGACGTTCTCGCCGACCTGCTCGGGCCGGGACGCGCCGATGATCGCCGCGGCGACGTTGTCGTTCTGGAGCACCCAGGCCACCGCGAGCTGCGCCATGCTGAGGCCGAGCTCCTCGGCGACGGGCGCGAGGCCCTGGACGGCGCCGAGGACCTCGTCGTTCATGAAGCGGCCGATCATCTTCGCGCCGCCCTTCTCGTCCGTGGCACGCGACCCCGCGGGGAGCTCCTGGCCCGGCTTGTACTTGCCCGTGAGCACGCCCTGGGCGATGGGGGACCAGACGATCTGCGAGACCCCGAGCTCGCGCGACGCCGGCACGACCTCCTCCTCGATGACCCGCCACAGCATCGAGTACTGGGGCTGGCTCGAGATGAGCTGCACGCCGAGCTCGGTCGCGAGGGCGTGGCCGGCGCGGATCTGGCCGGCCGTCCACTCGCTCACGCCGATGTAGAGGGCCTTGCCCTGGCGGACGACGTCGGCGAACGCCTGCATCGTCTCCTCGAGCGGCGTCTCGGTGTCGAAGCGGTGCGCCTGGTAGAGGTCGACGTAGTCGGTCCGCAGCCGCTCGAGCGACGCGTCGATCGACTCCCGGATGTGCTTGCGCGAGAGGCCCACGTCGTTCGGCCCCTTCGGACCGGTCGGCCAGTAGACCTTCGTGAGGATCTCGAGGGACTCACGGCGCTGCCCCTTGAGCGCCTTGCCGAGGACGCTCTCGGCCTTGCCGTTGGCGTAGACGTCGGCGGTGTCGAACGTCGTGATGCCCGCGTCGAGCGCCGCGTGGACGCACGCGACGGCGGCGTCCTTCTCGACCTGCGAGCCGTGGGTGAGCCAGTTGCCGTAGGCGATCTCGGAGATCTTCAGGCCGGAGTTGCCGAGGTAGCGATGTTCCATGCGCCGAGCCTAACCGCGGTCGAATCGGTTCGACGCGTCGAGCGTCGAGCGTCGACCGCTCGTGCCGCACGGCGGCGTCGGGCGGGGGTGTCAGACGGGGAACTCGCCGCGCGCGACCTGCGGCTTCGGCAGACGCGTGCGGCGCATCTGGAAGGCACGCAGCACGCCGTACATCACCGCGCCGCGCTGGACCTCGCCGAACTTCTCGGTCATGCGGCGCTTGAGCGTGCGGCTGAGCAGCACGGCGTCGACGATCGTCGCGCCGATGAAGAGGTAGAGCACGGCGATCACGACGAGGCCCGCGACCTGGCTCTGACCGGTCAGCATGAGCGCGAGCACGACGACGATCGACGCCGGCAGGAACAGCTCGCCGAGGTTGCGACGCGCGTCCACCTGGTCGCGCACGAAGCGACGGACGGGGCCCTTGTCCCGCGGCGGGAGGAACCGGTCGTCGCCCGTCTGCATCGCCACCTGCTCGCGCACGCGGTCGGCCTTCGCCTGCTCGCGCGCGGCACGGGCCGCGGCCTTGCGGTCGACCGGCACGAGCGGCTTGCGGCGCGCCGCCTCGGCCTCGCGCCGGCGCGGCGTCGGCCGGCCCTTGGC
>NZ_JACVQL010000327.1 GCF_019733465.1 Actinotalea ferrariae | reverse complement strand
GTCCCGCGACGCCCGCGGCGTCGGCGCGCGGTGCCATGCTGGCCGCAGACGTGCCGGCGCCGAGCCGCCGGCGCACGCCGAGCGGTCCGACCCGAGAGAGCAGCCATGAGCCAGCCCACGCCCCCGCCCAGCGAGTCGCAGGGTGACGCCGCCGGCAGCGCCGGCGCGCAGCAGCCCGCGCCGAGCCCCTACGCGCAGGGCACGCCCCAGCAGCAGCCCTACGCGGAGGCCGGCCAGCAGCCGTACCCGGGCGGCTACGGCCAGGCCGGGCAGCCCTACCCGCAGCAGCCGTATCAGCAGCAGCCCTACCAGCAGGGCGCGACCGCGTACGGCGACCAGCCCGGCTACGGCGGCTACCCGCCCGTGCCCACGCGCCCGAACAACACGATGGCCGTGGTCTCGCTGGTCGCCGGCATCTGCGGGCTCACGGTGCTCTTCTTCGTCGGCTCCATCGTCGCCGTCATCACCGGGATGATGGCGAAGAAGGAGATCGCCCGCACGGGCGAGGAGGGCTCGAGCCTCGCCACGTGGGGCGTCATCCTCGGCTGGATCGGCATCGGCCTCGGTGTGCTCATCGGCCTGGCCTTCCTGCTGTTCTGGGGCACGATGTTCGCCGCCATCGGCACGAGCTCCTACAGCTGAGCGGCCGCCGCCTCGCCGTCTGGGCCGCGTTCGCCGCGGTCCACGCCTGGCTCGCCCTCCTGGGCGTCGTCCTCGTGCCGAGCGAGGCCTTCCACGACGTCGACCTCTACCGCTGGTGGATGTACGTCGGCCTGACCGAGGGCCGCTGGCCCGTGCTCGACGAGCCGTCCGTGTACCCCGCGGGTGCCGTGCTGCCCATGCTGCTGCCCGCGCTCGGCGCCACGACCAACCCGGGCTACGCGCTCGGGTGGTGCCTGCTCGTCACCGCGCTCGACGCGGTCGCCGTGGCTGCGCTGCTGCGGCGGGGCCGCGGCGGCCTGCGCGCCGCGTGGTGGTGGATCGCGTTCCTCCTGCTGCTGGGCCCGGTCGCCCTCGGCCGGCTGGACGCCGTCGTCGCCCCGCTCACCCTGCTCGCCCTGCTCCCGATCGCGCCACCCGTCG
>NZ_JACVQL010000326.1 GCF_019733465.1 Actinotalea ferrariae | reverse complement strand
GCATCCGGCGGGTCATCGCGCGCGGGGCGTCGGCCCGGCGACCGTCGGTCGCGACCTCACCGCGCCCGGCGTCGCGCCGCTCCGCCCCTGCACGCTCGGCCTCGGCACGCTCAGCTCCTGCGCGCTCGGCCTCAGCTCGCTCGGCCTCGGCACGCTCGGCCGCGGCGCGCTCGGCGGCCGCACGCTCGCCGGCGAGGCGCAGCTCACGACGGGTGGGGCCGGTCGTGGCGGGACGGGTGGCGGAGAGCTGCGGATTCCCAGGGGTCGGGGACGCTGACGGCGTGGCCGGCTGCTGGGTCTCGGGGTGCAACGCTCGGTGGTCCTCGCTGGTCGACGTCGGGGGTGGCTCGCGGGCCGGGGGAGCCCTCGCGTGGGGGACGCGCGGGCCGGGATCTATTGGCACACGCGGGCCGGTCATCCGACGACTCGTGGCCGCGGTGTTCACACAATTCGCACACGGACCGCGCCAGGGGTTGGCCAGCACGCCCGACGAAGCGCGTCGTCGCTTGGTCACGTTTCGGTAACGGTGATGCGCGTCACAGCAGGTCAGCGGCACATTTCGGACATCCTGCCGACCGTGTCGGAGCGGTCGGTGGCGCGATCCGGAGCAGGGCTCGGGGTCGGGATCGAGTCGGCTCAGAGCCACTTCCGGGAGCGGAAGAAGGCGAACAGGACCACGGAGCCGAGGACCATGAGGCCGACGGCCGCGGGGTACCCCCACCGCCAGGCGAGCTCGGGCATGTGGTCGAAGTTCATGCCGTAGACCGTGCCCACGAGGGTGGGCGCGAAGAGGATCGCGGCCCACGCCGAGATCTTCTTGACCTCCTCGTTCTGGACGAGGCTCGCCGCCGTCATCGCCCGGACCTCCTCGTTCTGCCGCTCGGCGACGATCGTGGCGTTGACCGTCAGCGCGTTCTGCAGCAGCCCGCGGAAGCCGTCCGCCCGCTCGACGACGCGCACGACGTGGTCCTGCACGTCGCGCAGGTGCCGCCGCAGCTCGTCGTCGACGCCGTAGGTGTCCGCGCCGGCCTCGAGCCCGGCGAGCATGCCGAGCAGCGGGTGCGTGGCGCGCTGGAACGCCATGACCTCGCGCAGCAGCTCGTAGATGCGCCGCGAGACGGCGGGGTCGCCCGCGAACAGCTGGTCCTCGATCTCGTCGATGTCGTTCTCGAGCCCCGCCACCACGGGCCCGTACTCGTCCACGACCTCGTCGAGGATCGCGTAGAGGACGGCCTCCGGCCCGAGCCGGAGGAGGTCCGGCGCGGCCTCCATCCGCTGCCGCACGCGCGCGAGGTCGGGCGACTCGGCGTGCCGCACCGTCACGACGACGCTCGGGCCGAGGAACACGTGCAGCTCGCCGAACTCGACCCGCTCCTCGTCGTCGAGGTAGCGCGCGGGCCGGAGCACCGTGAACAGCACGTCCCCGTAGCGCTCGAGCTTGGGCCGCTGGTGCGCCTTCACCGTGTCCTCGACCGCGAGGGCGTGGATGTCGAACTCGCGCGCGACCGAGGCGATCTCCGCGTGGTCGGGCCGGTAGAGGCCGATCCACGCCATGCCACCGCTCTGCCGCAGCGCGGCGTAGGTCTGCTCGAGCCCGGCCGGTTCGGAGTGACGGCGCCCGCCGACGTAGACGGCGTTGTCCACCAGGCTCATCGCACGCTCCCGTCGCACACGTCGGTGCACCCGGCGGTCGGCGCCGGGTGCACGGACATGATGCCCGCGCTCAGCGGGCGCGGCGCGTACGGCGCGCGTTCTCCTTCTCGATGGCCTCCACCAGCTCGTCCTTCGTCATGGTCGAGCGCCGGGGGATGTCGAGCCGCTTGGCGACGTCGTAGAGGTGGCTCTTGCTCGCGTTCGCGTCGACGCCGCCGGCCGTGTCGGCCGTCGTCCCGCGGCCGCCTGCCGCCTTGGCGTCGGACGGTCCCTTCTCGTCCTTCGCCTCCCAGTGGTCGCCGACCTTCTCGTAGGAGTGCTTGAGCGCGCTGTAGGCGACGCGGTGCGCGCGCTCGGCGTCGTCGTACTCCTCGGCAGCCGCGTCGTGCGCCTTGGCGAAGGTCCGCTGCGCCTTCTCGTCCGAGCGCCTCAGGGTCGAGGGCAGCTCGCTCTGCTTCGCGGTGCCGCGCTTGGTGGTCTTCGGCATCTCACTCCTCCTTGGCTGTCACCGGTTCCTGGGCGGGCGGTGCGACTGCGGCGGCGGCCCGTTCCTCCTGCTCGAGGAGGGCACCGCGTGCGCGCACCTGCTGCAGGGTCGCCGTCCGCTCGGACCGACCGCTGCCCACGAAGCTGACGAGCCAGTGCAGCAGCGTCGTGATCCGGTTCTTGAACCCGATGAGGTAGACGAGGTGCACACCCAGCCACATGAGCCACGCGATGAAGCCCGAGACCTCGACCTTGCCCACGGAGGCCACCGCGTGGAAGCGGCTGACCGTCGCCATGCTGCCCTTGTCGTGGAAGCGGAAGGGCTGGCCGGTCTCGCGCCCCTGCAGCCGCCGGCGGATCTGGTCCGCGGCGTGGTGCCCGCTCTGCATCGCGACCTGCGCGACGCCCGGCAGCCGGTCGAGCGACATCATGTCGCCGATGACGAACACCTCGGGATGACCGGGCAGCGTGCAGTCCGGGAGCACCTCGACGCGCCCTGCACGGTCGACGGTCGCACCGGACTGCTCGGCCAGGCGCCGGCCCAGCGGCGACGCCGCCACACCCGCGGCCCACACCTTCGTGCGGCTCGCGATGCGGCTGGTCCGGCCGTCGGCGTCCTCGAGGTCGACCCCGTCGGCGTCGACGCCGACGACCTTCTGCCCGAGCTGCACCTCGATGCCCAGGCGCTCGAGCTGCCGCCGCGCCGCGCCGGAGAGCTTGTCGCTGAACGCGCCCAGCAGCGTGGGCGCGGCGTCGAGCAGGACGATCCGGGCGGAGCGCGGGTCGATCCGCCGGAAGTCGTCGCGCAGCGAGCGGTGCGCAAGCTCGGCGATCTGCCCGGCCATCTCCACACCCGTCGGGCCGGCGCCCACGACGACGAACGTCAGGAGGGCCGCCCGCTCGTCCGGGTCCTCGGCGAGCTCGGCGAGCTCGAAGGCCCCGAAGATCCGGCCCCGCAGCTCGAGCGCGTCGTCGATGCTCTTCATGCCCGGCGCGTACCGCGCGAACTCGTCGCGGCCGAAGTAGGACTGTCCGGCACCCGCCGCGACGACGAGCGAGTCGTAGTGCAGGTGGTTCTCGCCGGCAGGGTGCACGGACGTGACGGTCCTCGACGCGAGGTCGACGTCGGTCACGGTGCCGAGGAGCACGCGGGCGTTGCGCTGGCGCCGCAGCACCTCGCGCGTGGCGGGCGCGACCTCGCCCTCGGACAGCACGCCCGTGGCCACCTGGTAGAGCAGCGGCTGGAAGAGGTGGTGCCCGGTGCTCGCGACCACCGTGACCCGCACGTCGTCGCGGGCCAGGGCCTTGGTCGTGAACAGGCCGCCGAACCCGGAGCCGATGACCACGACGTGGTGCGGGGCGCGTCGCTCGTCTGATCGCGTCATGGGTCCACCTTGTGCCGACCGGGACCCGGCCGCCACCGGACGACCTCAGAGCTGGGCGAGCTCCCGCTCCAGGTCGGCGAGACCCAGGGAGCCGAGCGACAGCGCAGCCGTGTGCCACGCCCGCAGGTCGAACGGCTCGCCGGCGGCCTCCCGGCGCTCGCGTGCCGCGGCGCGTCCCGCCAGCCAGGCCCGCTCGCCGAGCTTGTAGCTGATCGCCTGACCCGGCCAGCCCAGGTAGCGCACGACCTCGCTGCGCACGAAGTCCGCCGGGGACCCGCTCCGGGCCGCGAAGAACTCCTCGCCCAGGGCGGCCGTCCACCGTTCGCCCGGGCGGAAGGGTGCGTCCCGGGGGATCTCGAGGCCGAGGTGCATCCCGATGTCGATGACGACGCGCACCGCGCGCATCCGCTGTCCGTCCAGGTACCCGAGCCGGGCGCCCGGGTCGCGCAGGTGGCCGAGCTCGTCCATGAGGCGCTCGGCGTAGAGGGCCCAGCCCTCCGTCGTCGCCGAGACCGAGCCGAGGCTGACCTGGTAGCGCGAGAGCTCGCCGGCCCGGTACGCCCACTGGCCCAGCTGGAGGTGGTGGCCCGGCACGCCCTCGTGGTACCAGGTGCTGATGAGGTCCCAGGTGGGGAAGCGCGTGCGCCCGAGGGTCGGCAGCCACGTACGGCCGGGCCGGCTGAAGTCGAGCGACGGCCGCGTGTAGTACGGGGCGGCGGCGGCGCCTGCCGGCGCGATCATCGCCTCGACGCGACGCACCGGCGGCGCGACGTCGACGACGGTGCCGTCGAGCTCGGCGATCGCACGGTCCATCATCCGCTGGAGCCAGTCGCGCACCTCGTCGACGCCCTCGACGGCCTCGCCGTGCTCGTCGAGGTGGGCGAACGCCTCGGCGGGGGCGGCGCCGGGCAGCACGCGCTGCGCCTCCTGGCGCATCTCGGCCTCGATCCGGGCGAGCTCGCCCCAACCCCACGCGTACGCCTCCTCGGGGTCGATCGCGGCGCCCGTCGCGGCGCGCGCACCGAGGAGGTACCGCTCGCGCCCGACGCCGTCCGGCGTGCCCTCGCACGCGGGCAGGTAGGTCCCCGCGATCCAGTCCCGGAGGCCCGCGACGCCGTCCGCCGCCCTCGCGGCGGCCGCCTCGAGCTCAGGTCGCAGCCGCTCGGGACCGTTCTCGACGAAGCCCGCCCACCAGCCGCGGCCGGCGAGCCAGGCCCCCAGCTGGTCGACGACGGCCCCTGCCTGGCGCGGGGCGCTGAGGCGCCCGTCCGCGAGGCCGGCGGCGAGAGCGTCCTGGTAGCTGCGCGCGCAGGCCGGCACCTCGTCCAGGCGTCGGGCGACGACCCGCCAGTCCTCGCTCGAGGCGGTGGGCATGAGGAGGAAGAGCTGCTGCAGGTGGTGCACCGGGGAGGCGATGGGGCGGAGGCTGACGAGGTCCTCGCCCGCCTCGTGCACGGCGAGCTGGGCGCCGAGCCGCTCGTGGAGCAGCGTCGCGCACCGGCGGTCGTCGTCGTCCTCGACCCGCGCCGTCGCCAGCTCGGCCAGCGTCGCGCGCGCCGCCCGGGCGCGCTCGGCGAGGCCCTCGGGGGAGAGGTCGGGCATCCGGTGGTCGCCCGGCCGGATCCCGAGCGCCGTGCCGACCGTGGGGTCGAGGTCGGCGAGGGTCTCGACCCACCTGTCGGCGACCGCCCGGGCGGTCGGCGCGTCGTCGTCGGTGGCGTGGGAGGTCGTGGGTTCCGTCACGTGAGCACGCTAGCCCGAGCCGGGCCGGGCGAGCGGGAGGGCGTCGCCGACGGCGCCCGCGCCCGGTCAGTCCGTCGTGCCGTACTCCCAGTGCCACGGCTCGTGCGGGCCGGCGCCCCCGGCCTGCATGTACGAGGGGTGGTGCCAGCCGTACGCCTCGGCGTTCTCGCGCATCCACAGGTACGTCGGCCGGTCGAACTGACCGAGCGAGCCGAACCCGTCGAGGTCGACCGCGAGGCCCCAGCCGTGGTTCGACGTCCCCGGGCTCGCGGCGAGCCCGCCCTTGGTCTGCTTGACGGAGACCTGCGAGGCGAAGTCGCGGTAGGAGCTCACGACGTGCAGGTCACGCCCGAAGTGGGCGCGGAAGGCGTCGTTGAGGTGCTCGAGCGCGACGGCCGCGTCGCAGCGCAGCTGGACGCCCCGGGCGAAGTCGACGCCGCAGAGCGCCTCGGCCGGCAGGGCGCCGTTCTCCGACGACCGGACCGCCGCCACCTTGCGCGACTGCTCGGCACGCTGGAGCTCCGCGGCGCGCGCGGCCGCCTCGGCCGCCGCTGCCGCCTCGGCCGCAGCCTGGGCGGCCGCGATGTTCGCCTGGGCCGTCGCCTCGACCTGCGCCGAGAGCGTGAGCACCTCCTGCGCTGCCGCGACCACCTGGGCCGTCACGTCGAGGTCGAGCGCCTGGATCGCCGTGGCCGACGCCCGCGGGGCGGGCCCGGCGGTCTGCCGGGCGCCCGAGGCGTCCGTGCCGTCCGGGGTGGTGACCGTCGAGGGCGCGATCCCGTCGAGCGCGCTGAGCGGCTGCTGGGGGAGCACGTAGCTCGAGGCGGCGGGGGGCGTGCTGCGCGCGCTCGGGGCCGCGCTCCGGTCGACGTCGTCGCC
>NZ_JACVQL010000325.1 GCF_019733465.1 Actinotalea ferrariae | reverse complement strand
CCGAGCAGACGCGCCGGCCCGCGGGGACGGCCCGGCCGGGCGGCCTCGACCTCGACGCCGTGCTCGCGCGGCGCCGCGCCGCGGGCGAGTGACGTCGGCACCCTCATCCGGGTGCTAACCTGTTCCTCGCTTCTGGGGCTGTGGCGCAGTTGGTAGCGCGTCTCGTTCGCAATGAGAAGGTCAGGGGTTCGAATCCCCTCAGCTCCACCACCGAAGGCCCCGCGGTCCGCACCTGGACCGCGGGGCCTTCGTCGTGCGGGGTGCTCGGCTACGCTTCCGACCACCGTGCCGAGGGGGCCGGACATCTGCGGGCGCTAGGGGAGGACCCGGTGGCACAGGGCACGGAGGGCACGTCGGACGCGCGCTCGGCGGCGCACGCCCAGCCGCCCACCGCGACGGACGCCGTGACCCCGATCCCGGCGCACGTCGAGCCCCGGGCGGGCGACCCGCTGGTCCTCGGGTCCGGCGCGCGCGTCGTGACCAGCACCGACCCGCAGGCCGTGGCGATCGCCGTCCTCGTCGCGGGCCGCATGGAACGGGCGAGCGACCGCTCGATCGCCGTCGTGCACGAGGACGACGGCAGCCCGGGCGCCGTCGTCCTGCGCCTCGCCGACGCCGCCGCGGTCGGGCTGCCCCCGGGTACGGACGCCGGCCTCGCGCAGGAGGCCTACCGGCTCGAGGTCACGGACCGGTCGGTGGTGCTCACCGCGGTCGCGGGTGCCGGCCTGCTCAACGCCGCCCGCACCCTCCAGCAGCTCGCCGAGCCCGGCGAGGCGCCGGGGACCTGGCTGGTGGCGCGCCAGCTCGTCGTGGACGTGCCCCGGTTCGCGTGGCGCGGGCTGTGCCTCGACGTCGCGCGCCACTTCTTCGGCGTCGACGTGCTGCGCCGGGTCGTCGACGTCATGGCGTCGCTCAAGCTCAACGTCCTCCACCTGCACCTCACGGACGACCAGGGCTGGCGCATCGACGTGCCGTCCCGGCCCGAGCTCGCCGACGTCTCGGGGAAGACGGCGGTCGGGGACGACCCGGGCGGCTTCTACACGGCGCAGGACTGGACCCAGCTCCTGGCCTACGCGGAGTCGCGGCACATCACGGTGGTCCCGGAGATCGACCTGCCCGGGCACGTCAACGCCGCGCTCCACGCCGTGGGCGAGCTGACGCCCGGCGGCCGGCCGGCTCGCGCCTACACCGGGATCGACGTCGGCTTCAGCCGACTGCACGCCGACCTGCCCGCGACCAGGCCGTTCCTGCGTGACGTGCTCGGCGACGTCGCCGCGATGACGCCGGGGCCGTGGGTGCACATCGGCGGCGACGAGGTGCTCACGATGGAGCCCGCGGAGTACCGCACGCTCGTGCGTGCCGCGGTCGAGGAGCTCGCCGCGGCCGGCAAGACCGTCGTCGGCTGGCAGGAGATCGCGTCGGCGCTCGACGGCGCCGAGGGTGACGGCCCGGGCCGGGCCGCGCTCGAGGAGGCCCTCGCGGGCGCGATCGTGCAGTACTGGGACGAGCGTGAGGGCGCCGAGGAGGTGACGCGGGCGGCCGACCAGGGCGCGCGCGTGATCCTGTCGCCCGCGACCCGCGTCTACCTCGACATGCGCTACGACGCGGCGACCCCCGTGGGTCTGGACTGGGCCGGGCACGTCGAGGTCCGTGACAGCTACGACTGGGAGCCGCTCGAGGTGCTGCCCGGCGTCCCGGCGGACAGGGTGCTCGGCGTCGAGGCGGCGCTGTGGACCGAGACGGTCCGGACGGCCGAGGACCTCTTCCTGCTCCTGCTGCCGCGGCTCGCGGCCGTCGCGGAGGTGGCCTGGTCGCCCGCGGCGCGCCGGGACTGGGAGGCCTTCCGCCGCCGGCTCCCGCGCCAGACGCGTCGCTGGACCGAGGAGGGCTACACCTGGTACCCGTCGCCCCAGGTGCCCTGGTCGCACTGATCACGCCCGCGGGGCGGGACGCCTCTCCCGGTCACACCCAGCTGGGCAGCCACTGGTGCAGCTGCCAGTACCGGAACGTCACGACCTGGCCGGTCCAGACGGGCCAGAAGAACGCCGTCGTGGCCACCACGAGCACCGCCGCGGCGACGAGGGCCGTGCGGACCATGGACCGCCGTGGCTCGTCGTCGGCCCACGCCAGCAGGCGTTGCACCGCGCGGGCGATCGCCAGCGCCAGCCAGGGCAGCACGACGACGGCGTAGAACGTGAAGATGGTCCGGTGGGTGTAGGCGAACCACGGCACCCAGCCCGCCGCGACCCCCGCGGCCGCCACCGCCGCGGCGCCGTCGAGACGCCGCACGGCCCACCACACGCACGCCACCACCGCGGCCGCGCCGAGCCACCAGATGAAGGGGTTGCCGAGCGAGGTCACGGCCTGCGCGCACCGGTCGGCACCGCACACCTGCTGCGCGGGCTCGGGCGCCTCGTAGAAGAACGACGTCGGACGCCACTGCAGCAGCCAGCCGGCGGGCTGCGCGGCGTACGGGTGCTCCGCGGTGAGCGTGGTGTGGAAGGTCCACATCTGCTCGTGGTAGCGCCAGAGCGAGCGCAGGCCGTCGGGCAGCCACAGCACGCCCTCGCCCGGGTGCTGCGCCGCCCACGAGCGCCCGTACCCGCCGCTGGTCCGCAGCCACCCGGTCCAGGTCAGCACGTACGTCAGCGCGGCGACGGGGACGAGGGTGACGAACGCGGGCAGCGCGTCGCGCAGCAGGGCCCCCTGCCACCAGAGGGCGACGCCCGCACGGTGGCGGGCGGACGCGTCCCACGCCACCGTGAGCAGGCCCAGCACGGCGAGGAACCACAGGGCGCTCCACTTGGTGCCGACGGCGAGCCCGAGCATGATCCCGGCGACCACGCGCCACGGGCGCAGGCGGGACCACGCACCCCAGCGTGCAGGCGCGCGTGGTGGTGCGGACGCAGCGGCGAGGCGCGCGGCGGCGCGGTCGCGGTCGACCAGGAGCGCTGCGGCCGCCGCGAGCACGAAGGTGGTCAGGACGCCGTCGAGCAGCGCGGTGCGGGAGAGCGCGATGGCCGTGCCGTCGAGGGCGAGCAGCAGGCCCGCGAGCGCGCCGGCGGCGGTCGAGCCCAGGAGGCGGCGGCCGATCCGTACGAGGAGGACGACGGCGACGATGCCCGCGACGACGGTCCCGAGGCGCCAGCCGACGGGGTCCTGGGCGCCGAGCAGCCGCAACCCGGTCGCGATCACCCACTTCCCGACGGGCGGGTGGACGACGAAGCTCGGCGCCTCGAGGTAGCCGTCGACGTCGCCCGCCTCGAACGCCGGGTCCGGCTCGTCGGGCCAGCGGCCCTCGTAGCCGAGGTTGAGCAGGGTCCAGGCGTCCTTGACGTAGTAGGTCTCGTCGAAGACGAGCTGCGCGGGACGGCCGAGCGCGGGCAGCCGCAGCACGGCCGCGACGCCCGCGACGGCGATCGTCACCGGCCAGCCGGCGAGCGACTCGAGCGCGGACCTGGTCCGGACGGTGGCGCCCGGCTGGACCAGCCGGTCGGTGAGCAGCACGCGGTCAGGCTAGGACACGGCCGACGTCGCCGACGGTGCCGGGCGCGACGCCCTAGCCTGGCGGGCATGACGACGGGGCGGATCGTGCTGGCGGCGACGCCCATCGGCGACGTCGAGGACGCCTCGCCGCGGCTGCGGCGCCTGCTCGCGGAGGCCGACGTCGTCGCCGCGGAGGACACGCGTCGGCTCGCCGCGCTCGCCCAGCGCCTGGGCGTGCGGCCCACCGGGCGCGTGGTGAGCCATCACGAGCACAACGAGGCCTCGCGCGCCGCCGAGCTGCTCGACGTCGTCCGGGGTGGCGGCACGGTGCTCGTGGTGTCGGACGCCGGCATGCCGACCGTGTCGGACCCGGGCTTCGGGCTCGTGCGCGCCGCGGTCGAGGCGGGGCTGCCGGTCACGACGGCGCCCGGCCCGAGCGCCGTCCTCGCCGCGCTCGCGGTCTCGGGCCTGCCGACCGACCGGTTCACCTTCGAGGGCTTCCTGCCCCGGAAGCCGGGGGACCGGGCGCGCGCCCTCGCCGAGCTGGTCCGCGAGCGGCGCACGATGGTGTTCTTCGAGGCGCCGCACCGGCTGGCCGCGACGCTCACCTCGATGGCCGAGGCGTTCGGTGCGCAGCGCCCGGCGGCCGTGTGCCGCGAGCTGACCAAGACCTACGAGGAGGTCGTCCGCGGCCCGCTCGCCGAGCTCGTCACCTGGTCCGACCACGAGGTGCGTGGGGAGGTCGCCGTCGTGGTCGGCGGTGCGCCCGAGGCCGCGCCGGCGGCGATGGACGACCTCGTGGCCGAGGTGCTCGCCCGATCGGACGCGGGGGAGCGGCTCAAGGACGCCGTCGCCTCGGTGGCCGAGGCCACGGGCGTGCCCAAGCGCGAGCTGTACGCCGCCGCGCTCGCCGGTCGGGGCCGGTGACGGCGGACCGACGGACCGGCCGGGAGGCCGCAGGGTCGGGCCCGGCAGGGGGTCAGCCCAGGTGGCAGGGTCAGCCCACGGAGCGCGTCAGCCCAGGTAGGCGGGTACCGGCGCGGTGACGTCGGGATCGGTCTCGGGCTCGCCCGCGACCGTGCGCAGCGGGACCACCCCGGCCCAGTGCGGCAGCGCGAGGTCCTCGGGCTCGTCGCGAACCCCTCCCGACCGCGCGCGGACCGACACCTCGACGAGCGGCAGGGCGAGGAGCGCGGTCTCGGCGAGCTCCCGCCGGCTCGGCGGGCGGCTGTCGTCGGCCCGGCCCCGCCCGGTCCGCTCGACGAGCGCCCGGAGGACCGAGAGCTTCTCCTCGTCGTCGGTGACGAGCGTGGCGACGCCGTGGACGACGACCGACCGGTAGTTGGCGCTGTGGTGGAACTGCGAGCGGCCGTAGACGATCCCGTCCAGGAGCGTCACCGACGCGCACACACGCAGGCCGTCGCCGCGCGCCGCGAGGAGCGGGCGGCCCCCCGTCGAGCCGTGGACGTAGAGCGTGTCCCCGACGCGGACATGGAGGGTCGGCAGCACGCGCGGCTCGCCGTCGACGACGAACGCGAGGTCGCAGTGCCACGCCTCGTCCAGGACCGCGTGCGCCGCCTCACGGTCGTAGCTCATGCGATCGCGCGAGCGCGACGCCGTCGTGCGCGGCGTCCGGTCGAACCGGTCGGGCGCCGGGTCGGCGGTCGCGCTGCGGGTCGGGATGGAGGTCTCCGTGCTCATCGGCATCCTTTGTGCTATAACAAAGTGGTGTCTGTAGAAGAACAATACCGGTTCGCCGGCTCGACGTCGGCGGGGATCGCGGCGAGCGTGGAGGACGCGGTGCGCGCGGGCGACCTCGCCCCCGGTGACGCCCTGCCCACGGTCCGCGCGCTCGCCGCCCGGCTGGACGTCAGCGCGGCGACGGTCGCCAAGGCCTACGGCGAGCTGCGCCGGCGCGGTGTCGTGAGCACGGCGGGCCGCGGCGGGACGCGGGTCCGGCACCGGCCCGCCGTCGGCACGCGGGCCTCGCGCGACCTCGCGGCTG
>NZ_JACVQL010000324.1 GCF_019733465.1 Actinotalea ferrariae | reverse complement strand
GAGCCTCCCGGCGGTAGACATGGCGGCGGCACCCGGGCGGGCGGCGCTCGCTCCGCCGGCGGCACCCGCTCCCGCAGCGGACGCCCCTCCACCCCGCCTCGAGGCCGCACCCGGCGCCGAGGCCGCTGAGCCGACCGGGTCGCTGACGAGACGCGGGCCGCCGAGGTCGACCCCTCGCAGCGAGATAGCACAGGCGCTGAGTCGACCTGGGTCCGGACCGTCGACCTCAGCCGTCCGGACGCGGCCCGACGACGGCTCGTAGCAGGACGACGTCGTCGCAGGTCAGGACCTTGGTCCGGGTGGCGGAACCCCGCAGGTCGGGTCATCATGGCGAGGAGGGGTGAGGGCGCTCTCCAGAACCGGGAGCGCCGCGGGCCCCGTCGGCCGTCATCGGCCGGGCTTCCGGGAGGCACCGTGGTCCAAGTTCACACCGTCTACGAGGGCTCCGCATGGCGGAACAAGGTCGACGGGCTCCAGCAGGGCACGGCGTGCGCGAACCGCACGTCGGCCGTCGCCGAGGGCCGGCACATCGCGATCGACCTGGCCTGCGAGCACGCCGTCCACGACGTCGACGGGCGCGTCATCGAGAGCGTCGACTACGGCTCGTCCGAGCCCGGCATCTGGCCGGGCGCCATGCGGTACACCGCATGACCTGAGGCGTGCGCTCCTCCCGCGCCTGAGGGGCGCGCTACTCGCGCGCCTCCCACTCGGCGGCCTCGCCGTCGGGCCCGACCGCGCCGGACTCGGCCGCCGCGTCGGGCTCGACGCGCGCGTCGCCCTGGCGCTCGCCGGGCGGCACTGTCTCGCGCGAGCTGCCCTCCGCGGGGTCCTCGTTGCCGAGGTCGTAGCCCGAGTCGGGGCTGTCCGAGAAGCCGTAGCCGTCGTTGACCGGGTCCTGCACGGGAGACTCCGGGTCCTGACCCGGCTCCTCGGGGATCGGCGTGCTGACGTCCTCGCTCATCGGGTCCTCCTGCGGTCGTCGTGCGGTGGGCTGCCTCGATGCGATCACGCGTCCGGCGCACCCGCAATCGGGGGCGCGCTCACCGCGCTCCACGCGTCCGCGACGGCCCGCCGCAGCAGCGAGGTGTCGACCGCGACGCTCAGCAGGCGCGCGCCGCGTCCCGCCCAGTGCCGCGCCATCTCGACGTCGGAGCAGAACAGCCCGGCCACCTTGTCCGCGGCCCGGCACGCGTCGACCACCCGCTGCAGCAGCGCGTCGACCTCCGGCTCGTCGCGGTAGGTGCTGCGGCCGTAGCCGCAGCCGAGCGCGAGGTCGTTGGGCCCGACGAAGACGCCGTCGACCCCCGGGGTCGCGACGATGGCGTCGAGCGCGTCGACGCCCGCCCGCGTCTCGACCATGACGAGGCAGACGACGCCCGCGTCCTGCTCCGCGGGGGGCAGCGCGCCGTCGGCGCGCACGTCGCCCCACATCGGGCCCCACGAGCGCGACCCCGTCGGCGGGAAGCGGCAGGCGGCGGCCGCCGCGGCGGCGTCCGCGGCCGAGTCGACCATCGGGACGACGACGACGCTCGCCCCCGTGTCGACCGCCCGCATGATCGTCGCCGGGTCCTTCCACGCGACGCGCACCGCCGGTGCGAGCCCCGCCGCGCGCATGGCCTGCAGCATCGAAGGCAGCTCGCTCGGGGTCGCCAGGCCGTGCTGGAGGTCCACGACCACGGTGTCGAACGGGCCGGCGGCGAGCATCTCCGCGACCACGGGGTCCGCGAGGCAGCTCCAGAGCGCGAACGCCGGCCGGTCCTCGCGCCACAGCGCACGCAGACGCTCGGAGCTCCGCGCGACGAGGCCGTCGGTCTGGGTCATGGTGTCCTCCGGTGGTCGTCAGTGCGACTCGCGGCCGACGGCGTCGCCGCTCGAGCCGACGAGGAAGTCGAGGTCGGCGCCCGTGTCGGCCTGCTGCACGTGGTCGACGTAGAGCCGCTCCCACCCGCGCGTCGGTGCGGCGAACGCCGCCACCGCCGCGGGGGCGGGCGCGCGGGCGGCGAGCTCGTCGTCGGGCAGGTCCACGTCGAGCCGGCGGTTGGGCACGTCGAGCACGACGACGTCGCCCGTGCGGATCTTCGCGAGCGGACCGCCAGCAGCGGCCTCGGGCGCCACGTGCAGCACGACGGTGCCGTACGCCGTGCCGCTCATGCGGCCGTCGCACACGCGCACCATGTCCCGCACCCCCTGCTCGAGCAGCTTCGCGGGCAGCGGCATGTTGGAGACCTCGGGCATGCCCGGGTAGCCCCGAGGGCCGCAGCCGCGCAGCACGAGCACGGTGTCGGCGTCGACGTCGAGGTCCGGGTCGTCGACCCGCGCGTGGAAGTCCTCGATCGAGTCGAACACGAGCGCGCGGCCCTGGTGGGTGAGCAGGTGAGGCGAGGCGGCGGCCGGCTTGATCACGGCGCCCGACGGCGCGAGGTTGCCGCGCAGCACCGCGATGCCGCCCTCGGCGAGCAGCGGCTCCTCGCGCAGCCGGATGACCTCCCGGTCCCAGATCGGCGCATCGTCGAGGTACTCCACGAGCGGCTTGCCCGTCACGGTGATCGCGGTCGGGTCGAGCAGGTCGCGCACCTGCGCGAGCACGGCCAGCAGCCCGCCGGCACGGTGCAGGTCGTCCATGAGGAACCGGCCGGCCGGCTGGAGGTCCACGAGCAGAGGCACGCCGGACCCCGTGCGGTCGACGTCGTCGAGGGTCAGCTCGACGCCGAGGCGTCCGGCGATCGCGAGCAGGTGGACGACGGCGTTCGTGGACCCGCCGATGGCGGCGAGCGCGACGATCGCGTTGAGGAACGAGGCGCGCGTCAGGACGTGGCTCGGGCGTCGCCCGGCGGCGACCAGCTCGACCGCGAGGCGACCCGTCTCGTGCGCGGACTCGAGGAGCCGGGCGTCGGGCGCGGGGGTGCCCGCGACGCCGGGCAGCGTGGTGCCCAGCGCCTCCGCCAGCAGACCCATCGTCGACGCGGTGCCCATGGTGTTGCAGTGCCCCACCGAGCGGACCATCGCCGACTCCGAGCGCAGGAAGGCCTCGGGGCTGAGCGTGCCGGCGCGCACCTCCTCGCTCAGCTGCCAGGTGGAGGTGCCGCACCCGAGCGGCGTGCCGCGGAAGTGCCCGGTGAGCATCGGGCCGCCCGGCACGACGACCGCGGGCAGGTCGACCGAGGCCGCCGCCATGAGCAGGGACGGGATGGTCTTGTCGCACCCGCCCAGGAGCACGACGCCGTCGATCGGGTTCGCCCGGAGCATCTCCTCGGTCGCCATCGCGGCCATGTTGCGCCAGAGCATCGCCGTCGGACGGACCTGCGTCTCCCCGAGGGAGACGACCGGCAGGTTGAGCGGCACGCCGCCCGCCTCCCACACGCCCTGCTTGACCGCCGCCGCGACGCCGTCGAGGTGGAGGTTGCACGGCGTGAGCTCGGACGCCGTGTTGGCGATCGCGATGTGCGGCCGGCCGTCGAACGCGTGGTTCGGCAGACCGCGCCGCATCCAGGCGCGGTGGATGTAGCCGTCCCGGTCGTCGCCCGCGTACCACTGGGAGCTGCGCGGGGCTCGCGCCTCCCCGGCCTCGTCGTCGTGGACACGTCGCTGTGTCATGACCCGCTCTTTCCGTCTGCTGGAACGCCTCGCTAGTATCCGGAACGCCATGGACACTACCCGAGGGCCGGCCGACGGCACAGCCTCCGACCCGGACGCCGACTCGCACGCCGAGGCGACGCGCCTGGTGGGCGCCGACCGGGTCCTGGCGGTCCTGCTGGACCTCGCCCGGCGGCCCGACGGCGCCGGCCTCGAGGAGCTGAGCCGCGCGGTGCGCAGCCCGAAGCCGACGGTGCACCGCGCTCTCGCGGCCCTGCGCCGGGCCCGGCTGGCCGACCAGGACACGCCGGGCCACTACGTGCTGGGCGACGAGTTCCTGCGCCTTGCGTTCGCGCACCACGAGGCCCGGCCCGACCATGTGCGCATCACGCCCGTCCTCGAGCGCCTGGCGGTGCTCTACGGCGAGACGACGCACTACGCCGTCCTGGCGGGCGACGACGTCGTCTACCGCTCGAAGGTCGACCCGCCGTCGGGCGGCGTGCGGCTCACCTCGACCGTCGGCGGGCGCAACCCGGCGCACGCGACGGGGGTCGGCAAGCTCCTGCTCGCCCTCACGCTGCCCGACGACGACGCCGTGCGCGCCTGGGTGGGCGGCCGCACGCTCGAGCGGCGCACGCCGCGCACGCTGACGACGGCGGACGAGCTGGTGCCGGAGCTCGCGCGCGTGCGCGAGCGCGGCTTCGCGGTCGACGACGAGGAGAACGAACCCGGGATCGGCTGCGTCGCCGTGCCCGCCCACCTCACGGGGTCGCACGCGCCGAGCGGCGCGGTCTCGGTCAGCGCCGTCCTCTACCGCACGCCGCTCGAGCGGCTCGTCGCCGAGGTCCCGGCCATCCGCGCCGCGGTCGGCGCCCGGCCGGCGGACGGCTGATGCGCGCGTTCGTGGTGCGCGGCCCGCGGGACGCGGGCGTCGAGGAGGTCCCGGACCCGGTCGCGGCACCGGGCGGCGTCGTCGTCGAGGTCCACCGCGTGGGCCTGTGCGGCACCGACGTCGAGTTCTTCACGGGCGAGATGGCGTACCTGCACTCAGGTCACGCCGCCTACCCGATGCGCCTCGGCCACGAGTGGAGCGGGACGGTGGTGGAGCTCGGCGCCGACGTCGACGCCGCCTGGCTCGGCCGGCGCGTCACGGGAGACACGATGCTCGGCTGCGGGCGCTGCACGCGGTGCCGGGCCGGCCGCGGCCACGTGTGCGCGGACCGCTACGAGGTCGGCATCCGCGGCGGCTTCCCCGGCGCGCTCGCCGAGCGGATGGCCGTCCCCGCGTCGGCGCTGCACGCGC
>NZ_JACVQL010000323.1 GCF_019733465.1 Actinotalea ferrariae | reverse complement strand
CCCCGGGCGTCGTCGGCGGCGGCCGTCACGTGGTGCGCCCACGCCCCGTGCCGCGCGACGCGCGACGGCGTGGCCGTCCCGATCACGAGCGGCCGGACGATCGCCGGCATGCCGGTCCACTCGGCGCGGCGAATGCCGCCGACGTCGAAGCGCGCGGCGATCGCGGCGAGCAGGTCGCGGTCGCACCGGCAGCCCCCCGCGACGACCGCCCAGGGTCCCGCCAGGCGCGTCTGCCACCGGCCGAGCGTCGTCCCCGCGGCGTGCACGTGCTCGAGGACGAGGAGCTTCCCGCCCGGCCTCAGCACGCGCGCGACCTCGGACAGCACCGACTCGACGTCGGCCACGGTGCACAGGACCATCGTCGACACGACGGTGTCGAAGGTCGCCGCGGCGAAGGGCAGGTCCTCGGCGCGCGCCTCGACCACCTCGGCCACCGACGCCAGGTGGCCGGACGTGCCGACCCGGGCGCGCAGCCGGTCGGCCATCGGCGTCACCGGTTCGGTGAGCACGAGCGCCTCGAGGCCCGTGGGGTAGTGCGCGAGGTTGAGGCCCGTGCCGGCGCCGATCTCGAGCACGGCGCCGCGCGCCCCGGCGAGGAGCGCGGCGCGCCGGTCGGCCATCCCGAGCCGCTCGCCCCGGGCGAGGACGGGGTCGTAGAGGGCCGCACCGGTGCTGGCCGGGAGGGCGGCGCGGGTCGTCCGGGCCGTCGGGGCCGCCTGGGCCGCCTGGGTCGTCGTCGTCCAGGTCATCGTCGTCCGCGTCATGGTCGTGGCTCCGCAGGAGAGTCGGGATGGGAGCTCCCATCCCATCGCCGGGCAGCGCGGCGGCGCTTCGCGCGTCCCGGCCATCCGCCGGATGGCCCGATCGGGCCAAGCGGGGAGCGTCAGTGACCCGACGTGAGCTTGAGGCCGACGACGCAGCCGATGAGGCCGACGATGAGCAGCACACGCACGAGCGACGCCGGCTCGGTGCCGGTCGCCATCGCGTAGACGACCGTGAGCCCGGCGCCGATCGCGACCCAGACGGCGTAGGACGTGCCGACGGGGAGCGCGGTCATGGCGTACGCGAGCCCGGCCATGCTGAGGAGCAGGGCGACGCCGAAGACGACCGTCGGGCCGGGGCGCGAGAAGCCCTCCGACCGGCCGAGGGCCGTGGCCCACACGGCCTCGAGGACGCCGGAGAGGACGAGGACGATCCAGTGCACGAGTGACCTCCTGGACGCCGTCTTGTCGCTCGCCGGGTACGGTGCCGCTCGTCCGGGGCTCCGGTCGGAGCCTGCGTTCCATGGTCGCACGCGGGGGCTCCGGTCGGACTGCCGCGACCGGTGACCGTCGCCACCATCGGCCGTGAGACGGATCCGGGAGCCCGCGAGGAGCGCCTAGGGTCGACGCCGTGACCGATCTCGTCCGCGCCACCCGCCTCGAGGTCGGCTGGACCGACCGGCCCGTGTGCGCCCCCGTCGACGTCCGGCTCCGCGAGGGCGAGGTCCTCGCGCTCGTCGGCCCCAACGGCACCGGCAAGTCGACCGTGCTGCGCACCGTGCTGGGCCTGCTCGAGCCGCTCGGCGGCGAGCTGCAGGTGCTCGGTGCGGAGGTGGACGAGCGGCAGGCGTCGTTCCGCTCCGCCGTCGCGTCGGTGCTGGACGACGACGCCTGGTTCCCCGGCCTCACGGCGCGCGAGCACCTGCTCCTCACCGCCGCGGGCCACGGCGTGCGGAGCACCACGACCGCCGTCGACGCCGTGCTCGACCTCTTCGGCATGGCCGACGCCCAGGACGCGATCCCGACCGCGCTCTCGTCCGGCCAGCGACGCCGCCTGCTGCTCGCCGCGGCCTTCGTCCGGCCGCGCCGGCTGCTCGTGCTCGACGAGCCCGAGGCGCGGCTCGACACCGCGATGCGGCGCCGCCTGGCCGGGCTGCTCGCCGACGAGGCGGCCCAGGGCACCTCCGTGCTCCTGGCGACGCACGACCCCGTGCTGCTCACGAGCCTCGGCGCCGACGCGGTGCTCATCGGCGAGGACCGCTGCCGGCGGGTCGGCACCGAGCGGGCGGTCGCCGCGATGGCGGAGCTGGCGTGACGCTGCCGCCGCTCGTCCTCGGCGAGGTGCCGCCCGGCCGGCACGTCCGCCGCCTGACCGAGCAGATCCAGGGTGCCCGCGCGGGTCGGGGCGTGGGCGACCTCGTCGGGGACCTCTGGTACGCGGTCACGTGCGTCGTGCTGCTGGCCGCGGTCGCCTACGGCACGGCCGCCGTCGTGCAGGAGGCCGCGGTCGCCCGCGTCCCCGGTGGCGTGCTGCTCGGCGAGGCGGGCGTGCTGCTGGTCGTCGTCGCGCTGTGCGGCGGGGTCCTCGCGCTCGGCGCGAGGCTGGGCCCGGTCGCGCTGGGCGGGGGCGGGGCCGGCT
>NZ_JACVQL010000322.1 GCF_019733465.1 Actinotalea ferrariae | reverse complement strand
GCCTGCCACACGGCGCGCGGGGCCTCGCCCGCGCTCGTCCGGCGCAGGAAGGCGCCGCCCCCGGGGACCTCCGCCCACCGCGCCGTCGCCTCGGCGCCGGACCCGGAGGTTCGGGGCGTGCGGCCCTCGACCGGAGCGTCGTGCGTCGGCGGCGTGCTGCTCGCCCCTGGCGCGCCGCCCGTGACCGGCGTGCCGTCCGCGTCGTCGGTGTCCCAGACCTCCTGCTCGACACGGGCGTGCCGGGGCGGCACGGCCAGCCGGAGGACGTCCGCGAGGGTCCCCCCGTACCGCCGGGCCACCGCCCTGGCAGCCGCCAGGACGCTCGGCGCGAGCACGACCTCGCCCGAGACCACGCGTCGCAGCGACGTGAGCTCGCCGTCGTGCTCGGCCTCGTCGCGCCGCTCGACGACGTACCCGTCGACGTCCTGACCCGCGAAGCGCACGCGTACCCGCGTGCCGGGACGGGCGTCCGCCGACATCGCCTCGGGGACCGAGTACTCGAAGAGCCGGTCGAGGTGGGGCTGCGACCGGTCGACGGCGACCAGCGCCACAGGGTTCTCCGTCGCGACCGTGCCGGGCGGGCGTCGCCGCGGACGCCGCGGTGCGGGCAGCCCGCCCAGGGTCAGCTGGACCGCTGATCCCTCCTCGAACGCCACGTCGCCCATCCCATCACGAGCCACCGTCACGCCGGCGTCGCCCACAGGCGGCGCGCTGCTCGCCGCCGACGACGCCCGGCCGCGCGCGGCCTGCGTCCCGGTGGGCCGCGGCCCCCTCAGGACAGCGCGGCGTGGAGGTCGAGCACGCGGTCCGTGCGCTCCCAGGTGAAGTCGGCGAGCTCGCGGCCGAAGTGCCCGTAGGCGGCCGTCCGCGAGTAGATCGGCCGGAGCAGGTCGAGGTCGCGCACGATCGCGCCGGGACGGAGGTCGAACACCTCACGGATTGCGGCCGTGAGGCGCGCGACCGGGACCGTCTCGGTGCCGAACGTCTCGACGTAGAGGCCGACGGGGTGCGACGCGCCGATCGCGTAGGCGACCTGGACCTCGCACCGCTTGGCGAGGCCGGCCGCGACGACGTTCTTCGCCACCCACCGCATCGCGTACGCGGCGGAGCGGTCGACCTTCGACGGGTCCTTGCCGGAGAAGGCGCCGCCACCGTGCCGCGCCATGCCGCCGTAGGTGTCCACGATGATCTTGCGGCCCGTGAGGCCGGCGTCGCCCTGCGGGCCGCCGATGACGAACTGCCCCGTCGGGTTGATGAGCAGGCGGTGGCCCACGGTGTCGAGGTCGAGGTCCTCGAGCACGGGCAGGACGACGTGCTCGGCGACCTCGGGCGCGAGGCGCGCGTCGAGCGGGATGCCCGGGTCGTGCTGGGTCGACAGCACCACGGTGTCGAGCCGCACGGGCCGGTCGCCGTCGTACCCGATGGTCACCTGCGTCTTGCCGTCGGGCCGCAGGTAGTCGAGCGTGCCCTCCTTGCGGACCATCGCGAGCCGCTCGGCGAGGCGGTGCGCGAGCCAGATCGGCAGCGGCATCAGCGACGGCGTGTCGTCGCTCGCGTACCCGAACATCAGTCCCTGGTCACCGGCGCCCTGCGCCTCGAGCGGGTCGTCGAAGCCGTCGGCCGTCGCGTCCTGACGCAGCTCCCAGGCCTTGTCCACGCCCGCGGCGATGTCGGGCGACTGCTGCCCGATCGACACGGAGACGCCGCACGAGTGCGCGTCGAAGCCGATCGTCGAGGACGTGTAGCCGATGCGGTTGAGGACCTCGCGGACGACCTGCGGGATCTCGACGTAGGCCTCCGTGGTGACCTCGCCCGCGACGTGGACCAGGCCCGTGGTGACCATGGTCTCGACCGCGACGCGTGCCGTCGGGTCCTGCGCCAGCATCGCGTCGAGGATGCCGTCCGAGATCTGGTCGCACACCTTGTCCGGGTGCCCCTCCGTCACGGACTCGGACGTGAACAGGCGCAGGTCGTCGCTCATGGTCGTCAGCGTAGTCGGGCCGCGACTGCTCCCCGGACGACCGTCCGTCCCGTGGCGGCGGGTCAGGCGCTGTCGACGGGGGGCGGGACCAGCCGCACGACGGCGTCCCACAGCGCATGCGCGACGGCGTCCTTCGAGCCGGCCGCCCGGCCGACCTCCGCGCCCGTCGCGTCGAGCAGCGTCACCTCGTTGTCGGGCGTCCCGAACCCGCGTCCACCACCCACGGCGTTCACCGCGAGGAGGTCGGCGCCCTTGCGGATCGCCTTGGCGCGCCCGTGGTCGAGCACGTCGCCGGTGCCGTCGCCGGTCTCGGCCGCGAACCCGACGACGACCTGTCCGGGGCGGAGCCGCTGGGCGGCGAGCTCGGCGAGGACGTCGGGGTTCTGGACGAGCTCGAGCGTCAGCCCGGCCCCGTCGCTCTTCTTGAGCTTGTGCTCGGCGGTGGTGCTCGGCCGGTAGTCCGCGATCGCGGCCGCCATGACGACGACGTCGGCGTCGGCCGCGGCCTCGCGCACCGCCGCGCGCAGCTCCGCGGTGGTCTCGACGGGCCGCACGACGACGTCGTCGGGTGCCGATGGGGTCAGCACGGAGGGCTCGACGTTCGCCGCCACGAGCGTCACCGACGCACCCCGCGCAGCGGCGGCGCGGGCGAGCGCCCAGCCCTGACGCCCGGTCGACCGGTTGCCCAGGTACCGCACGGGGTCGAGCGGCTCGCGCGTCCCGCCGGCGGAGACCACGACGCGCAGCCCGGCGAGGTCCTGGCCCCCGTCGCCGCGCGTCGTGCTCTCGTCGGGCGCCCGCTCGCCACCGTTCAGCGTGACGACGCCGTCGCCTGTGCCGTCGCCGTCGGCGTCCGGCAGGGTCTGCCCCACGAGCCGCAGCGCGGCGGCCGCGATGACCGCGGGCTCGGGGAGACGGCCGGGACCGGTGTCGGGACCGGTGAGCCGCCCGCTGTCCGGGTCCAGCACGTGCACGCCGCGGGACCGCAGCGTGGCGACGTTGGCGCGCGTCGCGGGGTGCTCCCACATCTCCGTGTGCATCGCGGGCGCCATGAGGACGGGGCACCGGGCGGTGAGGAGCACGGCCGTGAGGAGGTCGTCGCTGTGCCCGCCCGCCGCGCGGGCGAGGAGGTCCGCCGTGGCGGGGGCGACGACGACGAGCTCGGCCTCGCGGCCGAGGGAGACGTGCTCCACGCGGGCGACGTCGTCCCAGACGTCGGTCGTCACGGGGTGGCCCGAGAGGGCCTCCCACGTGGCGCGACCGACGAACTGCAGCGAGGCGGGCGTCGGCACGACGCGCACGTCGTGGCCCGCCTCGGTGAGGAGCCGGAGGAGCAGCGCCGACTTGTAGGCGGCGATGCCGGCGCTGACGCCCAGGACGATCCGCACGTCAGCCCTCCGGTGGGTGGTGGGGTGGGTCAGCCCTCGGTCGGCGTGACCGTGAGGAGGCCGGCGTTGATCTCACGCATCGCGATCGACAGCGCCTTCTCCTGGTGGCGCGCCTCGACGAGCGGGCCGACGTACTCGAGCAGGCCCTCGTTGAGCTGCGAGTAGTACGCGTTGATCTGCCGGGCACGCTTGGCCGAGTAGATGACCAGCGCGTACTTCGAGTCCGCCGCGGCGAGCAGCTCGTCGATCGGCGGGTCGGTGATGCCCTCGGGTGCGGCGACGGTTCCAGCCATGTGCAGCTCCGTGTTCTCTCAGGTCCTCGTGCGCGAGCCACCCTCGGCGCGGTGGTGCGGGGTGGCGCCAGGCGGTCGACCGGGGTCCGGTCTCGCTGCCCTGCCAGGTCTCCGGCCGGGCCTGCCCGGAGGCGGGCGACGCGGCGCACGCCTGGGCGACGCCCCATCCTACCGCCTGGCCAGGCCCATCACCTCGACCAGCTCGTCCGTCGCGCGCCGCACGTCGTCGTTGACGATGACGTGGTCGAACTCGCTCGCGGCAGCGAGCTCGACGCGGGCCGTCGTCAGCCGACGCTCACGCTCCTCCGCGTCCTCGGTGCCACGGCCCTCGAGGCGGCGCACGAGCTCCTCCCAGGACGGCGGGGCGAGGAAGACGAACCTCGCCTCGGGCATCGCGAGCCGCACCTGACGGGCGCCCGCGAGGTCGATCTCGAGGAGCGCCGGACGGCCCGCGGCGAGCCGGTCGAGGACCGGCTGCCGCGGTGTGCCGTAGCTGTTGCGCCCGTGGACCACGGCGTACTCGAGGAGCTCGCCGCGAGCGACCATCTCGGCGAACGCCTCGGGCCCCACGAAGTGGTAGTGGACGCCGTCGACCTCGCCCGGCCGGGGGTCCCGCGTGGTCGCGGACACGGAGAGCCAGATCTCGGGGTACCGCTCGCGGATGTCCGCCGAGACGGTCCCCTTGCCGACCGCGGTGGGGCCGGCGAGGACGGTCAGACGCGCGGGGGACGTGTCACCCAAGACGCCGGTCAGCCGAACCGCTCGATGAGAGCCTGCGCCTGGTGCGGGCCGAGGCCCCGCAGCCGGCGCGTCTCCGAGATGCCGATGTCGGCCATGATCGCGCGGGCCTTCACCTTGCCGACGCCCGGGAGGGACTCGAGCAGCGCGGAGACCTTGAGCTTGCCGATGACGTCGTCGGTACGGCCCTGCTCGATCACCTCCGCGAGCGAACCCTGGGAGTACTTGAGGCGGTTCTTCACCTCGGCACGAGCCTGGCGGGCGGCGGCAGCCTTCTCGAGCGCCGCGGCGCGCTGCTCGGGAGTCAGCGGGGGTAGGGCCACGCGGGGTCACCTTCTTCACGAGGGGTCGGGGTGGCGGATCGCGTCGAACCTAGCGATCCCCGGGGGTCGACGGCAACGTCGTCCACGAGCGGCGGCGCAGGTCACGCGCCAGAACGCGTGTCCGGCACCACGCGGGCGCCCGGGCCGTGCGGCGCGAGCAGCCCGACGTGCGTCCGTGGCGGGCGCTGCACGGACCGTGGGGCCCCGGTCTCGCGGGCCGCACGTCCGTCATCAGGCAGGCTCGTGCCGCGCGCCTCAGCGCAGGGCCGCGGCCGCCTCGTCGACCGCTCGCGCGG
>NZ_JACVQL010000321.1 GCF_019733465.1 Actinotalea ferrariae | reverse complement strand
GCCGACGGGCGACGCGCCCGACGCTCCCCGGCGGGCGGAGGGCCGCGACGACGACGAGGCCGCGACCGCCGACGTGCCGCCGCCCCTTGCGCGCCGTGCCCGCAAGGGGCGGGCCAGCGTGCCGAGCTGGGACGAGATCGTGTTCGGCGCCAAGCCGGAGTAGACGCTCCCGACCACCTGACCCCGACCGACGCCCGGACCGACGCGCGGGCCCGGGCTCACGAGCCGCCGGCGCGTCAGCCCGCGGACCCCGTGAACGAGTCCAGGGGGAGCATGTCCGGCTTCCCGGCCGTCGCGCGCGCCGCGACGCTCGTCATGCGGCGCAGGTGGTGCCGGCGGCACAGGACCTCGTACGCGATGGTGGGCGCGCGCTCGGGCCCACGCCCGGAGGCGTCGGCGCCCTTGGTGTCGCCCACCACGACCTGCTCGCCCTCGACGACCATGACGCCGTCGACCGTCCGCGCGTTGTGCGTCGCCCGCGCGCCGCACCAGCACAGCGACTGCACCTGGAGCACCTCGACGCGGTCCGCGAGCTCGATCAGCCGTGCCGAGCCCGGGAAGAGCCTGGTGCGGAAGTCGGCCGTGATGCCGAAGGCGTAGACGTCGACGCCCAGCTCGTCCACGAGCTGGGCGAGCTGCTCGACCTGCTGCGGCGAGTAGAACTGCGCCTCGTCGCACACGAGGTAGTCGACCCGCTCGCCGCGGCTGCGCCGCTGGACGACGTCGTCCCAGAAGTCCGTCGTGTCGCGGACCTCGACCGCCGAGTGGCGCAGGCCCAGGCGCGAGGACAGGACGTCGGTGCCCGCGCGGTCGTCGCGCGTGTAGACGACCCCGCCACGGCCGCGCGCCGCGTGGTTGTGGTCGAGCTGCAGCGCGAGCGTGGACTTGCCGCAGTCCATCGTGCCGCTGAAGAAGACGAGCTCAGCCATCGCGGTCCGCTCCTCCGTCCATGAGCTCTCGTCCGTCCACGAGCTCTCGTCCTCCCACGAGCAGGGTCACAGCCACTCCTACCCGCTCACGACGAGGGGCACGAGCATCTCCCCCGGGGTGAACGACCCGTGCATCCCGCGCAGCGTCAACGAGTGCGGGGTCTGGGTCCGGGAGTCCGTCACGCCGGCCACGCCGCGCGCCGCGACGACGACGTCGCCCAGCATCGGCAGCACGTGCTCGGCCACGGGACCGAACCAGCCGGCCGCGACCGCCTCGTCCCGCAGCGCCACGAGCGCGGCGTCGCCCAGCGTCGCACGCCAGCGCTCGGCGACGGCCTCGGCGGTGCCCGGGCGCACGTGCACGTGACTCGCACGCGGCTCCCCCGCGACGAGCACCACGTCCCGCGCCAGCGCGGGCGTCGCCGCGACGTCGACGAGCTGCGCGTGGTCGACGTCGACCATGCCGTGGTCGGCCGTCACGAGCAGCAGCGTGCCGCGGGGCAGCCCGCGGGCCAGGCGGCCGAGCTCGCGGTCGGCCTCCGCGAGCGCGTCGCCCCACGCGCCGGACCGCCACCCGTGCTGGTGGCCGGCCTTGTCGACGTCGCCCCAGTACAGGTAGACCAGGCCAGGCGCCGAGAGCTCGTACAGGGCGGCGTCGACGCGGTCCGCGAGGCTCTCGGCACGCACGTACGTCGCGCCGCGCAGGGCCGCCTCCGTGAGTCCCGACCCGGCGAACGCGGCCGGGCCGACCGAGGTGACGGGCGCCCCTGTGGCGGCCAGCGCCGCGAAGACCGTGGGCTCGCGCTGCCACCGCGTCGCGTCACCCGCGCCGTCCCACGAGACGAGGTTCGCGAGGCCCCCGTGCTCGGGGTTGCGGACCGTGTAGCCGACGAGACCCGTGCGGCCCGGGCTGCGGCCCGTGCCGAACATGCCCATGGAGGCCGCGGTGGTCGAGGGGTAGCCGACCGTGAGCGTCGTCGTCTCGGCCGACCGGCTGCGCAGGAACGGTGCGTGCCCGGCCCGCTCGGTGAGCAGCTCCTGGCCGAGGCCGTCGACGAGGACCACGACGACGCGCGACGCGGCGGGCAGGCCGAGCCGGGTCCGCGCGTCGTCGGCCCCCGCGGGCAGCGCCGCCGGGTCCTGCCCTAGGCCCGCGCACAGCGCCGCGGCCGCAGCCGGGAGCACGGCGTCGAGGCAGCGGCCCCCGTAGTCGGGGCGGACGAACCCTGCCTGCGCGAACGCGTCGGTCACCGCCGTCGCGGTCACCGCGCCCCCGCGCTCGCCGCGGACAGCACGCGCGCGAAGGCGACCGCCGCGCGGACGGCCTCGGCGCCCTCGGCCTGGGCCGAGACGCGCACGACGACGTCGTCGGGCGAGCTCGTGCCGGTGAGGCCGTGGTCGGCGTCGCAGCTCGGGTCGCCGCAGGTCGCCGGCTCGAGGTCGATCCGCCGGACGGCGCCCCAGCCCAGCGCGAGCGTCAGCTCGGCCGGGACGGCTCCGGGCTGGTGCCGCTCGGGGTCGGGCACGACGTGGGTCAGCGCGACGGTGTGCAGGTGCGCGAGCGGCACCGACTCCGTGGTGGCCGACGCGCTCGCCGACGGGTGGTCCGCGTCGGCGGGGTGGTCGTCGACGTGCGCCAGCACGAGCCGGGTCGGCGTGAGCACCAGGACGGTGACGTGGCGGCGCACCTCGGCCGAGTCGAACGTGGTCTCGGGGTGCACGAGGTGGCCGAGCACCTTCTCACCGCCCAGGGCGACGTCCAGGACGTCGCCCACGAGCTCCGGGTAGTAGCCGGCGTGGTGCAGGCTGCGGCGCAGGTCGGTCGTGGTTCCGGGCATCTGCCCATCCTCCCACCGTTCGGGGCGGGCCCTCACTGCGGCAGCGCCCGGCGCGCGCCGTCCGCCCGCCCGGCCGGCCCGAGCTCGACGCGGGCCGCGAGGACCGCCGCGCCCTGCTCGGAGACGACCACGGGGTGCAGCTCGAGCGAGCGCAGCTCGGGCAGGTCGTCCGCCATCACCGCGACGCGGCCGAGCACGTCCTCGAGCGCGGCGACGTCGAGCGCGGGCAGCCCGCGGTAGCCGAAGAGCCGCGGGGCGGCCCGCACTCCGCGGACCATCTCGGCGACGTCGGCGTCGGTCAGCGGCGCCACGGCGTGCATGACGTCGCCGAGCAGGTCGACCGCGTCGCCCGCGATCCCGAACGAGAGGACCGGACCGAAGCGCGGGTCCTCGGCGGAGCGGATCACGCACGCCGCGCCGTTGCGGGCCATCGACTGCACCTCGAACGGCTGGCCCGCCGCGAGCGGGCCCAGCTGCCGGCGCATCTGGGTGTACGCCTCGCGCAGCGCGGCCGGCCCGGCCACGTCGAGCCGCACGCCGCCGAGGTCAATCCGGTGCCGCAGGTGCGCGACCGTGCTCTTGAGCGCCACCGGCCACCCGAGCCGCTCCGCCGCCGCGACGGCCTCCTCCTCGTCGCGCACGCGCACGGTCGGCCACACGCGCACGCCGTAGCAGTCGAGCAGCTCGGCCGCCGTCTCCGGGTCGAGCGCGACGCCGCCCTGGCCCGCGAGCACCGTCGCGACGAGGCGCCGGGCACGGGCGCGGTCGAGCCCGGGCGGGTCGAGCG
>NZ_JACVQL010000320.1 GCF_019733465.1 Actinotalea ferrariae | reverse complement strand
GGGCGGGCGGGCGGGCGGCGCGGGGTGGCGCGGCGGGCCGCGACGGGGGCGGTTAGCGTCGGCCCATGGCAGGGGCGGGGCACGTGTTCGTCGTCCACGGGCGGCTCGAGAACCTCGACCACGACGCGGTGGTCGTGCCGACCGACCGCGCGTTCTCGGTCACCCCGGTCTGGGCGGCCGCGCTCGGCGCCGAGCACGTGCCCGACGCCGACCGGCGCGCCGCGATCGCACGGCTGCGCCCCGAGGGCTGGGCGGACCGCGGCTGGGGCAGAGCACGCGAGGACGCCGCGCCGTTCACCCTCCTGCACCCCATGTGGTTCGTCGACGCCGCTCACACACTCGGCCGGGAGCGCGCGGCCGAGGCCGTCACCGCGCTCGCCGAGCGGCTGGCCGCCGCGCTGCACGACGTCGACCGCGCGGCCCTGACCCCGGGCAGTGGACGCCCGCGCCCCGTCGTCGCGGTGCCCACGCTCGGCGTCGGCCGCGGCGGGTTCGACCCGGTGCGCGGCGACGTCGTCGACCGTGTGCTCGCGGCGTGCCGCGACGCGGTGGCGATGCTGGGGATCGACGTCGTGCTCGTCGCGGCGGACGCGTCGGACCACGCGGCCTTCCAGGCGCGACGTCGGGCGCTGGGCGGCGGTCACGAGGAGCGGCTCGGGCCCGAGCTGGTCGCGGAGGCGCAGGCGCTCGCCGACCGCGTCGCCGAGGGCTCGCTCGCGCTGTTCATCGGCGCGGGCGTGAGCATGTCGGCCGGACTGCCGTCGTGGGGCACGCTCATCCGGCGCCTCGCGGAGGACGGCGGCGTGGATCTCGGGTCGCTGCGCTCGCCGCTCGACCAGTCCGAGCTGCTGCGCCGGGTGCTCGGCGAGGAACGGCTCGGCGAGCGCGTCGCGGAGCTGACCCTCGGCGGCGGTCGCTACGGCCTCTCCCACGCGCTGCTCGCGTCGCTGCGGTGCGCCGAGGCGGTGACGACCAACTACGACGACCTCTACGAGCGCGCGATGCGCGACGCCGGCCACGGCGTCATGCCCGTGCTCCCGTTCAACCCGGCCGTCCCGCGCGCGCCGTGGCTGCTCAAGATGCACGGCGACGCGCGGTTCCCCGAGACGATCGTGCTCTCGCGCTCGGACTTCGTCGGGTACGACGCCCGGTCGCGGCCCATGGGCGCCGTCGTGCAGTCGCTGCTCATGACCAAGCACCTGCTCGTCGTCGGCGCGTCGATGACGGACGACAACTTCCTGCGGATCGCGCACGAGGTGCTGCTGTTCCGTGCGGGCAGCACGCCGCTCGACGACGACGACCACGCACGCGGCACCGCGCTCGGCACCGTCGTGACGTTCGCGGCCGACGACGCCACGCGGCGCCTGTGGGAGGACCGGTTCGACTACGTCGCCGTCGCGCCCGACGACGAGGGCCCGGGGCCGAGGGCGCGGCGGCTCGCCATCTTCCTCGACGCCGTCGCGATGCTCGCGACCCCGCCGGCGTACGTCGCCGACGAGCGCTACGCGGCGCTGCTCGACGAGCCCGAGCGCGAGGTCGCGGAGCGTGCGCGGGAGCTGCGGCGGCAGATCGCCGCGCTGCCCGACGGCGCCGCGTGGGCCGCGCTCGCCCAGGCGCTGGACGACCTCGGCGCGGGGTGAGCCGCCGTCACCAGCGGCGGATCGCCCACTCGCCGATCGCGAGGTTGAGCCCCCAGGACGCGGCGAAGAGCACGGCCTCGGTGAGGCCGCCGAGCTCCCCGAGCACCGCCGCGCCGACGGTGAGCACGACCGCCTGCGTCCCGGCGCCCTGACCGAGTGCGTACGCGCGCACCATCCACGCGCGGTGGGCCCGCAGGTCGCGCCGCAGGACAGTCCGGACACCGAGCACGAGGCTCGTGGCCATCGCGAGGCCGACGACGACGCGCAGCCCGATCATCGGCCCGTTGTCGTGCGGACCGACGGCGGCGACGGCGAGCCACACGCCGCTGAGCGCCGCGACGAGCCCCGCGGGCGCGGTCACGCGGCCGGCGACCCGGTGCCAGCGCGGCCGACGGCGCCGCAGCCCGCGGTGGAACTGCAGCGCGCCGAGCAGCATGTAGACCGTCACGCTGACGATGTGCGCGACGAGAGCCGCCGTCGGCGCGGGCGCCGGCCCGAGCGCGTCGCCCGTGTCCACGGTGCCGCTGAGCGACGCGAGCCGGACGCTGCCCGCGACCATGGGGACGAGGCTGAGCAGGATCAGGCCGGTCGGCAGCACCCACTCGGGCGCTCGCCGACGCTTCCGGCTCGGTGCCCGGCGTGCGGCGGGTGGTGCGCTCGGCCGGACCCCCGACGGGTGCTGCCGGTCCTGGCTGGGGACCTCGATCGTCGTCATGCGTCGATCGTGGCGAGCGCGGGGCGTCAGCGGATCGGCCGGGCGGCCGCAGCGACCTCGTCCTTTCGGCCGAGCCCGGACGTGGGAGCGCCCGGTCCGCGCGAGCGCCCCGTTCGCGGGCGCCCGTCTCGCGAGGGCGCCCTAGCTGCCCGCGTCGATGCGCCCGGTCTGGTACGCCCACAGCGCGAGCTCGACGCGGTTCCGCACGCCGAGCTTGGCGAGCAGGTTGGCGACGTGGGTCTTGACCGTGCTGAGGCTCACGTAGAGCGCGACGGCGATCTCGTCGTTGGTCCGCCCGCGCGCGACCTCGAGCAGCACCTGCTCCTCGCGCTCGGTGAGCGCGTCGATCGGCTGCGGCGCCGCGGCCCCCCGCGGCGCCGGCGTCGTCGCGAAGGCCCGCAGCAGCCGCGCCGTCACCGCGGGGGCGATGAGCGCGTCCCCGGCCGCCGCGGCGTGCACGGCCTGGGCGAGCATCGCCGGACCAGCGTCCTTGAGCAGGAACCCGCGCGCGCCGGCACGCAGCGCGTCGTACACGTGCTCGTCGAGGTCGAACGTCGTGATGACGACGACGGGGATCGGGTCGTCGACGCCCGGCCCGGCGAGCGCGCGCGTCGCCGCGATGCCGTCCATCACGGGCATGCGGATGTCGAACAGGCACACGTCCGGGCGCAGCGACCGTGCGAGCTCGACGGCCCGCTGCCCGTCGCCGGCCTCGGCGAGCACCTCGATGCCCGGCTGCGCGTCCAGGATCATCCGCAGCCCGGTCCGCACGATCTCCTGGTCGTCGGCGAGCACCACCCGCACGCTCATACGGCCGGTCCGGTCCGCGGGAGCTCGGCCGTGACCGCCCACCCGCCGTCGGGCCGCGGACCGGCCTCGCACGTCCCGCCCAGCAGCGCCGCTCGTTCCCTCATGCCTGCCAGACCGTAGCCCTCCCCCGCCGTCCGGCCGGCCGGCTCGCCGTCGTCGGTGACGTCGAGCCGCACGACGTCGCGCCCGGCGTGCACGCGCACCTCGACCCGGCGCGCGCCGCGCGCGTGGCGGCGCGCGTTGGTGACCGACTCCTGCGCGATCCGGTACACCGCGGCCCCGACCGACGGCGCGACGTCGTCGGCGTCGCCCTCCACGGTGACGCGCACGTGCGGCCCCGGCGCGTCGTCGTCGGCGAGCAGCACGACGTCGGCCAGGCCCCGGCTCGGTGCGTCGG
>NZ_JACVQL010000032.1 GCF_019733465.1 Actinotalea ferrariae | reverse complement strand
AGCTCGGCGCCCAGGGCGCGGCCGACCGCGACCCGCGCGGCGGCGTCGTCCTCCGACTCGAGCGCCGCGAGGACGCGCGTCGGCACGGCGACGCCGCTGACCTCCTCGAGCCGCCGCAGCCGGCGCGGGTCGGTGAGCGGCACGACGCCGGGAAGCAGCGGCAGGTCGATGCCCGCCGCGCGCGCGGTGTCGACGTAGCGCACGTAGTCCTCGGGGTCGAAGAACACCTGGGTGATCGCGTGGTCGGCGCCCGCGTCCTGCTTGGCGCGCAGGGCGAGGAGGTCGCCGCAGCTCCCGGCGTCCGGCAGGAGCGGGTCGGTGGGCGAGGCGTGCAGCGCCGTGGGGTTCGCCGCGACGGCGATGCTCAGCCGGTCGTGGTCGGGCAGGTCGCCCGACAGCCCGCGCAGCAGCTCGACGAGCTGGCTCGCGCGCTGGAGGCCGTGCGGGTCGGGCGTCCACTCGGGGACGCCCGCGGGCGGGTCCCCGCGCAGCGCGAGGAAGTCGCGCACACCGAGGGCGACGAGCTGCTCGGCCACCCCGCGCACGTCGTCGGGCGGGCTGCCGAGGCACGTCAGGTGGGCGACGACCGGGACGTCCGTGCTGTCGAGCACGTGCCGGACGACGTCACGTGAGCTCTCGCGCGAGGAGCCCGAGGCGCCGTACGTGACCGAGAAGAAGTCCGGCCGGGCGCCCGCGAGGTGCTCGATCGTGGTGCGCAGCGTGGCGGCGGACGCCTCGCTGCGCGGCGGGTAGAGCTCGAAGGAGACCGTCGGCCCGCCGCGCACCAGGCGGTCGGGCAGGCCGGCGGGGCGCGCGGGGCGCGGGGCGTCGTCCATGCTGCTCCATCGGTCCTGGCGTGAGCACCCTCACCCGGCGTCGGGGGGTTGCTGCGGCGTCGTCGAGCCAGATCTCTCGGCCGCTCGTGATGGGTCGCCCTACTGTACGGGGCCGGCCGCGGACGGGGTGTCCGCGGCGCGGCGCGGTGCCGTGCTCTCGCGCACGACGAGGTGCACGTCGAGGTCCATCCGGACCGTGCGCGGGCGCCGCCCGGCGGCCAGCTCGAGCACGAGCCGCGTCGCGGCGTCCGCCATCTCGACCAGCGGCTGGTGGACGGTCGTGAGCGACGGCGTGATCCAGCTCGCCACGGGGAGGTCGTCGTAGCCGACGACGGACAGGTCGCCCGGCACGTCGAGGCCGAGGTCGCGCGCCGCCCGGAGCACCCCGAGCGCCTGCAGGTCGCTGCCCGCGAAGATCGCCGTCGGGCGCTCGGGCAGCGTGAGGAGGCTGCGGCCGTGCTCGTAGCCACCGCCCACGTAGAAGTCGCCGTTGCGCACGAGGTCCTCGTCGACCGTGATGCCGCTCGTGACGAGCGCGTCGCGGTAGCCCGCGATCCGGGCGCGGCTCGCGAGCGTCTCGGCGGGGCCGCCGATGACCGCGATCCGCTCGTGGCCGAGGTTGATGAGGTGGCGGGTCGCGACGAGGCCGCCCGTCCAGCTCGCCGACCCGATCGAGGGGACGCCGCCCTGCTCCTCGCCCACGGGGTCGACGACGACGAACGGGATCGACCGCGCCTCGAGCTGGGCGCGCTGGTCGTGGTCGAGATCGGAGAACACCATGATCACGCCGGCCGGCCTTCGCGCGAGCACGCTGTCGAGCCACTCCTGGCGGGGCGTGCGGTGCCCGCCGCACTCCGAGAGCACGACCTCGACGCCCTGCTCGCGCGCCACGCGCTCGACGCCCGTGATGATCTCGAGCGCCCAGGGGCCGCCGAGCTCGTGGAAGACGAGGTCGACGAGCCGCGGACCCGGCGGCGTCGCGGTGCGCCGGCGCTGGTAGCCGTGCTGCTTGATGAGCTGCTCGATCCGCGCCCGGGTCTCGCTCGCGACGTCGGCCCGCCCGTTGAGCACCTTGGACACGGTCGGCACCGACACGCCGGCCTCGGCGGCGATCTGCGAGATCGTCGTGCGGGGGGTGTCGATGGCGTGCCTCCTGACGGCCGGTGCGCGCGCGGCGCTCGCGCCGGACTCTACCGAGGCGACGTCGGGCGGCGGGGTTCTCTCCAGGGCGGGCAGTGCTCGGACGCACGCGCCCGTCGGCGCTCAGGCGCGCGGCCCGACCGCGCTCAGGAGTCCGGCGCCGCGGCGCGCAGCCGCTCGAGCAGCGGCCCGGCCGCCTGGTCGAGGAACTCCTGCTGCTTCTCCTCGCCCACCTGGACCAGCGCGAGGTCGGTGAACCCGGCCTCCCAGAACGCCGACGCCGCCTCCACGATCGCGTCGAGGTCCGGCCCGCAGGGGATCGACTCCGCCACGTCGTCGGGCCGGACGAACTGCGAGGCGCCCGCGAACGCCTCCGTGGTGGGCAGGTCCGCGTTGACCTTCCAGCCGCCGCCGAACCAGCGGAACTGCTCGTGCGCGCGCTCCTTGGCCGCCTCGGCGTCGGTGTCCCAGCAGATGGGGATCTGGCCGATCTTCCGCGACGCCCCCTCGCCGTGCTCCTCGCGCACCGCGTCCCACTTCTCGAGGATCGACGCCTCGGGCTCGGTCGTCACGAGGTGGTCCGCGAGGGGCGCGAACCGCTCGATCGACACGGCGCCCGAGACGGCGACGCCGATCTCCACCGGCTCCTCGGGGCGGTCCCACAGGTACGCCTGGTCCGCGCGGAAGTGCTGCCCGTCGAAGTTGAGCCGCTCGCCGTCGAGCAGGAGCCGGATGATCTCGACCGCCTCCTCGAGCATGTCGTGCCGCTCCACGACCGCCGGCCAGCGCTCGCCGACGACGTGCTCGTTGAGGTTCTCCCCTGCGCCCAGGTTGAGCAGGAAGCGGCCCTCGCTGAGCACGCCGAGCGTCGCCGCCTTCTGCGCGACGACGACGGGGTGGTACCGGATGGTCGGGCAGGTCACGTAGGTCATGAGCTCGACCCGGCTCGTCGCCTGCGCGACGGCGCCGAGGACCGCCCACGCGTACGACGCGTGCCCCTGCTCGTCGAGCCACGGGAAGTAGTGGTCGCTCGAGACCTCGAAGTCGAAGCCGACGCGCTCGGCGTCGACGGCGTGGCGCACGAGCTCCCGCGGGCCGCTCTGCTCGGTCATCAGCGTGTACCCGAATCGCATGCCCCCAGGCTCACACCGGACGCGCCCCGCCGCGCGTCGAACGCCCGTCCGGCCTTCTTGTGCCGCCGCCGAGGTGGGTGACGTGGGCCGGAAGCAGATCAGGGGGACCAGGGTGCGCGCGGGGTCGTGACCGGGGCGCCCGTGGCGACGGCCTCCTCGATCGCCATCGCGACCAGGTGGTCCTGCGCGCCGTCGGCGAGCGGGTACGGCGGCGGACCCTCGTCGCGCACCCAGGCGCGGCTGCGGTCGAGCAGCTCGGCGACGGCGATGTCGTCGTCGGCCAGCCGGGCGCCGTCGAACCGGTTGCGGTAGACCACGCGGCCCTCGAAGGCCAGGTGCGCCAGGTCGAACCCGTCCATGTCCTGGCCGACGCCGCCCTGCGTGCGCACGATCGGGCTGGTGACGACGGTGCGCGGGTCCACCCAGCGCGCGACCCGGTCGTTCGTCACCTCCCCGTGGCTGCCGCGGAGGACCAGCCGGTCGACCCGCAGCGGGTTGCGCCACTGGTTGTCGGTGAAGTCGTGCAGCGCGCTGCGACCACCGCCGAGGTCGAGCATCGCGAGGACTGTGCGGGCCTGCTTCGGCGCGGTGTCGCCCGTCCAGCCGGCGCGGCTGCGGGGGTCGAGGAGCGGCGCCTCGAACCGCCGGGCGACGACGGTGACCGGGGAGAACGGGTCGAACGGCGGCCCCGTCCTTGCCGCGCGCGCCCCCGCGCCCGCGCCCGCGCCCGCCGCGAGCATCCGTCGGATCACCGCGACCGCGTGGTGCTGGTGCGTCGAGGAGACCTGCACCTGCGAGACGTCCCCGACGACGCCGTCGTGCAGCAGCGCCGCACGCGCCTGGTGCTCGGGCAGGAAGGGGCTGTGCTCCGCGACCTGGACGAGACCCGACGACCCGACGCGCGCCCAGAGCTCCCACAGCGCGTCCCGGTCGGGCGCGGGCGGCGTCTCGGCGAGCACGGGCACGCCCGCCTCGACCAGCGCGACGGTCGCCCCGGGCGTCACGGCCCAGGGCACCGAGACGACGACGAGCTCGGGCCGCCCCGCGGCGAGGAGGTCGTCCAGCGTGCGGTACGTCGGCACGCCCCAGCGCGCGGTCACCTCGGCGCCGCGCTCGGCGCTGCGCGAGACGACCCCCGTGACCTCGAAGCGGTCCGGCACGAGGTGGGCCATGCGCCAGAAGAACGTCGCCCGCCACCCGCTGCCCACGATCGCGAAGCGCAGCGGGCCACCGGTCGGCGGCGGCGGGACGGGCGGCACGGGGCTCGGCACAGCGCCCCACGACCCGCGGCTCGACGTCATGCCGCCATCATCGCCCGGCCCCCGCGCGGCGGCGCTCGGGCGTGACGCTCCCAGCGGCCTCCCAGGAACACGACGTACCCTGGCTGACGGTCCGCCGCCGCGGACGAGCCGCCCGTCCGACGCCCACGCGTCGCGGGACGACGACCGACGACGAAGGATCCTCTGTGCGCCGACGCCTGGCCGCCGCCATCACCCTCACCGCCGCCCTGGCCCTCACCGGGTGCTCGGGCGGGAGCCCCGAGCCCGAGCCGAGCGAGTCCGCGACGACGGACGACGTGTCGCAGGAGGCGCCCGAGGCCACCGAGGAGGACGTCGCCGCGCTCGACGCCGTCGTCGTCGAGGGCGACCTGGGCGCGGCGCCGACGCTGACGTTCGACCAGCCCTTCACCGTCACCGCGCCGGTCGCGCGCGTGGACGTCGAGGGCACGGGCGACGAGATCGGCGCGGACCAGTCGGTGACCATCCAGTACGTCGCCGTCTCGGGCGACGACGGCACCGTGCTCGGCTCGACCTGGGAGTCGGCGGCGTCCGAGTCCCTCGCGCTGGGCGACTCGACGTTCGTCAAGGCGCTGCGCGACGCGATCATCGGCCAGAACGTCGGCGTGCGCGTGCTGTTCGCCGCACCGGGTGGCGAGGAGACCGAGCAGGGACCCGCCTACCCCGCCACGATCATGGCGATCGAGGTCACCGACGCCCGCACGGTCCCGACCCGCGCCGAGGGCGAGACGGTCGTCCCGCCCGAGGGCCTGCCGGTCGTGACGCTCGCGGACGACGGCGCGCCGTCGATCGAGATCCCCGAGGGCGCGGCCGCGCCCGGGGCGCTCGTCGCCCAGCCGCTCATCAAGGGCACGGGCCCGGAGGTCCAGGCCGAGCAGAGCATCACCGTGCAGTACACCGGCTGGCTGTACGACGACCCGAGCGAGCCCTTCGACTCCTCGTGGAGCCGCGGCGAGCCCTTCCAGACGACGATCGGCACGCAGTCCGTCATCCCCGGCTGGGACGAGGGCCTCATCGGCCAGACGGTCGGCAGCCAGGTGCTCCTGGTGATCCCGGGCGACAAGGGCTACGGCCCGAGCGGGACCCCGGACGGCAGCATCCCGCCGAACGCGACGCTGGTCTTCGTCGTCGACATCCTCGACGCCGCCTGACCTAGCCCCGTCGCACGTGGGGGTCAGTCGGGCGCGACGACCGGGTGGCCGTCCTGCCACGTGAGCGGCAGGACGTTCATCGCGCGGTAGGTGTTCTCGCCGTACCAGGAGTGGAAGACCAGGCGGTCCTCGCCGTCCGGGCCGACGACGACGTCCTGCCCGCCCGGTCCGACGTACCGGCCGTCGAACATCTCGGTCGCGAAGAGCGGCTCCGGGTTCTTCGTGTACGGGCCGAGCACCGACGACGCCGTCGCGTACCCGATCGTGTAGGCCGGGCCGCCGTAGTCGTTCGCCGAGTAGAGCAGGACGTAGGTGCCGTCTCGCTCGACGAGCGTCGGCGCCTCGACGAGGTGCCCCTCCCACGGCAGGTCCTGCCGGACGAGCTTCGTGGCGGGGCCGGCGAGCGCCGTGCCGTCGGGCGTGAGCGGTGCGATCTGCAGCCAGGTGTCGAGCCCGCAGCAGTTGCCGTCGTTCTTCCACAGCAGGTACCGCGTGCCCGCCGGGTCGGCCGGGTCGACGAACGTCGACGCGTCGATGGCGCCGCCCTCGTCCTCGGGGCACACGAGCATGCCCTCGCCGACGGGCTCGAACGGCCCCTCGGGCGAGTCGGCGACGGCGACGCCGATGCACTGGAGCGTCGGGCGGTAGTTCGTCGCCGTGTAGTAGAGGACGAACCGGCCGGGCTGGACCTCGCTCACCTCGGGCGCCCACGTCTTGCCCGGGATGACGAAGGAGGGCAGCTGCGGCATCGCGTCGTCGAGCTCGGTCCACTCGACGAGGTCCGTCGAGCTCGCCACCCGGACGTTCCGCAGGTTGCCGTTGGTCGCGTAGGCGTAGGACGTGCCGTCGACCTCGAGCACGTCGGGGTCGGGGAAGTCGTCGTCGACCACGGGGTTGACGCCGTGCACCGGGTCGTCCTCGGGTGCCGGCGAGGCGCCCTCGGTCGCCGCGGCGGCCGGCTCCTCGGCGCCGCCGCCCTCCCGGCCGTCGCCGCAGCCCGCGAGGAGGAGGAGGCAGACGACGGCGACGGCCAGGCGGGCCCTCATCCCTTGAGGCCCGAGCGGGAGACGCCCTCGATGATGAAGCGCTGCAGGAACACGAACAGAAGGAGCACCGGCACGCTCGCGACCACCGCACCCGCCATCAGCAGGTCGTAGCGGACCGAGTTCGCGGACTGCAGCGTCGACAGGCCCGCGGGCAGCGTCTGGAGCTCGGGGCTGAAGAGCACGTAGACCGGCCAGAGGAAGTCGTTCCAGTTCGTCAGCAGCGCGAGCAGCGCGAGCGTCGCGAGGGCAGGCCGGGACAGCGGCAGCATGACCTTGACGAAGATCTGGACCGGGCTCGCACCGTCGAGCCGCGCCGCCTCCTCGAGCTCCTCGGGGATGCCGAGGAAGAACTGCCGCAGGAAGAAGACGCCGAAGGCCGACGCTGCCGTCGGCACGATGACCGCGACGAGCGTGTTGAGCCAGCCGAGCTCACCGACGATGAGGTAGTTCGGGATGATGAGGATCACCGGCGGCACGAACAATGTCGCGATGATCAGCCCGAACACGAACCCACGGCCGCGGAACTCCATCCGCGCGAGCGCGTAGGCCGCCATGGCCGACGTCGCGACGACGATCGCCGAGTGGGCGATCGCGGCCCCGAGGCTGTTGGCGAACCAGCGCAGGACCGGCGTGCCAGGTGCCGTGAGGATCGTCTCGTAGGCCTGCGTCGTGAACGGGTCGGGGATCCACGACGGCGGGATCGACGTCGCCTCGCCGCGCGTCTTGAACGACGTCACGATCATGAAGATCAGCGGGCTGAGGAACAGCAGCCCGAGCACGATCAGGAGGGCGTACCGCAGCACGACGCGCGGGCCACCCTTGTCCCCCACCTCGCCCGAGCTCCTGCGGCGCCGCGCGACGGGCGCCTCGGGACGGGTCTCGACGTCGGCGGTCATGACGACTTCCTCTCGCGGAAGAGCCAGAAGATCACCACGCTGAGGACCATGAGGAACGCGGTGAGCACGTAGCTCATCGCGGCCGCCGAGCCCATCTGGTACTGGCGGAGGCCCGTCTCGGCGATCTCGTAGATCGCGGTCCGGGTCTCGCGGCCCGGCCCGCCCTGCGTGATGAGGTACGACTGCCCGAACATGTTCGCCGAGGCCAGGATCGTGATCATCGTGATGAACACGAGCACCGGCCGCAGCCCCGGGATGGTCACGTTGCGGAACTGCTGCCACGCGTTGGCGCCGTCGACCCGGGCCGCTTCGTAGAGCTCGCGCGGGATGTCCTGGAGCGCCGCGAGGTAGATCACCGAGTTGTACCCGAGCGTCCACCACACCGTGACGCCGACGAGCGAGACCCAGGCGGCCGGCGTCGACGTCGTCCACGCGGTGTCGTCCGGCAGCCCGAGCAGGCCGAGGTAGTAGTTGACAAGGCCGAAGTTGTTGTCGAGCAGGTAGCGCCACAGCACCGCGACGACGGCGACGCCGAGGACGTAGGGCGCGAAGTACACGGCCCGGAACAGGTTCCGGCCCGGGAACTTCTTGTTCATCACGAGCGCCACGACCAAGGGGATGACCATGAGCAGCGGCACGCTCGCGAGCGTGAAGATCCCCGTCGCCTGCATGGAGTTCCAGAAGTCCGCGTAGACCGTGGACGACGGGTCGAACAGGTCCTGGTAGTTCTCCAGGCCGACGAACGGCTTGCCCGGCAGCGTGTAGTCCCACCGGTGCAGGCTGATCCACGCGCCGTACAGCACGGGCGCGATGACGAAGAGCCCGAACAGCACGAGGTACGGGCTGAGGAAGAGCCACGGCGTGGCCTTCCCGTGCTTGGCGACGCCACGTCGCGGCGCCCTGCGGCTGTGCTGCAGAGCATCCACCGTGTCCCCGGGCGCCGCGACGCGCGTCGTCGTCATGTCAGCCCCCGAAGCTCTCGGCGTTCTCCGCCATGAGCTCGGTCGCCTGGCCCTGCGTGCCCTCGAGCGCTGCGGCCGGTTCCTGCTGGCCGAGCACGGCGTCGGCGACGGCCCGCTCGATGGTCTCCGTCGTGACCTGGCCGAGGCCGGGGACGGCGGGCAGGAACCGCACGCTGTCCAGCAGCCCGGCGATCGGCTCCTGGGGCGTGCCCTCGAGCGCGCCCTCCTCCTGCACGGACGTGCGCGCCGGGATCATCGCGGCACCGGCCCACTCGGCCGAGTGCTCGCTCATCCAGGCGATGAAGACCTGCGCAGCGGCCGCCTTGTTCTCGTCACCGGTGGCCTGCTTGGTCATGAAGAACTGGTGCGAGTTCGCCCAGAACGCCTGCTCGTCGAAGATCGTCGGCACGGGCGCGAGCGCGTACGGCAGGCCGGACGCCTCGAGGTCGTTGATCTGCCAGATGCCGTCCCAGGTGATCGACGTCTCGCCGTTCTTGAACGCGACGTACTGCGAGTCCTGCGCGACGTCGGACGGGCTGTAGCCCTCGTCGACCATCGACCGCATCCACTCGAGCGCCTCGATGCCCTCGGGCGAGGCGAAGGTCGCCTCGGTGCCGTCGTCGGAGTACGGCTGGCCGCCGTTCTGCCACAGGAGCGTGAGGAACATCAGGTGCCCGGGCCACCGCGCCGGCATCCAGAACGGCTGGGGGTAGCCGGCCGCCTGGAGCGCGTCGAGCGCCGCCATGAACGACTCCTGGTCCGTCGGCGGCTCCGTGATGCCGGCCGCCGCGAAGTGCTCGGTGTTGTAGAACATCGCGAGCGAGTGGACGTCGAGCGGGATGCCGTAGCGCTGGTCCTCGTACAGGCCCGCGCTCCAGACCTCCTCGCTGAAGTCGTCCTCGGACAGCTCGAGCGCCTCGGCCACGTTGTCGAGGGGGACGATGACGTTGCGCACGGCGTTGGTCGCGAGCTGGTCGGCGTGCATGACGCCGACGTCCGGGCCCTCGTTGGCGTTCACAGCCGCCGGGACGCGCTGGTAGAAGTCGGCCCACTGGATGGTGTTGGGCACGATCGTGATGTTGTCGTGCTCCTCCATGAAGGCGTCGACCATCTCCTGCATGAACGGGCCGTCACCGCCGGTGAAGCCGTTCCAGTAGGAGAGCTCGACGTCGGGGCCGGTGTACTCCCCCGTGAACTCGGGTGCCTCGGCGGCGTCGCCGCCGCCGGCGGCCTCCTCCGGGGTCATGCCCCCGCCGCACGCGGCGAGCACCAGGGCTGCCGTCGCGGTCAGGGCGCCGGCTGCGAGCCGACGTCGGTGGGCGTGCCTCGTGGTTCTCATCGTTGAGCTCCCTGTCGCAGGTCGACCGGCTCGGCGCAGCGCCGAGCCGCTCCCGGTAAACCTTGTACGACCGTTCCTACCTCATGCTGGTAAACCTTGTACAGACTCGGTGGTAAACCTTGTACGAAACGTGTCGGCGTCGTTACTGTCGCCCCGTACCGCGCTCCGCGCCACTCGAGCAGGCCTTCTCCGGGCAACGATCCGGTGACGACGGGACGGGACGGCAGGGGGCGCCGTCGACGGGGCACGATGACCGTCCGGCAGACAGCGAGGGAGGTGGCGACGTGGCCAGGATCCGGCTGCAGGACGTCGCCGAGCGGGCGGGCGTGTCCATCAAGACGGTCTCGAACGTCGTCAACGGCAAGGGCACCATCACGGCCCACACGCGCGCCAAGGTCGAGGACGCGCTGAGCCAGCTGCAGTACCGGCCCAACGTCGCGGCGCGCCACCTGCGCCGCGGCAACAGCGGGATGATCGCCGTCGCGCTGCCCGAGCTCACGCAGCCCTACTTCGCCGAGATCGCGTCCGCGCTCGTGCGCGCGGCCAAGGCCCGCCAGCTCACCGTCCTGCTGAACCAGACCGACGGCCAGGCGGAGTCCGAGCGGGCCATCAGCGACGGCGTCGACATGCCGCTCATGGACGGGCTCGTGCTCAGCCCGCTGGCCGTGAGCGCCGAGGACCTGCGCCACCGGATGGACGACACGCCGCTCGTCCTGCTCGGCGAGCACATCGGCGACGAGGCGCACTTCCCGCACGTCGCGATCGACAACCGTGCCGCGGCGCAGACCGCGACGGAGCACCTCATCGGGCTGGGCCGCCGGCGCATCGCCGCGATCGGCGCCAAGGACCCGCGCTCGGGCGACGCGACGCCCGCCGAGACCGCGACGCTGCGCCTCGAGGGGTACCGCCGTGCGCTCGAGCTGGCCGGGATCCCCGCGGACCCGGAGCTCGTCGCGACCGTGCACGACTTCCACCGGTCCGACGGCGCGGACGCCATGGCGGCCCTGCTCGCGCTGCCCGAGCCGCCCGACGCCGTCTTCTGCTTCAACGACCTGCTCGCGCTCGGGGCGCTGCGCGCGCTGCGCGACCGCGGCCTCACGGCGCCCGCGGACGTGGCCGTGATCGGCATCGACGACATCGAGGAGGGCCGCTACAGCGTGCCCAGCCTGAGCACCGTGGCCCCCGACAAGCGGGCGATCGCGGAGACGGCGATCGGCCTGCTGCTCGACCCGCCCGAGGGCGGCCCGGGCGGAACGACGGGCACGGCGCACGTCGTCGGGCACCGGCTGGTGGTGCGCGAGAGCACGCAGGCGGCGACCGCCGCCGACGGAGGGAGCACGCTGTGAGCACGCCGATCGGGGACGCGCCGGGGAGCCTGGGCGCCGAGGACGCGGGCGGCACGGCCGACGCCGCGGTCGCGAGCGGGACGCCCGTGCTGCGCGCGAGCCAGGGGGACGGCACCTACCCGCGGCCCCAGCTCGTCCGCCCGGCCTGGGCCGACCTCTGCGGGACCTGGGACTTCGCGGCGGACCCGGACGACGTCGGCCGCGACGCCCGGTGGTTCGGCCTCGCCCCGGGCGATGAGGGCGATCCCTTCACGCGGCACATCGAGGTCCCCTTCCCGCCCGAGTCGAGCGCGTCGGGCGTCGGGGACCCCCACCAGCACGTGGTCTGGTACCGGCGCACGCTCGGCGCGGCGGACCTCGAGCGGGCCGGCCTCGGCACCCAGGGCGACCGCCTCGTGCTGCACCTGGGCGCCGTCGACCACGCTGCGGAGGTGTGGCTCGGGGGCGTGCACCTCGGCCGGCACGTGGGCGGCCAGACGCCGTTCTCGTTCGACGTCACGTCGGTGGTCGCGTCGCAGGGTCCCGACGTCGCGCTCGTGGTGCGCGCCGAGGACGACCCGCTCGACGTCGCCCAGCCGCGCGGCAAGCAGGACTGGCGGCCCGAGCCGCACTCGATCTGGTACCACCGCACGACGGGCATCTGGCAGCCCGTGTGGCTCGAGGCCGTCCCGCGGCTGCACGTCGCCGAGCTCGCGTGGCGCAGCGACCTGCCCACCGGTGCGCTGCACGCGACCGTGCGCCTCAGCGAGCGCCCGCGCGGACCCGTGACGCTCGCGCTGCGCGTCGCGCACGACGACGAGGTGCTCGCGGAGCAGTGGGTCCGCACGGCCGAGCGCGACGTGCGCGTGACCGTCGACCTGCCCACCCAGCACAACGGGCAGCGCTACGAGGAGCTGCTCTGGTCGCCCGAGCGCCCGACGCTCCTGGACGCGTGGGTCGACGTCGTACCTGGCGACGCGGTGCCTGGCACGGGCACGACCGGGGCCGCGTCGCGCGACGTCGTCGCGTCCTACGTCGGCCTGCGCAGCGTCGCCGTCGAGCACGGGCGCTTCCTGCTCAACGACCGCCCCTACTACCTCCGCTCGGTGCTCGAGCAGGGGTACTGGGAGGAGAGCCACCTCGCGGCGCCGAGCGCCGACGCGCTGCGGCGCGAGGTCGAGCTGATCAAGGAGCTCGGCTTCAACTCGGCACGCGTGCATCAGAAGGCCGAGGACCCGCGGTTCCTCTTCTGGGCCGACCGGCTGGGCCTCACGCTGTGGGGCGAGACGGCGAACGCGTACGCGTTCTCACCGCGGTCGGTGCAGCTGCTGGCCGACGAGTGGGCCGAGCTCGTGCGCCGCGACCTGTCGCACCCGAGCATCGTCACGTGGGTGCCGCTCAACGAGAGCTGGGGCATCCAGCACGGTGCGCACGACCCGGCGCAGCAGCACTACTCGCTCGGGCTCGCGCACCTGACGCGTGCCCTCGACCCGACGCGGCCCGTCGTCTCGAACGACGGCTGGGAGCACACCGACTCCGACATCTGGTCGATCCACGACTACGCCGAGCGCGGCGACGAGCTGCGCGCGCGGTACGGGACGCCCGACGCCGTCCGGACGCTGCTCGACGGCATCGGGCCTGCGGGCCGGCGCGTGCGCCTGGTCGACGTGCCCGACCGCGGGCAGCCGCTCATGCTCACCGAGTTCGGCGGCGTCAGCTACGCGGGCGGGCGCGACGACGCGTGGGGCTACTCGACGGCGACGTCCGACGACGACTTCGCCGCGCGCGTCGGGGACCTGCTCGACGCCGTCCGCGAGTGCGCACCCATCGCCGGGTTCTGCTGGACGCAGCTCACGGACACGGGCCAGGAGACCAACGGCCTCCTCCACGCGGACCGCACCCCCAAGATCCCGATGGACACCCTCCGCCGCCTCGTCACGGGCCGCGACTGACCCCCTGCGGAGCCCCGTCGCACCTGCGGAGCGCCGTCGCGCGAGTGCGGAGCGTCGTCGCACGTGCGGAGCGCCGTCGCGCGAGTGCGGAGCGTCGTCGCACCTGCGGAGCCCCGTCGCGCGAGTGCGGAGCGGCGTGACCGGACACGCCGGCGTGTCTCGCGACGACGCTCCGCGGTCGAGAGCGGGCTCTGGTGTCGCGAGCGCGTCCGCCGCGGGCCGCCTCCGGGGCGTGGGGGTGGTCAGGCGCGGGTCAGGCGGTGGACGGCCTCCGTGAGGACGTCCGGGGAGCAGGCCAGGTTGAGGCGGGCGTGGCCGCGGCCCTCGGCGCCGAAGGCCCGACCCGGGACGAGGGCGACGCCCGCCGCGAGCGCGCGCTCGGCCGGGTCGTCGCCCCACCCGGCGTCGCGGAAGTCGAGCCAGGCGAGGTAGGTCGCGTCCGGCACGCGGTAGCGCACCGCGGGCAGGTGCTCGGCCAGCAGGTCGGCGAGCAGGCGGCGGTTGGCGTCGATCGCGGCGAGCGCTCCCACGAGCCACTCGTCCCCGTCGCGGAAGGCGGCGATGCTCGCGTTCAGGCCGAGGATGCTCGTGCGGAAGCCGACCTCCTCGGGCATGCCGTCGAGCAGGGCGACGGCGCGCTCGGACTGGCCGACCATGAGCGCGCACTTGGTGCCGGCGACGTTCCACCCCTTGCTCGCCGCCGTGACGCAGACGCCGACCTCGCGCGCGTCGTCGGACACGTCCAGGAACGGCGTGAACGTGCCCCGCTCGTGGACCAGCGGGCCGTGGATCTCGTCGCTGACCACGGTCGCCCCGTGCTCGCGCGCGAGCTCGGCGATGCGGCGCAGCGTCGCGGGCGGGTGCACGACGCCGACCGGGTTGTGCGGGTGGCACAGCAGCACGGCGCGGGCTCCCGCCGCGAGCGCGCGCTCGAGGCCGTCGAGGTCCACGGCGGGAGTCCCGTCGCGGTCGACGAGCGGGACGTCGACCCGCTGGGCGCCGGCCTCGGCGACGAGGTCCGCGAACGGCGGGTAGACGGGCGGCATGATGACGACGCCGTCGCCCGGCCGGACGGCGCGGCGCAGCGTCTCGACGATCGCGACGCTCACGTCGGTCGTGGTGCGGATGCCGGCCTCGTCGAGCCGCCAGCCCCACGTGCGCTCGGCGAACCCCGCGAACGCCGAGGGCATCGGCCCCGGCCCGTGGACGTACCCGGTGTCGGACGCCTCGACGCGCTCGATGATCGCCCGGGCCACCGGCGGCGCCAGGGGGTAGTCCATCTCGGCGACGAAGAGCGGGAGGACGTCCGGCCCGAACGCCGTCCACTTCTCGCTGGTGCGGGTGCGCAGCACCGGGAGCGGGTCGGCGTGGACGTCCATGGACCCAGCATGCCCGACCGGCCGGCGTGCCGTCGGTGCGGCGGTGCGACGGGAGACCGGCCGGTCGACGTGCCGTCCGTGTGGCGGTGCGACGGGAGATCGGCAAGTCGACGTGCCGTCCGTGCGGGCGATGGTGCTGACGGACCTGCTGGGACACGTGTGAGTCGCAGGGACCACAGGAGCACCACAGGTCACATCGCCCGCACCGACGACACCGCTCCACCCCAGGATGTGCGGCGCACGGTGCCGCTGGTGCCTGTGGGGCCAAGGGGGCGTCCCATGCGTCCCCCGTGCCGCACCGGTCACCTGCGCCGCACATCCTGGGCGGCCGTCATCGCAAGGCGCCGCCCGGCCACCCGCGTCGGGCGGGCATCGTGCGGCCCGGCCACCCGGGTCGGGCGGGCGTCGTGCGGCCCGGCCACCCGGGCGGGCGGGCGG
>NZ_JACVQL010000319.1:328-8088 GCF_019733465.1 Actinotalea ferrariae | reverse complement strand
GGCGCCCGCGGCGGGACGGGCGGCAGCCGGACGTAGACCCGCTGGTCGGCCGGCCGCGGGTCGGGCTCGCCGCGGTTGGGCCAGAGCGAGGTGGCGCGCTCGGCCTGCGCCGCGATGGTCAGGGACGGGTTGACGCCGAGGTTGGCGCTCACCGCCGCGCCGTCGAGCACGTGCAGCGTGGGGTGCCCGTGCACGCGCTGGTACGCGTCGAGCACGCCGGCGTGCTCGTCGGCCCCGATCGGGCAGCCGCCGATGAAGTGCGCGGTGAGCGGCATGTTGGCGACGTCGCCCCACGAGCTGCCGGGCACCCCGCCGAGCTCCTCGGCGATGAGGCGCGCCGCGCGGTCGGCGGCGGGGATCCACGTCGGGTTCGGCTCGCCCGGTCCCTGCCTGCTCACGAGGCGCCAGCCGGTGAGCCCGCGCCGGAGGCCGGTGACGAGCGAGTTGTCGAGCGCCTGCATCACGAGCGCGATCGCCGTCCGCTCGCTCCACCGGTACGGGACGCGGGCACAGACGGAGGTGACCGGCCGGCGCACGAGCTCCCCGGCCGCGGTGGCGAGGATGCGCAGCCAGCGGGTGCTCCGCGGGCCGCCCGTCGTGAGCACCGTCTGCAGCAGGGCCATGGCGTTGCTGCCCGCGGCGTACCGCACGGGTTCGACGTGGGTGCGCGCGTCCGGGTAGAAGGACGAGGTGATGGCGACGCCCCGCGAGAGCGGTCGCGCCGGGTCGACGCGCGGGGCGCTGCCGCCGACCAGGGCCTCGGAGTTCGTGCGGGTGGCGGTGCCGAGCCGGGCCGAGATCCGCAGGTCGCCCCGCCGCCGCGCGCGGTGCAGCAGCAGCTGGGTGTTGTAGGTGCCCGCCGCGAGCACCACCTGGTCGGCGTGCCAGACGGACGGTCGACGGTCGGCGGTGCCGGCCGCCTCGACGGACCAGCCACCGCCCGGCGCCGTGCGCAGCCGCGTCACCGTGGTCATCGGGACGACGACGGCGCCGGCGCGCTCGGCCAGGTGGAGGTAGTTCTTCACCAGCGTGTTCTTCGCACCGACCCGGCACCCCGTCATGCAGGCGCCGCACTCGGTGCACGCCGTGCGTTCCGGGCCGGCGCCGCCGAAGAAGGGGTCCGGCACGCGCTCCCCCGGCCGGCCGAACACGACGCCGACCGGTGCCGGGCGGACGGTGCCGCCGACCCCCATGCGCTCGGCCACGGTCGCGAACAGCCGGTCCGACGCCGTCGTCGTCGGGTTGGCGGTGACGCCCAGCATGCGCGACGCCTGGTCGTACCAGGGCGCGAGCTCGGCGGCCCAGTCGGTGAGGTGCGCCCACTGCGGGTCGCGGTAGAAGTGGGGGAGCGGCTCGTAGAGCGTGTTCGCGTACACGAGCGACCCGCCGCCGACACCCGCGCCCGCGAGCAGGAGCGAGTCCGAGACGCGGTGGATCCGCTGGATGCCGTAGCAGCCCAGCCGCGGCGCCCACAGGAACCGGCGCAGGTCCCACGACGTGCGGGCGAAGTCGTCGTCGGCGAACCGGCGCCCGGCCTCGAGCACCGCGACGCGGTACCCCTTCTCGGTGAGCCGCAGCGCGGCGACGCTCCCGCCGAAGCCGGAGCCCACGACGACGACGTCGTACCGCTCGCCGGGTCCGGGGTCGCGTCGTCGCACGTCGCCGATGGTCGCAGACGCCGTGCCGGCTCGGCGCCGGCTCGCGCCGCGCGGGCCCGGCGCGCGGATCGGGTCACCCGGACGGACGATGGGCGCATGAGCGAGCACGAGAGCAGCCACAAGCACGGCGACGTCACGAGCGAGCCCGGCGGGGCGGACGAGGTCGCCGCCGCCCACGGGTCGGGGGACGGTCTGGAGGGGACGTCGGACGAGGGCGTCGGCCTGGGTGCGGGGGCGCCGTCGACGTTCGAACCCGAGGAGGACCCCGAGACGGTGCCCGAGGACCCCGCGTAGGTCCCTCCGAAGAGCACGGGTCGGCCCCTCAGAACAGCACGGGCTGCGCCGGGCCGAGGTCGAGCGTGGGCGGCGTGAGGTCGGCGTCCCAGCCGGCCATGCTGCCGCGGGGGTAGGTGCCCTCCTCCGGCCGGACCGCACCGTCGGCCTGCCGTGCCGCGGGCGTTCCGAAGCCGTGCGCCGCGAGCAGCGGCGTCAGCCGTGCGTGAAGCCAGTCCTTGTACTCCCGAGGCGCGTAGGCGCCGGTGCCGTAGAGGCGCCGGTACCTGCCGACGAGGTCCGGGCGCTCGGAGGCGAGCCACCGCAGGAACCACGGCTTGACCGAGCCGCGCAGGTGCAGGGGCAGCGCCGTCACACCGGTCGCGCCCGCGGCGGCCAGCTCGGCCAGCAGCCCGTCGAGGTGCTCGACCGAGTCCGTGAGCCACGGCATCACCGGGGCGACGAGCACGCCGCACGGCAGGCCGACATCGCGCAGCGCGCGCACGAGGTCGAGGCGCGCCCGCGCGGTGGGCGTGCCCGGCTCGACGGACTGCTGGAGGTCGTGGTCGAGCACAGCCAGCGAGATGGCGACGCCGACAGGGACACGCCGCTGCGCCTCGACGAGCGCTGGGATGTCCCGCCGCAGCAGGGTGCCCTTGGTGAGGATCGAGAACGGGGTGCCGGACGACGCGAGGGCGTCGATGATCCCGGGCATGAGCCGGTAGCGGCCCTCGGCCCGCTGGTACGGGTCCGTGTTCGTGCCGAGGGCGACGTGCTCGCGCCGCCAGGACGGCCGCGCGAGCTCCGCCCGCAGCACCTCGACGACGTTCGTCTTGACGACGATCTGCGTCTCGAAGTCACGGCCCGCGTCGAGGTCGAGGTACTCGTGCGTCGGCCGGGCGAAGCAGTTGTGGCTGATCACCCCGTTGGCGACGAAGTCACCCGTACCGGTCGTGATGTCCACCATGGGCATCACGACTCCGAGGTCGTCGATCCCCACGACCTCGAGCGCCGCGGCTGACTTCACGGCACCCCCCACAAGACTGCGCTTGCGCGTGATGGCCGGGTCCGTCAGCAGGAAGAACCGCATCCGGGCGGGCAGGCCACCGAGGAGGCGGACGTTCGTCACGCGGTTCGCACGACCGTGGTCCTCGACCACGTGCCGCAGGTCGAACCGCGCGAGCGCGGCGGTGATGGCGCCGATGATCGTCGGGTCCGAGTTGGAGATTCGCAGCACGCCTCGCGAGCAACTGCCCTCGGCATCGAAGATCCCGGCCAGGAATCCGCGGGACCACTGATCGGTGGCATCGAGAGGCCACGCTGTGAGTGCTTCGACCGCCTCGATCGCGCGGCGGGACGACGCTCGCAGGCCCGTCATCTCCCGCCGCTTCTCGGATACCGGCGAGAAGCGGAACGTCGTCGTGCTGATCCCTTCGTCGGCCAGGTAGGTCCGGCTGCGATCCAGGGCTTCCTCATCGGCGAGCGCGAGGCGGAAGCGGTAGAGCACCTGACCCTCGCGGCCTGGCCTCGAATCTGCATACCGGCCGACGTGGGCATCCCCGCGGATCATTCCCGTCAGGTACCCGCGGCGGTACTCCGCGTCCTCCTTGGGTGCCGTGGCGTCTCCCTGCCCGAACCCGAGGAGGGAGTTGTTCGACGTCAGGTGGGGGCGCCGAGCGTCCCTGGCGCCCCCACCGGTGACGTGCTTCCAGCCACGCTCGGTGAGGAAGCGATGGTCGCCGCTCGCCACCAGCGTCGTGCTGTCAGCCAGGGTGACTCGGTACGCGCGCTTCTCGGTGCGCCAGTGCGCGAGGACCTCGGTCGTCACGTAGCGGCGATAGCGCCCCTCGAGACGCGTGCCCACGACTCGGTCACCGACCCGGACGTCGTCGAGCCGCCGTGTGCGACCGTCGGCGAGGAGGATGCCCGTGTCGCCGCTCAGGCAGTACGCACACGCATGGAGGCAGCCTCGCATCGGGTTGATGGTCCAGCGGAAGGGCATCGACGAGGCTGCGGGGACCTTGTTGAGCGCGCTCTTCGCGGCGACCTCGTGGAACGTGACACCCGCGAAGTCGGGCGTCCGGACGCTGCGCAGGAGCCCGTGCAGCGCGAGGTCCGGCATGGTCAGGTCAGGGAGCGCGCCGTCGTCGGCGCCGATCCGCTGGCCGTCCCACCTCATGCGACGAGTCGAACACGTGTTCGACCGCCGCGTCAACCCGCGCCGGTGCTCCAGGCCGGGCGTCAGCCGGCGGGCACCACCCGGACGTGCCGGTCCTCGGCGGGCGGCTCCCAGGACGCGGCGTCGGCCTCGACCTGCTCGCCGCTGCGGATGTCCTTGACCTGGTCGACGGTCGGCGGCTCGGCCCCGGCGTCGCCGGGGAACCAGACGAACGGGATGCCCCGCCGGTCGGCGTGCCGGATCTGCTTGCCGAACTTCGCCGCCGCGGGCGCCACCTCCACGGGGATCCCGCGCGAGCGCAGGGCGACCGCGACCGCGTCGCTCGCGGCCCTCGTCTCCTCCGACGTCACCGCGACGAGCACCGCGCTGGGCACCGACCGGGTCGCGCGGACCAGGCCGGCCGACAGCAGCCGGGACACGAGCCGGGAGACGCCGACCGACAGCCCGACCCCGGGGTACGTCGTCGCCCCGTCCGAGGCGAGCGCGTCGTACCGGCCGCCCGAGCAGATCGAGCCCAGGTCCTCGTGCCCGACCAGGACGGTCTCGTAGACGGAACCCGTGTAGTAGTCGAGCCCGCGCGCGATCTTGAGGTCGGCCACGATGACCCCACGCGCCCGCGCGGACGCCGAGCGCATGAGGGCGGCGAGCTCGTCGAGCCCCTGGTCCAGGAGCTCGCCCGTGACCCCGTGGCGCTCGGCGAGCAGGCGCACGTCGTCGGCCACCGACGCGTCCTCGCCGCGGATCGCGGCGAGCTCGAGCAGCGCGGCGGCCTGGGCGTCGTCGGCCCCCGCCTGCTCGCGGAGCATCGTGGCGACCGCCTCGGGCCCGACCTTGTCGAGCTTGTCGAGCGCACGCAGCACCGCCTCGACCTCGGCGACGCCGAGCCCCTGGGCGAAGCCCTCCATGACGCGGCGGTTGTTGACGAGGATCCGCACGGGCGGCACGCCGACCTCGGCGAGCGCCGCGAAGGCCTCCGCGATCACGAGCGGCAGCTCGACCTCGAGGTGGTAGGGCAGCTCGCCCTGGCCGACGACGTCGATGTCCGCCTGCGTGAACTCGCGGAAGCGCCCCTCCTGCGGCCGCTCGCCGCGCCACACCTTCTGGATCTGGTGGCGGCGGAACGGGAACGCGAGCTTGCCGGCGTTCTCGAGCACGTACCGCGCGAACGGCACCGTGAGGTCGAAGTGGAGCCCGAGCCCGGCGCCCTCCGTCTCGCGGTGGCCGCGGCCGGCGCGCTCCTCGTCGGTCTCCTGGAGGCGGTGGAGCGTGTAGACCTCCTTCGAGGTCTCCCCCTTGCGCAGCAGCTGGTCGAGCGGCTCGACGGCGCGCGTCTCGATGTTCGCGAAGCCGTGCAGCTCGAACGTCCGGCGGAGCACGTCGAGCACGTGCTGCTCGACGAGCCGCTCGGCCGGGAGCCACTCGGGGAAGCCGGAGAGGGGGGTGGGGCGCGCCATGGTGCTCGATCCTAGGTCGGCACGGCGCGGACCCGTGCCGCAGGCAGCGGGAGCGCGCTCAGCCGCCCGGGCGGAGGCAGGGCTCAGCGGTGGGGGCGCAGGTACGGGTTGCCGGCGAGCTCGGCCGCGACGGTCGACGTCGGCCCGTGGCCGGGCAGGACGCGCGTCGCCGGGTCGAGCGTCGTCAGCCGCGCGAGCGTGCGCCCCATCGCGGCGTCGTCACCGCCCGGCAGGTCGGTGCGGCCGATGCTGCCGGCGAACAGCACGTCACCCGTGAGCGCCACCGGCGAGCCGGCGGCGTCCCGCACGAGGTAGACGGTCGAGCCCTGCGTGTGGCCCGGGCTGTGGAGCGCGGTGACCTGGACCGCGTCGTCGTCCCCCAGCGCGAGAGGCGTCTCGTGCCCGGCCGCCGCGTCGAAGGTCCGGACGTCGGCCGGCGCGGGTGGTGCGTCGAGGCCCGTCATCGCCGCGAGCTGGTGCCCGAGCGGTCCGAGCGACCCGACGGGGTCGGCCAGCCGGTAGGCGTCGCCCTCGTGCACGTGCACCGGCACGCCGAACCGGTCCCCCACGGCCGCCGCGTCCCACGTGTGGTCGACGTGGCCGTGGGTCAGCAGCACGGCGACCGGCGTCCACCCTGCGCGCCGGACGAGCGCGGCGACGTCGTCGACCACGCCCGCGCCGGGGTCGACGACGACGCACCGGCCGTCGGGCTCCGCGAGGACGTGGCACAGGGCGCCGAGCAGCGGCGCGACGACGGTCTCGATCTGCATCCGACGAGCCTAGTGACGGCGCGGCGGGCGACGCCGAGACCCGACCGTGACGTGCGCGCGGCGCCGTGGGGCGGTCCGCAGCGGTCGCCTTGCCTAGACTGTGCGAGGCTCGGGCCGCTGCACGCAGCCCCGGGCGGCCATCGCGGGCCGGGCCCGCACCGATCGAGACGGGAGTGCGGGTGTCGCCGAGCAAGCGTGAGCGGGAGTACGCCCGCCGACGTCACGAGAAGTGGCTCGCCCGCCAGGCCGAGATCCGTGCGCAGCGCCGCCGGCGCCGCGTCATCGCCGGATCAGCCCTCGCCGGGCTCGCGCTCGTCGCGGTGGTGCTCGTCGTCGTCCAGCAGACCGGCGACGACGACGCCACGCTGGCCGGCCCCTCCCCCGAGGTGAGCCAGCCGGCGACGACCGAGACGCCGCTCGCCGAGGAGTCGACGCCGCCCGCGGTCCCCGCGCCCGACCCGGCGCTCGCCGAGGGCCGCACCTGGACCGGCACGCTGGCGACCACGGTGGGCGCCCTGTCCGTCGAGCTCGACGGTGCCGCTGCCCCGCAGGCCGTCGCGTCGTTCGTGACGCTCGCCCGCGAGGGGTTCTTCGACGGCACCTCGTGCCACCGCCTGACGACGACGCAGGCGGACGGCATCGCCGTGCTCCAGTGCGGCGACCCGACCGGCACCGGCACCGGCGGCCCCGACTGGCGCTTCGGCCCGATCGAGAACGCCCCGGCGGACGACGTCTACCCGGCCGGTACCGTGGCCATGGCGCGACAGGGCGGCGACGCGGGCAGCATGGGCAGCCAGTTCTTCCTCGTCTACGAGGACTCGACCATCCCCGCCGACGCCGCCGGCGGGTACACCGTGTTCGGACGCATCACCGAAGGCCTGGACGTGCTCCGGGCAGTCGCCGACGCCGGCATCGCCGAGGGGACCGCGCAGACGCCGGCCACCGAGGTCACCATCGAGGGAGTTGAGGTCCAGTGACCGAGCAGGAGCGCCCGGAGGGCACCACGGAGACCACCCCGGGGTCCGACGACGCCCAGGCCCTGCCGGCCGTCGACGTCGCCCCCAGCACGCCTGACGGCGCCGCGCCCGAGGTGAACCCGACCGACGAGGACGCGACCGACGAGGTCGCCGAGCCGCCGTCGGACCTCGAGGGCACGCAGGACGCGTCCGGCACCACGGAGGCCGAGGAGCCGCTCGCGACGGACGAGGCGCCGGACGCGGAGGACACGTCCGCCCCGACCACGGCGCCGCTCACGGACGACGCCACCCCGGAGGCCCCCGGGTCCGACGAGGCGACGCCGGACGCAGCGCCGACGGAGGAGCCGACCACCGACGCGACGGCGACCGAGGAGCCGACCACCGACGCGACGGCGACCGCGGAGCCGACCACCGACGCGACGGCGACCGCGGAGCCGACCACCGACACG
>NZ_JACVQL010000319.1:0-199 GCF_019733465.1 Actinotalea ferrariae | reverse complement strand
CGACGGCGACCGCGGAGCCGACCACCGACGCACCCGCACCCGCGGACGGGAGCTCGGCCCCGGAGGAGCCGGCCGCGGAGACGTCGGCCGACGCCTCCACCGCTGCTCCGTCACCGATGCCGCGGCCGACACCGCGCTCGGTGCCCCGGCCCTCCCCGCGCCCGCCGACCGGTGCCCGCCCCGCAGCGGCGCCGTCGGC
>NZ_JACVQL010000318.1 GCF_019733465.1 Actinotalea ferrariae | reverse complement strand
GCGCCGAGCCGGGTGTCTCGCCGTCGCCGGCGTCGCCGAGCGCCGTGACGAACGCCGAGCCCGCGCCCGAGCCGACGGCCACTCCCGCACCGACGCCGGACCCTGCGGTCGCGCTCATCGCGACGGCGGCCGGGCCGTCGGTCGAGGTCTTCGCCGCGCCCGGCGACGCCGCCCCAGCGCTCACCGTCGCCGCGGCCGACGTCGTCTCGCTGCCGGACGCGATCCCGCTGACCTTCCTCGCGATCGAGCGGGACGGGGACTGGCTGCACGTGCACCTGCCGGTGCGACCCAACGGCTCGACGGGCTGGGTCCGCGCCGCCGACGTCACGCTCTCCTCGACCGACTACCGCGTCGAGGTGCGGCTCACCGAGCACCGGCTCCTGCTCCACCGCGGCGACGAGGTGGTCATGGACGTGCCGGTCGGCCTCGGTGCCGCCGACGTGCCCACGCCCGGCGGCGTGTACTACGTCAAGGAGCTGCTGCAGCCGCCGACGCCGGGCGGCGTCTACGGCGCCTACGCCTACGGCCTGTCCGGCTACTCGCCGGTGCTCACGTCGTTCGCGGGCGGGCAGGGCGTCATCGGCATCCACGGCACCAACCAGCCGGAGTCCGTCGGGACCGACGCCTCGCACGGCTGCATCCGGATGCTCGACGCGGACGTCACGCGCCTCGTCGAGGAGTTCGGACTGCCGCTCGGGACCCCGGTGGAGATCGTCGCGTGACCACTGCGGCACCACTGCTGCGCCCTCGGCCCTGCCCCGCCCTGCCGCCCCCACGATCGGAGCGCCCATGACCGCCGCCCTGCCGACCGCCGCGGACGTCCCCGGCTGGACGCACACCTACTCGGGCAAGGTCCGCGACCTGTACGTGCCCGCGGAGCCGTCGTCCGGTCCGGGTGCGGACGACGTCGTGCTCGTGGTCGCGAGCGACCGCATCAGCGCCTACGACCACGTGCTCAGCACGCCGGTGCCCGGCAAGGGCGTGGTGCTCACGCAGCTGAGCCTGTGGTGGTTCGAGCAGCTCGCGGACCTCGTGCCGACCCACGTGGTGAGCGCGGCGGCGGAGCGCGAGGGCGGCCGCGTGCCCGACGCCGTCGCCGGACGCGCGATGGTCTGCCGGCGGCTCGACATGTTCCCCGTCGAGTGCGTGGCCCGCGGCTACCTGACGGGCTCGGGGCTCGCGGAGTACGCGACCTCGGGCGAGGTGTGCGGGGTGCCGCTGCCGCCCGGGCTCGTCGACGGCTCGCGCCTCCCCGCTCCGATCTTCACGCCCGCGACCAAGGCCGCCGTCGGCGAGCACGACGAGAACGTGAGCCTCGAGGTCGTCGCGGCCCGGATCGGCGAGCCGGACGCCCACCTGCTGCGCGACCTCACGCTCGCCGTGTACGCGCGGGCCGAGGCGGTCGCGCGCGAGCGCGGCGTGCTGCTCGCCGACACCAAGCTCGAGTTCGGACGCGCGACCACGGGTCCCGACGCGGGCGCCGTCGTGCTCGGGGACGAGGTCCTCACGCCCGACTCCTCGCGGTTCTGGCCGCTCGACGGCTGGGAGCCGGGACGTGCCCAGCCCAGCTTCGACAAGCAGTTCGTGCGCGACTGGCTGACGTCGCCCGCGTCGGGCTGGGACCGCGCGTCCGACGCCCCGCCGCCCCCGCTCCCGGACGACGTCGTCGAGCGGACGAGGCAGCGCTACGTCGAGGCGTTCGAGCGCCTCACGGGACGCACCCTCTCACTCTGAGGGCGGGCTGTGACGTGGTTCACAAGCCTCGGAGCAAGGGCAGGGATACCTTCGTTAGGTAAGCCTATGCTTTACTGGCAGCGACCCGGCGAGACCCAGGTCACGTCCGAGCCGCCCTCCCGCGCCAGACCGAGGAGCCCGATGTCCGCGAGCACGCTCAGCCGCGTGGAGCCCGCCTACCGGGCCTTCGAGGTCGAGGTCGTCCGCGCCCGCCGGCTCTCGCCGAGCTTCCTCCGCATGACGTTCTCGGGCGAGGACCTCGACGTGTTCGCGGCGGACGGGTTCGACCAGCGCATCAAGCTCGTGCTCCCGGCGGCCTGCGGCGCGCGGGTGGACCCGGGTCTGTTCGCGGACGACTCCTGGTTCGAGACGTGGCGCGCGATGCCCGACGACGAGCGCTACCCGCTCCGGACGTACACGGTGCGCGCCGTGCGCCAGCAGATGCGCGAGGTCGACGTCGACGTCGTGCTGCACGGCGTCGCCCCCGGTGCCGTCACGACCCGCGGCTGCGGTCTCGCGGAGCTGCTCGGCTGCGCGTGCTCGGCCAAGGCGGGCCCCGCGGTGCGGTGGTGCGCGGCCGCGCGCTCGGGCGACCCGATCGTGCTCATCGGTCCCAACGCGCGCTTCGACGGTCCCTCGGGCGGCATCGAGTGGAAGCCCCCGGCCGAGGCGCGCACCGTGCTCCTCGCGGGCGACGAGACCGCGGTCCCCGCGATCTGCGCGATCGTCGAGCAGCTGCCCGCCGACGCGCGGGGGCACGCGTTCCTCGAGGTCCCCACCGAGCACGACGTGCTCGACGTGCGCGCGCCGGCCGGGGTCGAGCTGCACTGGCTGCCGCGCAGCCGGTCCGGCGAGGGCCGGGTCCGCGTCGACGCGCCGCACGGCAGCCTGCTCGACGCCGCCGTGCGCGCGGCCGCGACCACGGTGCTCCACCCCCACCCGCACGACGTCGCGCTCGAGGAGGTCGACGTCGACGGCGGGATCATGTGGGAGGTGCCGGAGCAGCCCATCGCGGCCGACGGGCTCTACGCCTGGATCGCCGGCGAGGCCGGCGTCGTCAAGGAGCTGCGCCGCTTCCTGGTGCGCGACGTGGGCGTCGACCGCCGCGCCGTCGCCTTCATGGGCTACTGGCGGCACGGCCGCGCCGAGGCCTCCTGAGCCGACGCGTCACCGCGTCGCCGCCCTCCTCCCCGCCCACACCCCTCCCCGTCCCACCCCCTGCCTGCTGGGGTGCCCGTCGTCGCACCCCTGCCCGCACGCCCGATCGGAGCCCGCCATGTCCCCCGCACGTCCCTCCTCCCGCCCCCGGCCCGGCGTCCGTCGCCGCGCGACGGGCCTCGTGGTCGCTGCCGTCACGGCGTTCGCCCTCGCCGCCTGCGGCGGTGCGACGACCGACGACGAGCCCGAGGAGTCCGAGAGCCCCGCGGCCGAGGGTGACGACTCCGCGTTCCCCGTGACGATCGAGCACGCGCTCGGCACGACGACGATCGAGGCCGCCCCGGAGCGTGTCGTCACGATCGGCTGGGGCTCGCAGGACACCGCCCTCGCGCTCGGCACCGTGCCCGTGGGCGTCCCGGCCGACACCTGGGCGGGCGACGAGGAGACGGGCCTGCTGCCGTGGACGGCCGAGGCGGTCGAGGAGCTGGGCGGCGAGCTGCCCACCACGTTCGTCGACCTCCCCGAGGTGGACGTCGAGGCCGTGGCCGAGCTGCAGCCCGACCTGATCCTCGCGACCTACTCCGGGATCTCGCCCGAGGTCTACGCCCAGCTCGAGCAGCTCGCCCCGACGATCGCGTACCCCGAGCAGCCGTGGCTCGTGAGCTGGCAGGACCAGACGATCATCAACGGCACCGCGCTCGGCCAGGCCGAGGAGGCGGAGCGGCTGGTGGCCGACATGGAGGAGCTGCTCGCGCGGACCGGCTCGGAGAACCCGTCGCTGGCCGGCCGCACGTTCGCGTTCGTCTACACCGACGCCGACGGGACCCTCTCGGCGTACGTCGAGGGCGACCCGCGGGTCGACCTGCTCACCGGCCTCGGCATGGAGCTCGCGCCGGGCGTCGCCGGCCTCGAGGCGCCCGAGGGCACCTTCTTCGTCGACCTCGGCACCGAGAGCATGGACCTGCTCGACGACGCCGACGTCCTCATCACGTGGTTCAACGACGAGGAGGAGCAGGCGACCGTCGAGGCGCTCGGCACCTTCGCCGCGATCCCTGCCGTGCAGCGCGGCAGCTACCTGCCGCTGCTCGACCGCCAGCTGAGCATGGCCATGAGCACGACCACCGCGCTCAGCCTGCCGTGGGGCCTCGAGACGTTCGTGCCGCAGCTCGTCGAGGCGGCGGACAAGGTCGGCACGGCCTGACCCGGCGGAGGGCGCGGCCGGCGTAGGACGGACGCATGACCACGGTGACCGCGGCGGGCGGGCCGGTACAGGCGCGCGCGACGCGACCGGCCGGCTCGTCGCTGCGCCGTGCCGCCGTGCTCGTCGTCGCGCTCGTCCTGCTCGTGCTCGCCGTGGCCCTGAGCATCGCGGTCGGGGCGCGCGGCATCCCGCTCGCCGACGTCTGGCGTCACCTGTGGAGCCCCGACGGCTCGAGCGACGCGGCGATCGTGCAGGAGGTGCGCCTCCCGCGCACGCTCCTGGGGATCGCCGCGGGAGCCGCGCTCGGGCTCTCGGGCGCGCTCATGCAGTCGATGACCCGCAACCCGCTTGCCGAGCCCGGGCTGCTCGGGGTCAACGCGGGTGCCGCGGTGGCGGTCGTCGGGGGCATCAGCCTGCTGGGGCTCACGGGCCCGCGGCACTACGTCTGGCTCGCCCTCCTCGGCGCGGGAGTCGCCACGGTGCTCGTCTACGTCGTCGGCTCCCGCGGGGGCCGGGCCGCGTCCGCGACGCCCGTGCGCCTCACGCTCGCGGGCGCCGCGATCTCGGCCGTGCTCATGGCCGGCGTGTGGGCCATGACCTTCCTCGACCGGGAGGCGCTCGACCTCTACCGGTACTGGGCGGTCGGCAGCCTCTCGGGTCGTGACCTCGGCGTGCTCGGCCACGTGCTGCCGTTCCTCGTGGTCGGCACGGCCGTCGGTCTGCTCCTCGCGGCGCCGCTCAACGCGATGGCCCTGGGCGAGGACACCGGCCGCGCGCTGGGCCTGCGGCCGGGGGTCGTCCGCGCGGTGACGGGCCTCGTGGTCACCGTGCTGTGCGGCGCGGCCACCGCCGCCGTCGGCCCGCTCGTCTTCGTCGGGCTCGCCGTGCCGCACGCCGTCCGGGGGCTCACGGGCCCCGACGACCGCTGGGTGCTGCCGCTCTCGACCCTCGCCGCCCCGGTCCTCCTGCTGCTCGCCGACGTGCTGGGGCGCGTGGTCGCGGCACCCGCCGAGATCCAGGTGGGCGTCGTCACGGCCTTCCTCGGCGCTCCCGTCCTCATCGCGCTCGCGGGCCGACGCCGGGTGGCGGCGCTGTGACCGTCACCTCGGCCTCCGCCGGGTCGCCGGCGGGCGGGTCGTCGTCCGCCGGGTCGCCGCCCGGCGGCCGGCCGCCGAGCCTCCGACGCGCCCGCGTGCTGCG
>NZ_JACVQL010000317.1 GCF_019733465.1 Actinotalea ferrariae | reverse complement strand
TCGTCCAGGCTCGCGCGGGCACGCACGGCCGCGAGCGCGGCGGCGAGGTCCGCGTCCGCCGGGGTCGCGTGGTGCACGGTGCCCGTGGCGACGAGCGGCAGCCCGGCACCTGCGGCGAGCTCGGCGAGCGCGTCGCAGCGCTCGGAGTCCCACGGGTCCCCCGTGTCGCTGATCTCGACGGCGACGTTGTCCCGGCCGAACAGGTCGGTCAGCCGGTCGAGCTCGGTGCGGGCGGCGGCGAGGTCCCACCGCCCGGTCGGGCCGTGCGGCTCGAGCGCCTGCCGGACGGCACCCTTGCGGCAGCCCGTGAGGACGAGCCACTGCCCGGCGGCGGCCTCGGCGAGCGCGGGCAGCCTGTGGTCGGCCATGCCCTTGGTCCCCGTCGCGAGGTGCGCCTCGGCGATCGCGCGCGAGAGCGAGCGGTAGCCGTCGGCGCCGCGCGCGAGCACGAGCAGGTGGGTGGCGCGCGGGTCGGGGGTGCCCGTGGGCTCGTCGAGCACGCCACCGGGCGTGGGCAGGTGCAGCTCGGACCCGAAGACGGTCGGCAGGCCGGCGTCTCGCGCAGCCTGCGCGAAGCGCACGACGCCGTACAGCCCGTCGTGGTCGGTGAGCGCGAGCCCGGACAGGCCCAGCCGTGCGGCCTCGTGGACGAGCTCCTCGGGCTGGCTCGCGCCGTCGAGGAAGCTGAAGGCCGAGTGGGCGTGCAGCTCGGCGTAGCGCGGCTCCGTCATCGCGGCGGCTCCGTCATCGGCGGCTCAGTCATACCGGGCCTCCACCGCCCAGACGCCGTCGCGCAGCGCGAGCAGCACCGCGTGCCCGTCGGCCATGGTCGCCTGCAGGTACACCTGCCGGCGCGGCTCGGGACCCCACCACCGCTGGACGACCGGCCACGGCCCGGCCCAGCCGGTGACCGGCGTCTCGCGCTCGGGGAGGTCGCCCTCGGCCGGCCACCACACGACCGCCGGGTCGGCGCTGACCTGCAGGCGCGCGTCCACCTGCACGCGGCGCCCGTCCGTGCCGACGAGCTGGACCACCTGCGGCTCGACGAGCACCGTCGCGGGCGCCGGGTGCGGCAGGCGGCCGGGCCACGGCGCGGTCACCGGCCGGGACGGCGGCGGCTCCTCGCCCCACGGGACGAGCCGGACCTGGTCGCGCACCTCACGCCCGCCCTGCAGGGCGGGCGCGAGCACCTTCTCGGCACCGATGAGGCCCTGGACGCGGTGCAGGGCCCGCTGCGCGCGCAGGTCCGAGCCGCTGGGGTTGCCCCACAGCCGCCCCTGCTCCGCGCCGACCGCGACGACCTCCTCGGCGCGCAGCCCGAGCCGCACGAGCCGCCCGGGCTCGGGGTCAGCCGATGCACCCGAGCGGACGCCCTGCCGGGTGAGCCACCCCTCGAGCTGCCAGCGCACGCGGTCGGTCATCCTCGCCACGGACATGCCGCCGAGCGCGGCGTCGGTGCGCCACGTCCGCACCAGCTCGTGACCGTCCTCGGTCCGGGCTGTGATCTGCAGCCGGCCGCAGCCCGCACCGAGCGCCTGGAGCTGCGCGTGCAGGTCCTCGGCGAGCCTGCGTGCCGCGAACGCGGCGGTCTCGACCCGTTCGACCGGCGGGTCCATCTCCTGCTCGACGGCGACGTCGCGCTCGAGCCGGCGCAGCGCCGTCGGGCGGTCGTCCCGTCCCGAGGCGACCGCGTGCGCCCACGCACCGAGACGGCCGAACCGGGCCAGCACGTCGTCCGCCGGCAGCCGGGCGAGGTCGCCGAGCGTGCGCAGGCCGAGCCGGCGCAGGAGGTCCACGAGGTCGGGCACCTGACCCGCCGTCTCCCCGCTCGCCACGTGCAGCAGCTCCCCGACCGCGAGCGGTGCGAGGAACCGGGCAGCGCCGCCGGGCGGCACGAGGCGGCCGGCCCGCGCCGCGAGCACCGCGGCAC
>NZ_JACVQL010000316.1 GCF_019733465.1 Actinotalea ferrariae | reverse complement strand
GGGGACGGGCGACCCGCCCGTCCCCCGCGTCGGTGCGGGGATCCGCACGCTGACCCAGACGGCCGCGCACGCCACGGCCACCGCGGTCACGAAGAGCGCGGGGTAGCCGGCGGTCCCGACGAGCGCGGCCGCGAGTGCGGGCGCGAGGGTCTGCGGCACGTTCGTCGCCACGTTGTAGACGCCCAGGTCGCGCCCCGCGGTCGCCGAGCCCTGCGGCATCGCCTCGGTCGCGAGCGCCGTGCCGCACGCGGTGAAGGCACCGAACGCCAGGCCCTTGAGGCCCGCGAACACCGCCATCCCCGCCACGGTCGGCACGAGGAGCGGGACGAGGAGCGCGACGGCGAGCAGCCCCGACGCAGCGGCCAGGAACACGCGGCGGTCGCCGATGCGGTCGCTCCACCACCCGCAGACGACCGCGCCGACGAGGATGGCGACGAGCGTGCCGACCGTGAGCAGCACGAGCACGGCGTCGGCCCGCTCCTCGGGCACGCCGACGTGGTCGACCAGCACGTAGAGCTGGAACGTGTAGACGAGCTGGTACGCCAGCACGAACAGCAGGCGCGCGACGAAGCCGCGCGTGAACGCCGGCTCGCGCCGGACGGCGTCGGCCGCGCGTCGCGCCGCGGTCGTCCACCGCTCACGTGGCGCGCTCCGCCCCGCGAGGGTCGGCGGACCGCCGGGTCGGAAATGCGGGCGGTCCCGGTCGAGCGCGACGTAGGCGAGGACCGCCGCGAGCACGGCGACGGCGAGGACGGTGTAGACGTCGTCCGGCCGGTCGCCGCGACCGCCCGCCGTCACGACGCCCACCGCACCGCCCAGGACGGCCGCGAAGCCCAGCACCGCGAACACCGTTCCCCGCCGCTCGGGCGGCACCTGGTCGGGCACCGCGGCGGCCGCCGCGACGTCCACGCCGTTGAGGCTGAACTGCGCGAAGGCCCACAGCACCACGAGCGCGGGCAGGGTCTGCGCCGCCCCGAGCGCGACGAGCAGCGCAGCGGCGACCGCCCCGCAGCCCAGCATCCACGGCGACCGGCGGCCGAACCTGCCCCCCGTCCGGTCGCTCAGCGTCCCGATCAGCGGCTGCGCCAGCAGCGTCAGCGCGAACGACGTCGTCGTCACGACGGCGAGGTTGGCCACCTTGGCGTCGGGGTCGACGGCCGCGACCTGCCCGGGCAGCAGCACCACGAGCACGGCCGCGTACGTCGCCGCGAGCGCGAGGCCCACCGCCGAGAGCGACGGCACGAGGCGGCGCAGGCCTGCCGTTCGCCCGCTCGGGGTGCTCGCGTCGGTGGACGGCGCCGCGCCGGACGTCATGCGTGCTCGTCGCCCCGGCCCTCGGCCGCAGCGACGGGGCCGCCGTCGCCGTCCGGGCCGACGGGCAGCGCGCCGAGGCGCCGGGCAGCGGCGAGGGCCGTCTCGCGCGAGTTCGCGCCGAGCTTGCGGTACAGCGTGCGCAGCTGCGACTTCACCGTGTGCGTCGAGACCTGCAGGTCTCCCGCGATGTCGCTCGCCGACCCGGTCCGGGTGAGCGCCTCGAGCACGACGCGCTCGCGCGGCGTCAGGAGGGGGACGCCGGCGCTGTCCGGGACGACGTCCGGGAACGGGCCGCCCGAGAGCACCCGTGACGCCGTGGCGAGCCCGTGGTCCCGGGCGAGGCGGTCGAACGCGCGGCGGTCCCGCTCGCGCACGAGCACGAGCGGCAGCCGGAGCCCGTGCACCTCGAGGAGCGCGGCGGCGCGCGCCAGGGCGTCCGCCGCATCCTGCTCGCGCCCGAGCTCCGCGAGGACGGCGGCCTCCAGGACGGCGTGCTCGGCGCGCGTCCGGACCCGCGTGGCGGGCCGGTCGGCGACCCGGGCGAGCGTCGCGAGCGCCTTGTCCGGCAGCCCGCCGACGAGCTGGGCACGCGCGAGCGCGACGGCCGTGGCCGGGTCCCCCGCGGTCTCGGCCGGACCGCTCAGCGCGGTGTGCACCTGACCCGCGGCGACGAGCAGCAGCGAGCGCGTCACGTCGAGCTCCTGCGCGCGCAGCGGCGTCGTCGACCGGCGCTCGGCCTGCAGGCGGCGGGTCGCGTCGAACCGCTCGAGCGCGGCGTCCGGGCGGCCCGCCACGAGGTCGGTGATCGCCTGCACGCGCGCGACGAGCGGCCAGTGCTCGATCGTCTCGACGTGCGGCGCGAAGGCGTCGAGGTGCTCCTGCGCGCGCTCGGCGTCGAGGTCCTCGAGCGCCAGGCACGCCTCCGCGAGCCGGTACATGGAGCCCATGTAGCCGTCCCGCCAGCCCTCGGGCCACGTCCGCCCGCGCGCGTCCGCGACGAGCGTCCGGGCACGCCCCACGTCGCCGACCAGCGCGTGCGTGCCGGCGAGGCACGCGAGGTTGTGCAGGCCCGCCGTCGGCTGAGGGGCCGCGCTGAGGCCCAGCTGGAACTGGGCGACGGCGTCGTCGTACCGGGCCGTGTACAGGAAGGCCAGGCCGATCTGCGCGTGGGCGACGGGCAGCAGGTCGCGCAGCTCGGTGCGGTCGGCGAGCGGGAGCTCCGCGACGAGCCGCGCGAGCGCCCGGGCGGCGTGCAGCAGGGCGCGCCGCTGCCCGGTGAGCCGCAGTGCCACGAGCTCGACGAGCCGGAGCCGGACCTGGTCCGCCGCCGAGGCGCGCGACCGGTGCAGGCGGGCGGCGGCGACCGCGAGGCCGAAGAGTGCCGCGGCCTGTCGGCGCCGGTGCCGGTCGGCGTTCTCCGTGATCGCGAGGTAGAAGAGCGCGAAGGGGTGACGGCGCAGGCGGTGCACCGCCACGGTGCTCAGCACGGGCCGCACCTGCCCCGCGTGCAGGCTCATGAGGTCGTACCAGTGCCGGGCGATGACCGCGGAGACCAGGTCGAGGTCGTCGGCGTCCACCGCGGCCTCGAGCGCCTCGAGCGGCCGCCGGTGGTCGTGGCACCAGAGGGCGACGCGGCGACGCACCTCGGCGTACCCCTGGGGGTCCGCCGTGCGCATCGCCTGCCGGACCACGTGGCGCACCACGGTCGTGTACCGGAACACGGCACCGCCGTCGCCGCCCGACCACGTGCCGAGGCCGCGCTCGGCCACGGTGTCCAGCAGGTCCCCGGCCCCCGCGTCGCCCGTCAGCTCGGCGGCGAGCTCGTGGGTCAGCGAGTCCGCCGCCGCGGTGAGGCGCACGAGCTGCTGCGTGCCGGGGTCGAGGGCCGACATGAGCGAGGCGACCAGCCGGGACAGGGCCGCGGTCGGGTCACCGAGGTCCGCCGTCGTCCGCGCGAGCTGGACGACGCGCGTCGCGAGGGGCAGCCCGCCCGTCGCGCGGTGCACCGCGCGCGCCTCGTCCGGCGGGACGTCGAGCATCGCGGCCGTCTCGGCCACGTCGAGGGCGAGCGCGTCGTCGGGCACCACTGTCACGTCGACCTGCAGCCGCACGTCGGGCGACTCGAAGGTGTCGCCACCACGCACGGCGACGACCACGCGCAGCCCGGGCAGCGTCGCGGCGAGCGCCACGAGGTCCGAGGCGGTCGACGCCTCGAGCCGGTCGGCACCGTCGACGACGAGCACGAGCGGTCCGAGCTGGCCGAGCGCCCGGCGCATGAGCGCCGGCAGGTCACGCGTCTCGCGCAGCGCCTCGACGCCGTGCGCGAGGACGTGCTCGGGCTGCACCCAGCCCGCGTCGTCGAGCACCTCGACCACGTGCGCCCACAAGGCCGTCCGCGCGACCCGGCCCGAGTCGACGTCGACCCACGCGCGGCGGGGGGCGGCGGACGACGTCCACGCCCACTCGGCGAGCAGGACCGTCTTCCCGCCACCCGCGGGCGCGCGCACCACGGTGAGCGGCGCACCGTCGTCGAGCGCGGCGACGAGTCGCGGTCTGGGCACGAGCCACGACGGCAGGCGCGGCGCCCCGTGCACGAGGGCGTCGTCGGCGCTCTCGTCCCTGGTCCGGCCCACGGTCGACAAGACTAGGTCGGCTCCGCCGAGGTCGTCGCCGGGACGGGCTCGCGGCCCGGGACGTGCACGGACGTCTCCGGCTCCGGGTGCTGCCGCCCGCGGACCACGATGATCGCGACACCGAGCGCGACCGCGGCCAGGGCGCCCCAGACGTTGGCCGGCAGGCCGAGCGGGGCGACGCTCGTCGGGTCGATCCGCAGCATCTCGAGCCAGACGCGGGCAGCGCCGTACCAGACGAGATACAGCCCGAACGCCCGGCCCCAGCGGAGCCGGAAGCGCCGCTCCAGCACGAGGACCACCGCGACGCCGAGCAGGTTCCAGAGCATCTCGTAGAGGAACAGCGGGTGGAAGAGCGTGCCCACGGGCAGGTCCGCCGGGAACGCGGGGTTGCTCGCGGGGATCTCGAGCCCCCAGGGCAGTGTCGTCGGGCTGCCGAAGAGCTCGTGGTTGAACCAGTTGCCGAGGCGCCCGATCGCCTGCGCCAGGAGCATCGCGGGCGCGAGCGCGTCGGCGAACGACCAGAAGCGGATCCCGGCGCGGCGGCACCCGATGTACGCGCCCACCGCCCCGCCGAGCAGCGACCCGAGGATCGCGATGCCGCCCTCCCATACGTACAGGACGCTCAGCGGGTCCTTGCCTGCGCCGACGTAGTCCCCGATGTGGGTGAGCACGTGGTAGATCCGGGCGCCGACGATGCCGAACGGCACCGCCCACATCACGATGTCCAGGACCGCGCCCTCGTGGCCGCCCCGCGCGGTCAGGCGACGCGAGGTGAGCCACACCGCGGCCACGATCCCGACCAGGAGGCACAGGGCGTACGTCCGGAGGGTCAACGGACCCAGGGAGAACGAGGCGAGGGCCGGGTCGGGGCTCGGGATGCCGAGGAGCGCGCCCCGGCCCTGCGGGAGGAGTGCGGCCAGCGGCAGGTGATCGGTCACGCGCCGATGGTCGCAGGTCGGCGAGCAGGTCCGGGAGACCGGACGTGCTCACCCCCGCGTCGCTGGTCGCCGCTCGGGCGAGCGAAACCGTAGCCATGCCGCGGTGCGACCACCGATACTGCGGGTCATGACGCTGGTCAACCACTGGATCGATGGAGCGGAGTGGGCGGCCGCGCCGACGCGTACCGCGCCCGTGCACGACCCGGCGACCGGTCGGGAGTCGGGTCGGGTGGCGCTCGCGGACCGGGCGACGGTCGACCTGGCCGTCGCGCGCGCCGCCGCGGCGGCGTCGGAGTGGCGCCGGTCGTCGCTGAGCACCCGGACGCGCGTCCTGTTCGCGTTCCGGCACCTCCTCGCGACGCACACCGAGGAGCTGGCCGCCGTCATCACGGCGGAGCACGGCAAGGTGCTCGCCGACGCGGCCGGCGAGGTGCAGCGCGGGCTCGAGGTGGTCGAGTTCGCGTGCGGCATCCCGCACCTGCTCAAGGGCGGGCACTCCGAGGGGGTCTCGACCGGGGTCGACGTGCACTCCGTCCGCCAGCCGCTCGGGGTCGTGGCCGTGATCTCGCCGTTCAACTTCCCCGCCATGGTCCCGCTGTGGTTCGTGCCGGTCGCAATCGCCGCCGGCAACGCCGTCGTCCTCAAGCCGAGCGAGAAGGACCCGTCGGCCGCGATGGTGATGGCCCGGCTGTGGCGCGAGGCCGGCCTGCCGGACGGCGTGCTGACCGTCCTGCACGGCGACCGCGAGGCCGTCGACGGCCTGCTCACGCACCCCGACGTGCGGGCCGTCTCGTTCGTCGGCTCGACCCCCGTGGCGCGCCACGTCTACGAGACCGCGACGGCGCACGGCAAGCGCGTGCAGGCGCTCGGCGGCGCCAAGAACCACATGCTCGTGCTGCCCGACGCCGACCTCGACCTCGCCGCCGACGCCGCGGTCAACGCCGGGTTCGGCTCGGCCGGCGAGCGCTGCATGGCGATCTCGGCCGTGGTCGCGGTCGAGCCCGTGGCCGACGCGCTCGTCGCCAGGATCGCGAAGCGGATCGGCGACCTGCGCACGGGCGACGGGCGGCGCGGCTGCGACATGGGCCCGCTCGTCACCGCCGAGCACCGCGACCGCGTCGTCGGCTACGTCGGTGCGGGCGTCGACGCCGGGGCGGACCTCGTCGTGGACGGCCGCCTCGTCGAGCCCGACGGCGACCCGGACGGCTACTGGCTCGGGCCGACCTTGTTCGACCGCGTCCGGGCGGACATGTCGATCTACACCGACGAGATCTTCGGCCCCGTGCTCTCGGTCGTCCGCGTCGCGAGCTACGACGAGGGCCTCGCGCTCATCAACGCCAACCCGTACGGCAACGGCACCGCGATCTTCACGAACGACGGCGGCGCGGCCCGGCGCTTCGAGGTCGAGGTCGAGGTCGGCATGGTCGGCGTCAACGTGCCGATCCCCGTGCCGATGGCCTACTACTCGTTCGGCGGCTGGAAGGCGTCGCTCTTCGGCGACAGCCACGCGCACGGCGCCGACGGCGTCCACTTCTTCACGCGCGGCAAGGTCGTCACGACGCGCTGGCTCGAGCCCAGCCACGGCGGCGTCGACCTCGGCTTCCCGACCCACCGCTGACCGACGCGGGCCCGCTGCTCCCTCGACGCACTCCAGGCTCGACCCACTCCAGGGCGTGCGGCGCACGGGGCCGGTGGGACTGATGACTGCTCCCACGAGACGACTCCTGCCCCGTCGGACACATGCGCCGCACATCTCAGGGCGGGCGCGCGGTGGGCGCCGCTAACGGGACCGCCCATGCCCGGTGGCGGCGTCGGTGCGGCCCGGGTCAGTCCGCGCGGTGGCGCGGGGCGCGCGCGGGGACGCCGTCGGTGGCCGGGTCGGGCGGCACCTGGACGCCGAACACCGCCTCGACCGCGTCGCGGTACTCCGCGTGCCGGCCGGTCCGGGCGTGCTCGCGGGCCCGCACGGCGGGCGTGTGCAGCAT
>NZ_JACVQL010000315.1 GCF_019733465.1 Actinotalea ferrariae | reverse complement strand
CGCCTGCGCCGTGCCGCCGGCCGGAGGGCTGCCGGACGCGCACGGGAGGCGGCGCTCGACGCGTTGCGCCGCGTGGTCGACGAGCTCCTCGTGGCGCCCGTCGCGGAGGTCCTGGACGAGCACCGGCGCGTGCGCGAGGTGGCCGCGGCACGCACGCTGCCGGCCGTCCGCGGCGGCGCCGCCGAGGGGTCGTCCACAGGGGAGCCCGCGGCGGCGTCGTCCACAGCCTGAGCGGTCCCTGCGCCCGTCCGGCCGCGGGGTGCAGGAGCGTCCTGCCACCGCCGGACCTCCCGGCGGCTGGACAGGAGGACGCGATGAACGCCCAAGGGCTCTCGGTGACCGTGGTGGGCTGGGTGGCGACGCCGCCCAAGGAGATCGTCGGTGGCGGCGTGCCGTACACCAGCTTCCGGATCGCGACGACGCCGCGCCGCTTCGACAGCCGCGTGGGCGGCTGGACGGACGGCCGGACCGAGTGGATCACCGTCAAGGCGTTCCGCGACGTCGCCTTCAACGTCGCGGCGTCGGTCCGCAAGGGCGACCCGATGATCGTGCACGGCCGGCTGCACACGGAGGAGTGGACGGGGGAGAACGGTCCGCGGACGAGCCTCGTTCTCGAGGCGTCCGCCCTCGGGCACGACCTGACGCGGGGCCGCACGGTGTTCGGCCGCACCGTGCGGGTCAGCGGCTCGGACGCGGAGCCGACGGGCGGCGAGGGGGACGCGCGCGCGGCGGCCGCTCAGGCGCTCTCGACGCCCGACCCGTGGGCCACGGACGGTGCCGGGGCGGGCCTCGACGTCGCCGACGACCCCGACGACCCCGACCACGGGGACGCGGACGACGACGTCGACGCGGACGGCGACGCCGAGGGTGACCTCGACGAGGAGGGGGCCCAGGCGTATGAGGCCGGCTCGGCCGTGCTGACGCCGTAGGCTGGGGGGTGGTCCGGCGAGCACGTGCGCCCGGGCGCGACGGCGCGAGCGCCGTCCCGACCCCCACGGGGCACCAGCCCCCGCGAGAGACGCCGCCGGACCCCGAGACCCACTCGACACCGAGGAGCAGACTGCGTGGCTGAGTTCATCTACACCATGTACAAGGCGCGCAAGGCGCACGGCGACAAACTCATCCTCGACGACGTCACGATGAGCTTCTACCCGGGCGCGAAGATCGGTGTCGTCGGCCCCAACGGCGCGGGGAAGTCGACGATCCTCAAGATCATGGCCGGCCTCGAGCAGCCGTCCAACGGCGAGGCCCGTCTGTCGCCCGGGTACACGGTCGGCATCCTGCTCCAGGAGCCGCCGCTCAACGAGTCCAAGACGGTGCTGGGCAACGTCGAGGAGGGCGTGGCCGAGATCAAGGGCAAGCTCGACCGGTTCAACGAGATCTCCGAGGAGATGGCGAACCCGGACGCGGACTACGACGCGCTCCTCGAGGAGATGGGCAAGCTCCAGGAGGCGATCGACGCCGCGAACGCGTGGGACCTGGACTCCCAGCTCGAGCAGGCGATGGACGCGCTGCGCTGCCCGCCGCCGGACGCCGACGTGTCGGTGCTCTCCGGCGGCGAGCGGCGTCGCGTCGCGCTGTGCAAGCTCCTCCTCGAGAAGCCGGACCTGCTCCTCCTCGACGAGCCCACCAACCACCTCGACGCCGAGAGCGTGCTCTGGCTCGAGCAGCACCTGTCGCAGTACGAGGGCGCCGTCCTCGCCGTGACCCACGACCGGTACTTCCTCGACCACGTGGCCGAGTGGATCGCCGAGGTCGACCGCGGGCGCCTGTACCCCTACGAGGGCAACTACTCGACGTACCTCGAGAAGAAGCAGGCGCGCCTCGAGGTGCAGGGCAAGAAGGACGCCAAGCTCGCCAAGCGCCTCAAGGACGAGCTCGAGTGGGTGCGCTCGTCGGCCAAGGGCCGCCAGACCAAGTCCAAGGCACGCCTGGCGCGGTACGAGGAGATGGCGGCCGAGGCGGACCGCACGCGGAAGCTGGACTTCGAGGAGATCCAGATCCCGCCGGGCCCGCGGCTCGGCAGCGTCGTCATCGAGGCGAAGGACCTGCGCAAGGGGTTCGACGACCGCGTCCTCATCGACGGCCTGTCGTTCTCGCTGCCGCGCAACGGCATCGTCGGCGTGATCGGCCCGAACGGCGTCGGCAAGACGACGCTCTTCAAGACGATCGTGGGCCTCGAGCCGCTCGACGACGGCGACCTGCGCGTCGGTGAGACGGTCAAGCTGTCCTACGTCGACCAGTCGCGCGGTGGCATCGACCCGAAGAAGACGCTGTGGGAGGTCGTCTCGGGCGGGCTCGACTTCATCAAGGTCGGGAACGTCGAGATGCCGTCGCGCGCCTACGTCGCCGCCTTTGGCTTCAAGGGTCCGGACCAGCAGAAGCCCGCGGGCGTGCTGTCGGGCGGTGAGCGCAACCGCCTCAACCTCGCGCTCACCCTCCAGCAGGGCGGCAACGTGCTGCTGCTCGACGAGCCCACCAACGACCTCGACGTCGAGACCCTCGGCTCGCTCGAGAACGCGCTGCTCGAGTTCCCGGGCTGCGCGGTCGTGGTGTCCCACGACCGGTGGTTCCTCGACCGGGTCGCGACGCACATCCTGGCGTACGAGGGCACGGAGGAGGACCCGTCCCGCTGGTACTGGTTCGAGGGCAACTTCGAGGCGTACGAGGCGAACAAGGTCGAGCGGCTCGGCGCCGACGCGGCCCGTCCGCACCGGGTCACGTACCGCAAGCTCACGCGGGACTGACCCCCGCCTCGCACGAAGGGCCCCGGCGATCCGCCGGGGCCCTTCGTCGTCCCGCTGTCGTGCGCGGGCATGATCGCCTCCGCTGCGGGAGACTGGCCGCACGCGGACGAAGGAGAGCTGGTGAGCTGGGACGACGACGGTGCCGCGCGCCTCGCGGCCGGGCTGACCGCCCTGCGGGCCGCCGTCGCGGAGCTCCGCCTGCCGCTCGAGCTGCCCGGGGCGGCGCAGGACCGCCGCGCGGTGGCCGGGATGGTCGACCACCTCGACAACTACCTCGTGCCGCGCGTGCGCCAGCTCGGGGCGCCGTTGCTCGCGGTCGTGGGCGGCTCGACGGGGGCCGGCAAGTCGACGCTCGTCAACAGCCTCGTGGGCGCCGAGGTCACGCCGTCGGGCGTGCTGCGGCCGACCACCCGTTCGCCCGTGCTGGTGCACCACCCGGACGACTCGGCGTGGTTCACGACGGACCGCGTACTGCCGCGTCTGCCCCGCGTCACCGGTCCCGACGCGGAGGGCCGCGCGCTGCGGCTCGCGCCCGACACGTCCGTGCCGCGCGGGATCGCGCTCCTCGACGCGCCCGACATCGACTCCGTCGTCGTCGAGAACCGCGAGCTCGGCGAGGAGCTGCTCGGCGCGGCGGACCTGTGGGTCTTCGTGACGACCGCCGCCCGGTACGCGGACGCCGTGCCGTGGGACCTGCTCGCCGCTGCCGCCCGCCGCAGGGCCGTCGTCGCGATGGTGCTCAACCGCGTCGACCCGGGTGCCGAGGACGCGGTGCGCGGCCACCTCGGCTCCATGCTCGCCGAGCAGGGGCTCAGCGACGCCCGGCTGTTCACGGTGCCCGAGTCGAGGCTCGTCGACGGGCTGCTGCCGCCGGCCGCGACGGTCGAGCTCTCGGGCTGGCTGCGGCGCGTCGCGGGCGACGCGGCGGCGCGTCAGGACGTCGTGCGCCGCACCGTCCAGGGCGCGGTGGACGACGTCGTCGTGCAGGCACCGGCGCTCGCCGCCGCGGCGGAGGCACAGGTGGAGCACGTCCGGCGCCTGCGCGAGATCGCGCGCGCCGCCTACCGCGACGCGGCGCGCACGGTCGAGACGGCGACCCAGGACGGGACGATGCTGCGCGGGGAGGTGCTCGCGCGCTGGCAGGAGTTCGTCGGCACCGGCGAGCTGTTCCGCGCGATCGAGAGCACGGTCAGCACGTGGCGCGACCGCGCGAGCGCGTTCCTGCGCGGCCGCCCGGCGCCCGAACCCGTCGCCGAGGCGATCGGCCACGGCCTCGTCGACCTCGTCCACGACGCCGCGGACCGCGCCGCGGACCAGACCTACGCGAGCTGGCGCGCCGACCCGGCGGGCGGCCGCCTGGTCGACGGGCTCCGCCTCAGCCGGTCGTCCGCGGACCTGCGTCAGCGGATCAGCGCGGAGGTGCGCGCCTGGCAGGCGGGCGTCATGGACCTCGTCTCGACCGAGGGCGCGGACAAGCGGATGACGGCGCGCGTCCTGTCCTTCGGCGTCAACGGGCTCGGCGCCGCGCTCATGGTCGCGATCTTCGCGTCGACCGGCGGGCTCACCACCGCCGAGGTCGGCGTCGCGGGTGGCACGGCGGTCCTCGCGCAGCGGCTCCTGGAGGCCGTGTTCGGCGACGACGCGGTCCGACGGCTCACGCAGACGGCCCAGGAGGACCTCGCGGCGCGCATGAGGCGGCTCCTCGACGACGAGGCGTACCGCTTCACGACCGGGCTCGACGCCCTCGACCTGAGCCCGCGGGCGGGCGAGGCCGTCCGGCTCGCGGCGCAGCAGGTCGCGCTCGCGGCACCCGGCGGGGGTCCCGAGCCGGAACCGCCCCCTGCGGTCGACCCGGCAGCCTCCCGGCCGACCGACGACGAGCCGGGCCCCGACGAGGGCGGCCTGCGCGGATGGTGGCGGCGGCTGTGGCAGGTGTGAGCGTCGCCGAGCGCCTCGACGCGCTCGCCGAGGCGGTGGGCGCCGGCCGCGAGGTGCTGGACGACGGCCTCGTCGCGGACGCCCAGGCGCTCGAGGAGCGCGCAGGCCGGCGGCTGCGCCTGTCCGCGGACCACACCGTCGCCGCCCTCGCGGGGGCGACGGGCTCGGGCAAGTCGTCGCTGCTCAACGCGCTCGCGGGCGAGCCGCTCGCGGAGGTCGACGTGCTCCGGCCGACGACGTCCGAGGCGCTCGCCGTCGTCCGCGGTCAGGAGGGCTCCGCGCCGCTGCTGGACTGGCTCGGCGTGCGGCGCCGGCACCAGCTCGCCGGGCCGGACGGTGGTGGTGCCGACACCGACGCCTCGGTCACGCGCGGCGTGCGCGGCGGTCGCACGCCCGGCGGCCTGATCCTGCTCGACCTGCCGGACCACGACTCGGTCCGCACCGAGCACCGCCTCGAGGCGGAGCGCCTGGTCGCGCTCGTCGACCTCATGGTGTGGGTGCTCGACCCGCAGAAGTACGCCGACGCCGTCGTGCACGAGCGCTACCTGCGCGGGCTCACCGAGCACCGCGACGTCATGCTCGTGGTCCTCAACCAGGTCGACCGGCTCACCGAGGCCGAGCGGCGCGCGTGCCACGCGGACCTCCAGCGGCTGCTCGCGGAGGACGGCCTCGCGGGTGTGCGCGTCCTGGACGTGTCCGCGCGCACGGGCGAGGGCGTCGACGGCCTGCGGACCGCGCTCGACGACGCCGCGGCACGCCGCCTCGCGGCGCAGGCCCGAGTCGAGGCGGACGTCGCCCGGCTCGCACGCCAGGTGCTCGAGGCGTGCGGCGACGCACGGCGGGGCAGCGCCCGCGGCGCGTCGGCCCCGTCGACGACCGAGCTGGTCGACGC
>NZ_JACVQL010000314.1 GCF_019733465.1 Actinotalea ferrariae | reverse complement strand
GCTCCGATCAGCCCGGTGGGGCGGCCGCGCGGGCCAGCCGGCCCGCCAGCGCCGCGAGCGCCGCGCGCAGCTCGGGCGGCTCGTGGACCACGAGCTCCGCGCGGAGGTGACCGAGCCAGGCGGCGGCCTCGTCCAGCGAGACGGAGCCCATCACGACCTCGCAGCGGTCGTCGTCGAGCGGCGTCACGACGGCGACGGAGAGTCCGTAGACCTCGCGGACGACCGCGGCGGGGGCGTGGACGTCGACGCGGCAGCGGTAGGGGTACGCCCGGGTGGTCACGCCGTCGGCCGTCCATGCGCCGAGGTCCGGGTCCGGCGGCTCACGCGGCTCGAAGCGCGCGCCGAACGGCTGGCGCGGCGTCAGGCGGTCCACGCGGAACGTGCGCCACTGCGCGGGCCCGACGTCCCGGGCCACGAGGTACCAGCGGCCCGCCGAGTGCACGAGACGGTGCGGCTCGACCTCGCGTCGTGACTCCTCGCCGTCGTGCCTGCGGTAGTCGACGCGCAGGCGCCGCGTGTCGTTGATCGCGAGCGCGAGCGTGAGCAGGACGCCGACGTCGACGTCGGCGCCTCCCACCTGCGGGGGCACGATCGCCTCCGTGAGGCCGTGCAGCGTGTGCCGGACGCGCGAGGGCAGCACCGTCTCGAGCTTGGCGAGCGCACGCACCGCGGTCTCGGCCACACCCGCCACGCCGCTCTGCGCCGCCGTGCGCAGCCCGACGGCGACGGCGACGGCCTCCTCGTCGTCGAGCAGGAGCGGCGGCATCGCCGCACCGACGCCGAGCCGGTAGCCGCCCGCCGACCCCCGCCGCGCGTCCACCGGGTAGCCGAGGCCCCGCAGACGGTCGATGTCGCGCCGCACGGTCCGTTCGGTGACGCCGAGCCGCGCCGCGAGGTCGGGGCCCGACCACTCGCGGCGCCACTGGAGCAGGGCGAGCAGCTCCAGGAGCCGGGCCGACGTCGTCATCGTCACATCCTCCTCCGCATCAGGACCGATCCTGTCCTCAACGCGGTCGAGAGTGAAGGCATGGACACCACCGGAACCCACCCCGAGACCACGCCCACCACGTCCGCTCCCGCGAGCCGGGACGGCCTGGATCCCCGGATCCGACCTTTCCGCGTCGACGTCCCGCAGGCCCAGCTCGACGACCTGCGGGCGCGGCTCGCCCGCACGCGCTTCCCCACCCCGCTCCCGGGTGACGACTGGGACACGGGTGTGCCCGTGGCCTACCTGCGCACGCTGGTCGACCACTGGGAGAACCGCTACGACTGGCGCGCGGAGGAGGCGCGCCTCAACGCGTGGCCCCACGTCACCACCGACATCGACGGCCAGCGGATCCACCTCCTGCACGCGCGCTCGCCCCACCCCGACGCGCTCCCGCTCGTGCTCACGCACGGGTGGCCGGGCTCGTTCGTCGAGTTCCTCGACATCCTCGGCCCGCTCACGGACCCCGTCGCGCACGGCGGCGACGCCCGCGACGCCTTCCACGTCGTCGTGCCGTCGCTCCCGGGGTTCGGCTTCTCGGGTCCAGTCGCGGACGCCGGCTGGGACACGGCTCGCATCGCGCGCGCCTGGGCGGAGCTCATGCGACGCCTCGGCTACGCCCGCTACGGCGTCCAGGGCGGCGACCTCGGCGCGGCCGTGTCCCCCGAGGTCGCGCGCGTGGCGCCGGACGCCGTCGTCGGCGTCCACGTGAACGGCAGCATCGGCATGCCGCTGCACGGTCCGGACGAGGCCGAGCGCGCGACCCTCACGCCGCTCGAGCAGGACCGCCTCGCCCGCGTCGAGTCGTTCATGCGGGAGGAGTTCGGCTACATCGCGATCCAGTCGACCCGGCCGCAGGCGCTGGCGGCCGGCCTCGTCGACTCGCCCGTCGGCCAGCTCGCCTGGATCGTCGACAAGTTCCGCGAGTGGACGTACCCACGCACGGCCCTGCCCGACGACGTCGTCGGGCGCGACCGGCTGCTGACGAACGTGATGATCTACTGGCTGACGGGCACGGCAGGCTCCGCCGCCTACGTCGGCTACGCGCAGGAGAACGCCTGGGGGACGCCTGCGGCCGTCTCGGGGGTGCCTACCGGAGCGATCATGTTCGCGGACGACGTGGGCATCCGGCGCTACGCCGAGAGGGAGCACCGGATCACGCGCTGGGTCGACGTCGACCACGGCGGCCACTTCGCGGCGCTCGAGGAGCCGGAGCTCCTGGTGGCCGACGTGCGGGAGTTCTTCCGGACGCTCCGCTGACGCGCACGGTCCGGCGGCTCGGGCGTGCGCCGACGCCCGAGCCCGCTCAGTACGCTGCCGACGTGGCGAAGAAGACCGCACCGACCGGCACGCCCGCGCTCGTCGCCCTCGCCGCGGCGGAAGTCCCGCACACGGCGCACGCGTACGAGCACGACCCGGCGTCCGACGTCGGCTACGGGCTCGAGGCCGCGCAGGTGCTCGGCGTCCCGCCCGAGCAGGTGTTCAAGACGCTGATGACCACCGTCGACGGCGCGCTCACGGTGGCCGTGGTGCCCGTCACGGGGAAGCTCGACCTCAAGGCCCTCGCGGCCGCGGTCGGCGGCAAGAAGGCCGCCATGGCGGACCGGCCCGTGGCCGAGCGCGCGACCGGCTACGTCGTCGGCGGCATCTCGCCGCTGGGCCAGAGGACGGCGCACCCGACGGTGGTGGACGAGACGGTCGAGCTCTTCGACACCGTCTTCGTCTCGGGCGGGCGCCGCGGGCTCGACGTCGAGCTGGCCCCGGGCGACCTCGTGCGGCTGACCGGTGCGGTCGTCGCGGACATCGCCCGGGACTGAGGCGCAGGCCGCAGGTCAGCGGCTCGCGAAGGGCCGGTCGCTCGGGACGATCTCCTTGCCGAGCGGCATGAGCGAGATCGGGATCATCTTGAGGTTCGCGATGCCGAGCGGGATGCCGACGATCGACAGGAACAGCGGGATCGCGGTGACGACGTGCTCGATCGCGAGCCAGATCCCCGCGACGAGGACCCAGATGACGTTGCCGACCGTCGACATGACGCCGGCCGTCGGACGCTCGACGACGGTCCGGCCGAAGGGCCACAGCGCGTAGCCGGCGATCCGGAACGACGCGATGCCGAACGGGATGGTGACGATCAGCAGGCAGCAGATGATCCCTGCCGCCACGTAGCCAAGGGCGAGCCAGAAACCGGCGAAGACGAACCAGATGATGTTGAGCAGTGTGCGCACGAGCCCACCGTCCTCCATCCCGGAGCGCGGCGGTACCCGGGAAGCCCCTGGTGCGTCCCTGAGGCGTGTGACGCACGTCGCACCTGCAGGCCGTCACGTCGCCCCGGCCGGTGGCGTCGACCCGATGAGCCACCGCCCGGTGGCCACGGACGGAGGACCCATGGCCCGCATCCCTGCCCCCACCCGGATCGCCCCCGCGGCACGGCTCGCGCTCGCGGCGACGCGGCGCATGTTCGGCCGCAGCCTCGAGCCGCACCGCGTCGTCGCGCACCACCGGGGCGTCTTCTGGGCGACAGCAGTGCACGAGGGGCTGCTTCTGCGCCAGCGCCACCACCTGCCGGTCGCGCTGCGTGACCTCGTCCAGCACCGGGTCGCCGTCGTCATCGGCTGCCCGTGGTGCATCGACTTCGGCGCGATGCTCGCGCTGCGGAGCGGCCTGACGCCCGAGCGCCTCATGGCCGTGCCCGACTACGCCGGCTCGCCACTCCTCACGCCGCTCGAGAAGCGCGCGCTCGCGTTCGCCGACGCCGCGACGGCGACGCCCACCACCGTGACCGACGAGCAGGTCGCCGAGCTGCGCGCGGAGCTCGGCGACGCGGGCGTGGTCGAGCTCGCGCACCTCGTCGCGCTCGAGAACCAGCGGTCGCGGCTCAACCACGCGCTCGGCATCACGTCGCAGGGCTTCACCGACGCGACGGTGTGCGCGCTGCCGGGAGCGGTCAGCCGGGCGTGACGTCGCGGACCAGCACGGGGCGGGCCGGGTCGTCGTTGTCGACGACGACGTCGGCCCGCGCCTCCGGGTCGATCTCCGCGAGGTAGAGGCGCTGACCCTCGACGTAGCGGGCGTTGGCCGGGTCCCGCCAGTCCGGCGGGCACCCGTCGCGCACGGACATCCGCGCGAAGGTCGCCGCGAACGAGGCGCGCAGGAACACCGAGAGGTCCCACGCCCCGTCGAGCTCGGGCCGGTGCAGGAAGATGCCGTCCACGAGGACCACGCCGTCGGGCGCCACCGGGACCGGCGCCGCCTCGACGGGACGGTCGGTGCGGTGGTCGAAGGCGGCCGTCCGTACCGCGCCGTGCGTCCTCGCCGCGTCGACCACCTCGGCCCGGAAGCGGTCGACGTCGTACGAGTCGCGGTAGAAGCCCATCGGCGACGTGCGTCCGCGGCGGTACCGCACCGCCCGCGGGTGGTGGAACCCGTCGATGCCGACGCGCACGACGTCGCGTCCCCGACCCGCCAGCACCACGCCGAGGGCGTCGGCGAGCACGGTCTTGCCGGCGCCGTCGACGCCGTCGACCGCGACGACCCGTGCTCCGCGCGCTGTGATGCGGTCGGCGAGCAGCGCCAGCAGCGACGGACGGTCCATCCGACGATGGTGCTCGCTCGCCGCGGAGCCGCGGGCGTCAGTCCAGGAGGCGGCCGAGCTTCTCGGGGTTGCGCACGAGGTCGAGGCCGTGGACGAGCCCGTCGGCGCCGACGCGTGGGACCACGACCGTCACCCCGGACTCCGTCCGGGTCCCCTCCCCCGCGACGACGTGCAGCACCAGTCCGACCTCGCCGTTGACGACGGCGACGTCGGTGCGCAGCTCGGCACCCGCCGCGAGCTCGCGGATGCCCAGGACGAAGCGGGCCACCTTCTCGGCGCCGCTGATCGGCCGGAGCGCCGCGTGCACGAGACCGCCGCCGTCCGAGCGAAGGACGACGTCGGGCGCCAGGACCGCGACCAGGCCGGCGAGGTCGCCCTCGACCGCCGCGCGGAGGAAGGCGTGCACGACCGCCTCCTGGGTGGCTCGCGGCACGGCCGGCTCGGGCGACTGCGAGCGGACCGCCCGGCGCGCGCGCGAGGCGAGCTGGCGTGCGTTCGCCTCGCTCGTCCCCAGGACGTCGGCGAGCTGCCCGAACGGCACCCCGAAGACGTCGTGCAGCACGAACGCCACCCGCTGCTCGGGCGTCAGCTCCTCGAGCACGACGAGGAGCGCCATCCGGATCGACTCGTCGACCTCCGCCACCTCGGCCGGACCCGGTGTCGTGCTGACGAGCGGCTCGGGCAGCCACGGGCCGACGTACTGCTCGCGCGACGCGCGGACCGCCCGCAGGCGGTCGAGGCAGAGGCGCGACGTGACGGTCGTGAGCCACGCCGCGAGGTTGTCGATCGCCGGACGGTCCGAGCGCGCGAGTCGCAGCCACGCCTCCTGCACCACGTCCTCCGCGTCGTGGACGCTCCCGAGCATCCGGTACGCGAGGCCGACGAGCCGGCCCCGCTCCGCGTCGAACTCGGCGGCGACGACGCCGGGCGCGCTCGCGTCGACGTCGGGCGTGCGCTCGTCCTGCTGCATGTCCCTCCTCGTGCCCGTCACCCCACCCCGACGCGTGGCGGGCGCCGGACGTGACACAGCATCCCAGCGCCGCACGGCATCCCGGCGCCGCGGATAGGGTCCGTGCGTGCCCGACTCCCCCGTGCGTGAGCCCTTGGCCCCGGAGCCCGGGGTCGTCGCCCTGAGGTTCGCGGCCGTCCGCGCGCGGGTCGCGGACGCAGCCCTCGCGGCGGGCCGCGAGCCCGACGACGTCCGGATCCTCCTCGCGACCAAGACCATGCCGGTCGAGGTGGTGCGCGAGGCCGTCCTCGCGGGGGCGACGCTGCTCGGCGAGAACAAGGTCCAGGAGCTCGTCGCGAAGGCCCCCGCGCTCGCCGACCTCGCACCGACGCTGCACGTCATCGGCCGGCTCCAGAGCAACAAGGTCAACCTCGCGCTCCGCCACGCGGCGTGCGTGCAGAGCGTGGACGGCGTCGACCTCGCCGAGCGCCTCTCGCGGCGCTGCGAGGCCCTGGACCGGCACCTGGACGTCATGGTCCAGGTCAACGTCTCGGGCGAGAGCACCAAGGCGGGCGTGGCGCCCGACGCCGCGCTCGACCTCGCGGCCGCGGTCGGCCGGCTCCCCCGCCTGCGCCTCACGGGGCTCATGACCATCGGTGCCGCCTCGCGCGACGTCGCGCTCGTCGCGCGGGGCTTCGCCCGCCTCCGCGAGCTCAGGGACGCGCTCGTGGCGTCCGGCGAGCCGGGCACGGGCGACGCCCGCGAGCTGTCGATGGGGATGAGCGGGGACCTCGCGACCGCGGTCGCCGAGGGCTCGACCATGGTCCGGATCGGCACCGCGGTGTTCGGCGAGCGCCCGCGGGCCTGAGCGCGGGCCTGATCCCGGCGCCGTCAGGCCGTCGGCGCGCGGGCCGGTGATATCGCGGCGACCGGTGTCGGCGGGCCGCACTAGCGTGGACCGTCGGCCGGCCGGGACCGGCGCGGCACGGCACGGCACGGCACGGCACGGCGAGCCGGCCAGGGCCGGACGGAGGGCGGGGAACGGTGGCAGTACAGGCGAGCCCGTCGAGGCCAGGGGCCGGGCGCGATCGGGACCCCGACGCATCCCGACGTCCCGAGCGCACCCGGGGCCTCGACGGACCCCAGGGCGCCGTCGAGTCGGACGGCCCCGGTGCCGCCGAGCCTCAGGGGCTCACGTGGCGACGGCTGTCGGGGCCCGCATCCACCGCGGCGGTCGCCGTCGCCGTGCTCGCCGCGGTCGGCGAGACCCTCGGCACTGTCGTCGCGGGCCGCCTCGCCGAGGACCCGACCGCGCCGCTCGTGGCCGCCCTCGCCGCGCTCCTGCTGGCGTCCACGCTGTTCGACACGCTCGGGCGCACGCTCTTCGCCGCGGTCGTCGGGCGCGCCGAGGGACGGCTGCGCGCGGACCTCCTGCGCGCCGCCTTCCGCCAGCCGCTGCCGGTCCTCGAGGAGCAGGCCGTCGGCGAGCTCATGGACCGGGTCGACGACGACCCGCGCCAGCTCGGCGTCACGCTCAGCCGCACCGGCTGGGCCATGGCGCGCTCGGTGCTCCGCTCGGCGCTCGCCTGGGTCGTCGCCGGCCTGACCTGGTGGCCCGCATGGTTCGCGTTCCCGGTCGTCGCGGCGGTCGTCGTGCTCGTGGCCCGGCGGCTGACGCCCGAGCTCGCGCGCCGCAAGCTCGCCGAGGAGTCCGCCTGGTCGGACCACTCCGCGCAGCTCGAGGAGGCCGTCACGGGCCGGGACGATGTGCGCTCGTCGCTCGGGCAGGCGCACGTCGTGCGCCGGTACGCCGAGCGCGCGAGCGTCGTGCTCGTCCGCGTGGCGGACACGTGCCGGGCGTCGCTCGCCGTGAGCCTGCGGACGGGCCTCGTCCTGCACGCGCTGCTCGCCGGGCTCGCCGTCGGCGGTGTCGCGCTGGTGTCCGGGGGACGGCTCGACGTCGCCGCGCTCGTCACGCTGTGGCTCCTCGTCACGACGTTCGTCGGACAGCTCAGCCAGGTCAGCCACCACCTGCCGGAGCTCCAGGCCGGTCTCGGCGCGCTCCAGCGCATCGGCACGCTGCTGAACGCGCCGCGCGAGCCCGCGGGCGGCGCCGCGCTGCCCGACGGGCCGTTGGCCGTCGAGCTGCGCGGCCTGACGTTCGCGTACGACGGCGGCTTCGCGCTGCAGGACGTGAGCATCGCCGTGCCCGCCGGGACGACGTGCGCGCTCGTCGGCCGGACCGGCGCGGGCAAGTCCACGGTCGCGAAGCTGGTCTCGCGTGCCGTCGAGCCGCCCCCGGGTGCGGTCCTCGTCGGCGGCCGCGACGTCACGACGACCGACGTCGACGCGCTGCGCCGGGCGGTGGGTGTGGTCACCCAGCGCACCGAGATCCTCGCCGCGACGCTCGCCGAGAACATCACGCTCTTCGGCGACGTCCCGCGCTCGCGCGTGCTCGAGGCGCTCGAGGCGCTGGGACTCGAGGACTGGGTCGCGTCCCTGCCGGACGGCGTGGACACGCGGCTCGGCACGGGCGGGACCACGCTCTCCGCGGGCGAGGAGCAGCTCGTCGCGTTCGCGCGCCTGCTCGTGCGCGACGTCGGCGTGGTCGTCCTGGACGAGGCGACGGCGCGGATGGACCCGCAGACGGAGCACCGCGTGACGCGGGCGTCCGAGCGGCTGCTCGCCGGCCGAACCGGCGTCGTCATCGCCCACCGGCTCTCGACGACGCGTCGCTGCGACGCGGTCGCGGTGCTCGAGCGGGGCCGGCTCGTCCAGCACGGGCCACGCAACCGGCTCGCCGAGGAGCCCGGGCCCTTCCGCGACCTCCTCGCGTCCTCGGGCGACCCCGTGACCGTGACGACGAGCGCCGCGCTGCCGGCCCGGGCCCGCCGGCGCACGCCGCGCGTCGCCCCGGAGGTCCGTCCGCCGCGCCTCGCCCGGACGGTGCTGCGGCTCGTGGGCGCGTACCCGCGGTGGGGCATCGCGGGTGCCGTCGCCTTCTTCGCGGGGTCGTTCCTCGGTGCGTACGGCGTGCTCACGGGGTGGCTGTGGGGTCGGCTGGTCACGGCGCTCGGCCGTGGCGAGGAGCCGTGGCCCGAGGCGGTCGCGCTCGCCGTGAGCCTCCTCCTCACGCCCCTCACGGTCGCCTTCGCCTTCCGCGTCTACCCGCTGTGGTGGTCCGCCGTGACGCTGCGGATGCGGCTCGCCGTCCTGCTGGGACAGACGCGTCAGCGCCGCCTGCCGCGCACCCCGCCGGGCGAGGTCACCGCACGCGCGCTCGACAGCGAGCGCGCGGTGCTCTACGCCGACCGGTGGGTCGACGTCGTCAACGGCACGCTCCTGGTGGTCGCGACGTGCGTCGCCGGCGGCGGCCTGCTCGCGGGCGTCGCGCTCGGCGCCGTCCTCGCGCTGTCCGCCGCCGTCTCGGCTGCGGGTGCCCCGCTCGCCGGCCGGTCGGCC
>NZ_JACVQL010000313.1 GCF_019733465.1 Actinotalea ferrariae | reverse complement strand
CCGCGCGAGCGGGTAGGCGCGCTCGGCCGCGTCCCTCAGGCCGCCGACGAGGGCCTCGAGCTCGGCCCGGCTCGCCGTCGGCCCGGGCGGTGCCATGCGGCCCGCCCACCGGGCGGCCCGGTCCCAGTCGACGACGAGCGCGTCGAGGGTCTGCGCTCCGCCGTCGCGGCTCACACGAGCCCCGCGACCTGCTGGACGAAGGAGTCGATCGCGGCGCGCGGGCCCGGCTGCCCGCCGGGCGGCGTCGCGTCGGCGAGCACGGCGAAGGCGAGCAGGCGACCGCCCGACGTCTGGACCGTCCCGGCGAGCGACGTCACACCCGGCAGGCTGCCGGTCTTGGCGCGCACGAGCCCCTCGGCCGGACCGTCCTCGAACCGGTCGGACAACGTGCCCTGCCAGCCCGAGATGGGGAGGTCGAGCAGCACCGGCAGCAGCTGGGGGTTGGCCGGGTCCGCGGCGGCCGCGACGAGCCCGACGAGGAGCGACGCCGGGAGGGCGGACCCCTTCGACAGCCCGCTGCAGTCCGAGAGCACCGCACCCGTGGTGTCGAGGCCCTGGCGCCCCAGCTCGGCGAGGACCGCCGCCGTCGCGCCCTCGAAGCTCCCCGGCAGCCCGTGCTCGACCGCGACCAGGCGTCCGAGCACCTCGGTGATCGAGTTGTCGGACACCTGCATCGCGTACCGGACGACCTCGCGCACGGGGGCCGACTCGACGCGGCCGAGCTCGAGCGCCCCCGCGGGCGCGTCGGCGCGCGTCGGCGTGCCCGTGACCGTGATGCCCTGGTCGGCCAGGACGGTCGCGAACGTCTGGGCCGTCTGCATCGCGGGGTCCTGGTAGCGCGGCGGGTACTCGCCCTCGCGCATCTTGGCGACGTCGATCGCGAGCGCCGCGACGGGCGCCACGAACCCCGCCGCGACGTCGGACGGCACCCACTGCGGGTGGATCGACGGGCCGGAGAAGAGGGTGTCGTCGACGGCCAGCTCGACCTGCTCGACGCCCGCGAGGCGCAGCGACCGCGCGGTCTGCGCGGCCAGGTCCACCAGGCCGGCGCGGCCGCTCACCGCGTCGGGGACGCCGGCGCCCGCGCCGAGCATCATGTCGCCGCCGCCCACGAGCACGACGCGCCCCGGCTCGAGCTGCACGACGGTCGTGGACAGCGTCCGGTCCGGGCCCAGCGCCGTCATCGCGGCGAGGCCGGTGAGCAGCTTCGCCGTGGACGCGGGCACGTGCGGCGTCGTCCCGCCGAGGTCCGTGAGCACCTGCCCGGTGAGCACGTCCTGCACGACGACCCCCGTGGAGGCGCCCATCCGCGGGTCGGCCACGAGCGCCTGGGCGATCGCGGTCACGGAGTCGGCCGCGGGCACGGGCGCCGCGGGGTCGAGCGCGGCGACGACGGGCACGACGTCGGGCGCGGCGACCGCAGCGGGGATCGTGGGGAACGGCTCCGCCGGCGAGGGCTCGGGCTCGAGCGTGAGGAGACCGGGGACGACGTCGTACGCGTCGGCGGCGACGTAGCCGCCGGCCCCGACGACCAGCGTGAGCACCACCGCGCCCGCGACCCGCGCTGCCGTACCCATCACACCTCCGTGCTCGTCGTCGTCCTCGGCCTCCCGCACGGGGGCCCGCGCAGCGGACGGCGGCACGGGACCTGCCGGTGCGCCACACTAGTCACAGCACGCCGCCGCTCGAGGCGGCCACACCCGAGGGAGCGCCCGTGGAGTTCGACGTCACCATCGAGATCCCGAAGGGGCAGCGCAACAAGTACGAGGTGGACCACGAGACGGGTCGCATCCGGCTGGACCGGATGCTCTTCACCTCGACGCGCTACCCCGACGACTACGGGTTCATCGAGGGCACGCTGGGCGAGGACGGCGACCCGCTGGACGCGCTCGTGCTCCTCGAGGAGCCGACGTTCCCGGGCTGCCTCATCCGGTGCCGTGCCCTCGGCATGTTCCGCATGCGCGACGAGGCGGGCGGCGACGACAAGGTGCTCTGCGTGCCGACGGGCGACCAGCGCGCCTCGTGGCGCCAGGACATCGACGACGTCAGCGAGTTCCACCGCCTCGAGATCCAGCACTTCTTCGAGGTCTACAAGGACCTCGAGCCGGGCAAGTCCGTCGAGGGTGCGCACTGGGTCGACAAGGCGGCGGCCGAGGCCGAGATCCGCAACTCGATCCAGCGCGCGATCGACACCGGCTACTACGAGAAGCACGGCCAGCACTGAGACGCGCCGTCGGACCGACGGCACGCACGCACGACGACGCGAGGGCGTCCGGACACCGGTCCGGACGCCCTCGCGTCATGTCTGGTGGTGCGGTGCGCTACGGCCGGCCCGCGTAGGGCATGGTCCCGGCCCAGCGGATCTTCGTGACGCGCACGTTCACGCCGGGCCTCGGGGCCTCGACCATCTGGCCGTTGCCGACGAACATCGCGACGTGCGTGATGCTGCCCGGGTCGCTGCCCACGCTGCCGTAGAAGATGAGGTCGCCGGGACGCATCGCGTCGTAGGAGATCTTCTGGACCTGGCGGTACTGGTCGCGTGACGTCCGGTTGATGCTGACGCCGGCCGCGGCCCACGCCTTGCTCGTGAGGCCCGAGCAGTCGAACGCGTCGGGGCCGACGGCGCCGTAGCCGTACGCCTTGCCGACCTGGGCGACCGCCCATGCGACCGCGGACTGGCCCTGCGCGGCCGAGCCGCGCTGCGAGCCCGTGCCGAGCCCGTAGGGGTCGGGGGCCGGCTGCGTGACCGGCGGCGGCGGGGGCGGGGGCGGGGGCGGCGTGACGACCGGTGGCGTGACCGGAGGCGCGGTGACGGGGGGCGTCGTGACCGGCGGAGGCGTCACGGGCGGAGTGACGGTGACCGGAGGGGCGACGGGCGCCGTCGCGCCGCCGCCGACCGGCGGTGCCGCCGGGGACCCGGGGGTCGAGGGGGCGACGCCGCGCTGTGCGGCGG
>NZ_JACVQL010000312.1 GCF_019733465.1 Actinotalea ferrariae | reverse complement strand
CGCCGCCGGTCCGGGCGGGCAGCGTCCGCCCGCCGCCGCGGCCGCTGGGCGCACGGACGGGCGCGACGTCCTCCTCGTCGACGCGGACACGTACGGCGGGACGGTCGCCCAGGTGCTGGGCCTGCTCGACGAGGCACCGGGGATCGCGGCCGCCGCGCGCGCCGCGACGACCGGTCGCCTCGACGTGCGGACGCTCGCGGGTCTGAGCGCGCTCGCGGGTGAGCGGCTCCGCGTCCTCACGGGGATCAGCCGCGCGGACCGGTGGCCGGAGGTGCCCGGGCCCAGCCTGGACCTCCTGTGGGGCGTCGCGCGCGAGCTGGCGGCCTGGTCGGTCGTCGACTGCGGCTTCTGCCTCGAGCAGGACGAGGTCCTCAGCTACGACACGCGCGCGCCGCGGCGCAACGCCGCGACCCTGTCGGCGCTCGCGGAGGCCGACGTGGTCGTCGTCGTGGGCGCGGGCGACCCGGTCGGGCTCCAGCGGCTCGTCCGCGCCCTGACGGACCTCGGCGACGTCGGCGTCCCGGCCCACCGGCGGACCGTGGTCGTCAACCGCGTCCGCGCGTCGGCGAGCGGTCCGCGTCCGGGGGACGCGATCCGCGCCGCCCTCGAGCGCTACGCCGGGGTCGAGGAGGTCCACCTCGTGCCGGACGACCGTGCCGCGTGCGACGGGGCCCTGCTGGCCGGGCGCACGCTCGCGGAGCACGCGCCGGCGTCGGCGGCGCGCCGCGCCGTCCAGGCCGTCGCCACCGGGCTCGTCGGCGCGCTCACGCCCGTCGGCGCCGGCTGAGCGGCACACTGGTCCCGTGCGCATCTACCTGCCCTCGAGCCTCGACGAGCTCGGCTCCCGGACCCGGTTCTCGCCCCGGGTCGTGCACGCCGTGACCCCCGGCCTGCGGTCCGCCCTGCCGGACGAGGACGAGGAGGGGCTCGAGTACGCCGCCCAGCTGCTCGCGGCCGACGACAGCCTCGACACGCTCGACACGAGCAGGCGCGCGGGCCGCCGCCGCGTCGTCGTCGCGGCCGACGTCCCGGACGCCGTGGTGGACAGCCTCGACCCGGGGGACCCGGGCACGGACGGGGACGTCGCCCACGCACCGAGCGCCGTCCGCCTCACGAGTGCGGTGGGCTGGGACGACATCGCGTGCGCGCACGTCGACGAGGCGGCCGCGGAGGCCGACGTCGTCGCGGCGGCGGCTGGGGACGAGGCGGCGCTCGAGCGCCTCGCCGAGCGCGACCTGCTCTGGTACGACGTCAGCGAGCTCGGCAGGCTCGCCGCGAGCGTCAAGGGCTGACTCGCCCCGACGCCGGCACGGCGCGACGCCCCGGCCGGGGAGTCGGTCGGCCCTCGGTCAGCCCTCGCCGAAGGGGTCGAGCAGCGCGAGCACCTGGTCGTGCAGCAGGGCGTTGGTCGCGACGGCCGACCCGCCGAACGGTCCCGGGACGCCGCTCAGCGACGTGAACCGTCCGCCCGCCTCGGTGACGATCGGGACGAGCGCCGCCATGTCGTGCAGCGCGAGCTCGGGCTCGGCCGCGACGTCGACGGCGCCCTCGGCCACGAGCACGTAGGACCAGAAGTCGCCGTAGGCGCGCGTGCGCCACACCGAGCGCGTGAGGTCGAGGAACGCCTCGAGCCGTCCGCGCTCCTCCCACCCGCTCAGGCTCGAGTAGGAGAGCGAGGCGTCCTCGAGCCTGCCGACCTGGGACACGTGCAGCCGGCTCGCGGCGGCGAGCGACTTGCCCGTCCACGCCCCCGAACCCACGGCCGCCCACCACCGGCGCCCGAGCGCGGGCGCGCTCACGACCCCGAGCACGGGCTGGCCGTCGTCGACGAGTGCGATGAGCGTCGCCCACACGGGCACGCCGCGGACGAAGTTCTTCGTGCCGTCGATCGGGTCGATGACCCACTGCCGCGGGCCGTGCCCGGTGTCCGGCAGCTCCTCGCCGACGACCGCGTCGCGCGGCCGGGTGCGCGCCAGCTGGGACCGGACGATCTCCTCGGCGCGCCGGTCCGCGTCGGTGACCGGCGTCGTGTCGGGCTTGGTGTCGACCTGCAGGTCCTGCGCCTTGAACCGCGACATGGTCATCGAGTCGACCTGGTCGGCGATCACGTGGGCGAGGCGGAGGTCGTCGTCGTAGCCCGAGCGCGTCATGGCTGCACCGTACCGGTCACGGGTCAGGCCTGGTCGGCGGCCGTCCTCGCGGCGAGCAGGCGTCGCATCGAGTCCACGCGGACCTCCCGCTGCTCGCGCTCGGCGCCCTCAGCCTCCGCGACCCACTCGTCGAGCGCGCAGTCCGGCGCGTCGGCCGCGTGCGTGCACCCGCGCGGGCAGCGCTCGGTGGCGACCGCGGACAGGTCCGCGAACGCCCGGAGCAGGCTGTCGGGCTGCACGTGGGCGAGCCCGAAGGACCGCACGCCCGGGGTGTCGATGACCCAGCCGCCGCGGTCGGGCAGGCGCAGCGCGACCGCCGACGACGACGTGTGCCGGCCGCGTCCGGTGACGTCGTTGACGCTGCCCGTGGCGCGCCGCGCGTCGGGGACGAGGGCGTTGACGAGCGTGGATTTGCCGACGCCGGAGTGGCCGACCAGCACCGACGTGCGGCCCGTGAGCGCGGCCCGGACGTCGTCGAGCCCGTGCCACTGCTCGCCTGTGGTGCCGACCGAGCCGGCCGCGATCGTGGCGTCCCCGTGCGAGCGCGACGTGACCACCACCTCGACGCCGATCGGCGCGTAGAGCTCGACGAGCGGGGCCGGGTCGGCCAGGTCGGCCTTGGTCAGGCACAGGAGGGCGTCCATGCCCGCGTCGTACGCGGCGACGACGCAGCGGTCGATCATCCGGGTGCGCGGCTCGGGGTCCGCGAGCGCCGTCACGATGACGAGGCGGCTCGCGTTGGCCACGATGACGCGCTCGACGGGGTCCGTGTCGTCGGCCGTGCGGCGCAGCACGGTGGCGCGCTCACCGATCCGGACGATCCGCGCGAGCGAGCCCGAGGCGCCGCTCGTGTCGCCGACGACGTCGACCCGGTCCCCGCACACCACACGCTCGCGGCCCAGCTCGCGCGCCTTCATGGCGAGCACGACGCGCTCGTCGTCCGTGTCGGGCGCGACGAGCAGGTGGTACCGGCCGCGGTCGACACCGGTGACGAGCGCCTCGACCGCGTCCTCGTGCCCCGGACGCTGCTTGGTCCGCGGCCGCGAGCCCCGGGGGTTGGGCCGGCTCCGGACGTCGCTCTCGTCGTAGCGCCGGGCACTCACGCGCTGCTCACCTCGGTGGCGCGCGGGGCGGTCGCGCGCGTCGACGTCATGACCACCTCTGCATCAGGCGCGGCCCGGCATCCCGGACCGGCCCAGCATCCCGGACCACATGCCGACGAAGTCGGGCAGCGTCTTGCGCGTCGTCGCCACGTCGACGACCTCCACGCCCGGCACGCGCAGCCCGATGAGCGCGGCAGCGGTCGCCATCCGGTGGTCGTGGTACGTCCGGACGGTCGCGCCGTGGAGCGGCCGCGGCGTGATGACGAGGCCGTCGGCCGTCTGCTCCGCCTGGCCGCCGAGCCGCACGATCTCCGTCGCGAGCGCGGTCAGCCGGTCCGTCTCGTGGTTGCGCACGTGCGCGATGCCGCGCAGCCGCGTAGGCGAGTCGGCGAGCGTCGCGAGCGCGGCGATGGTCGGCGCGATCTCGCCGGCGGCGTGCAGGTCGACGTCGATCCCGCGTACCTCGCCGGTGCCGCGCACGGTGAGCACGTCCCCGTCGAGGGACACACTCCCGCCCATCGCGGTCAGCAGGTCGGGCAGCATCGCGCCCGGCTGCGTCGTCGTCGTGGGCCAGCCGGGCACGCGCACCGTGCCGCCCACCGCGAGCGCCGCGCACAGGAACGGGGCGGCGTTGGACAGGTCGGGCTCGACGCGCACGTCGCGTGCGGCGACGGGCCCGGGGTGGACCTGCCAGATGCCGGGACGCGTGTCGTCGACCACGACGCCCGCCTCGCGCAGCACCGCGACGGTCATCTGGATGTGGGGCAGGCTCGGGAGCGTCCGGCCCGTGTGGCGCACCGTCAGGCCGCGCGGCAGCAGGGCGCCCGCGAGGAGCAGGCCCGAGACGAACTGCGACGACCCGCTCGCGTCGACGTCGACCTGGCCGCCGACGACGGCCGCCGAGCCGGTCACCGTGAAGGGCAGCGTGCCGCGGTCCTCGTCGTCGACCCGTGCCCCGAGCGCACGGAGCGCGCGCAGCACCGGCCCCATGGGCCGCACGCGGGCCTCGGGGTCGCCGTCGAACCGCACGGGACGGCCCGTGAGTGCCGCGACCGGCGGCAGGAAGCGCATCACGGTCCCCGCGAGCCCGCAGTCGACCTCGAGCGGCTGGCCGTCGTCGGGACGCGCGCCGCTCCGGTCGCCCACGGGGGCGGGCGTCACCGACCAGTCGGTGCCGTCCTGCTCGACCCGCGCGCCGAGCTGCTCGAGAGCACGCGCCATGAGCACGGTGTCCCGCGAGGCGAGGGCCCCGCGGAGGCGGCCCGGGCCGTCCGCCAGGGCGGCGAGCACGAGGTAGCGGTTGGTCAGCGACTTGGAGCCCGGGACGTCGACCAGGGCGTCGAGCGGACCGTCCGCGACCGGTGCCGGCCACGGGTCCGCGGGCGCGACGGCGTCGTGGGCGGTCGGCGCGGTGGGCTGCGGCGTCATGGTGCCGAGGCTACCGGCGGGCCCCGACGCGGTGCCCGGCTGTCCGCGTGCGGGTGCGCGGTGGTGCGTCGACGCG
>NZ_JACVQL010000311.1 GCF_019733465.1 Actinotalea ferrariae | reverse complement strand
GTCCGGCGCCACGCGAGGGCCGTCCGCTGCGGCTGCAGCCCCGGGTCCCCCTCGAGCCCGCTCACGCGAGCTCGGCGAGCGCGTAGCCGGCGAGCACTGCGGCCACGACGACGACCCCTCCCACGAGCAGCGGCAAGGTGCTGGGCGCCGGGAGCGGCTCGCCGAGGCGCAGGGCGCGCTCGGCCGCGCGCCACCCGCGCAGCGCGCTGACCGCGGTGAGCCCGCCGAGGACGCACAGGGCCGCGGCGACGACGTCGAGCAGCGCGGGCAGGGCCGCCGCCGTCGCGATCGAGGTCAGCGCGACGCCGCCCGCGACGAGCGCGAGGGCGGTGCGCACCCAGGCCAGGGCGGTGCGCTCGTTGGCGAGGCTGAACCGGGGGTCCGGGTCCGCGCCCACCCCGTAGACCGCCGCCGGCCGCCGCCGCCGCTCGCCGGTCACGACGTCAGCGGTCGTCGCCGCGCCGGGCGCGGCGCTCGGCCTCCGCGGCGCGGGCCGCCTCGGCGTCCCGCGCCCGGTGGGCCGCCTGCTCGGCACGAGCAGCCCGGTGGTCGTCCTCGAGGACGCCCATGAGGATCACGTCGCACCAGAACTCGCCGTCGCGGTGCGCCTCGCGCAGGCGCCCCTCCTCGACGAAGCCGAGCGACTCGTAGAGCATCCGCGCCCGCGGGTTGATGCTGAGCACGTCGAGCGAGACGCGGTGCAGGCCGAGGCCCTCGGGCGCCTCGGCGAACGCGTGGTCGAGCACGAGCTCGATCGCCTCGCCGCCGAAGCCGCGACCGCGCTGACCGGGTCGCAGCGCGAGGCGCAGGTTGGCGCTGGCGGCGTGGTCGTCGATCTCGTTGAGCACGATCTCGCCGAGGTACTCGTCCGAGCCGTGCGTGATCGCCCAGTCGTGCCGTCCCTCGCGCTCCTCCACCGTCGCGCACCACTCGTCGATCTGCTCGCGCGCGAACGTCTGCGTGGTGCCGGTCATCCGGGCCCCCTCAGGGTCCTCGGCGACCATCTGCCACATGTGCTCGGCGTCCTGCGGACCGATGGGCCGCAGGACGACGAGCTCGCCGGTCAGCACGGGCGTGGCGGCCACGGGTCAGCCCTGGCCGACGCGCTCGAGGACGAGCTCACGCACGCGCGCGGCGTCCGCCTGGCCGCGCGTCGCCTTCATGACGGCGCCGATGATCGCGCCGACCGGGCCGAGGTTCCCGCCGCGGATCTTGTCCGCGACGTCGGGCTGCGCGGCGAGCGCGTCGTCGACGGCGGCGAGCAGGGCGCCGTCGTCCGAGACGACCTCGAGGCCGCGTGCGGTGACGACCTCCTCGGGCGACCCCTCCCCCGCCAGGACGCCGGCGAGCACCTGACGGGCCAGCTTGTCGTTGATGCGACCCGAGTCGACGAGGCCCTGGAGCTGGCCGATCTGCTCGGGCGTCACGGGCAGGTCCGCGAGCTCGACGCCCTCGGTGTTGGCGGTCCGGGCGAGCTCGCCCATCCACCACTTGCGGGCCGCGGCCGGTGCGGCGCCCGCGGCGACCGTCGCCTCGATGAGCTCGATCGCGCCGGCGTTGACGACGTCGCGCATCTCGGCGTCGGCGTAGCCCCACTCCGTCTGCAGCCGACGGCGCCGCGCGACGGGGGCCTCGGGCAGCGTCGCGCGGATCTCCTCGACCCACGCGCGGCTCGGCGCGACGGGCACGAGGTCCGGCTCGGGGAAGTACCGGTAGTCCTCGGCGTCGGACTTGACCCGGCCCGACGTCGTCACGCCCGTGTCCTCGTGCCAGTGGCGCGTCTCCTGGATCACGGTGCCGCCCGCGTCGAGCACACCCGCCTGGCGCGAGATCTCGTAGCGCACGGCCCGCTCGACGGAGCGGAAGCTGTTGACGTTCTTCGTCTCGGTGCGCGTGCCGAGCGGCGCGTCGGGCGTCGGCCGCAGCGAGAGGTTGACGTCGGCACGGACGTTGCCGCGCTCCATCCGCGCCTCCGAGACGCCCAGCCCGCGGAAGATGTCGCGGAGCGTCTGCACGTAGGCCCGCGCGACCTCGGGCGCACGGTCCCCCATGCCCGTGATCGGCCGCGTGACGATCTCCACCAGCGGGATGCCCGCGCGGTTGTAGTCGACGAGCGAGTACTCCGCGCCGTGGATGCGACCCGTGGCGCCGCCGACGTGGGTGTTCTTGCCGGCGTCTTCCTCCATGTGCGCGCGCTCGATCTCCACGCGCACCACGGTGCCGTCGGCGAGCTCGACGTCGAGGTACCCGTCGAAGGCGATCGGCTCGTCGTACTGGGACGTCTGGAAGTTCTTCGGCACGTCCGGGTAGAAGTAGTTCTTCCGCGCGAAGCGGCACAGCTCGGCGATCTGGCAGTTGAGCGCCAGGCCGATCTTGATCGCCGACTCCACGGCCGTGCGGTTCAGCACGGGCAGCGCACCGGGCAGGCCGAGCGAGACCGGCGTCACCTGGGTGTTGGGGTCGGCGCCGAACTCGGTCGGCGCGGCGTCGAACATCTTGGTCGCCGTACCGAGCTCGACGTGCACCTCGATGCCGATCACAGGGTCGTACCGGCGGACCGCGTCGTCGTAGTCGACGAGCACGCTGCCCGCGGTGCCGCCGTGCGTGCTGGCGCTCATCGAACGCTCCCCTCTGCTGCTGTGGTGGTCGCGGCCGCGGCCGACGTCGGCAGCTCGGGCGCCCGGTCGAGCAGCGGGCCGCCCCACTGCGCCTCGAGCAGCGCCTCGAGCGCGGCCCCAACGCGGTAGAGCCGCTCGTCGGCCCGCGCCGGCGCGAGGATCTGGAAGCCGACCGGCAGGCCGTCGTCGGACAGGCCGTTCGGCAGTGACATGCCCGGGACGCCCGCGAGGTTCGCCGGGATCGTGGCGACGTCGTTGAGGTACATCGCCATCGGGTCGTCGAGCTTCTCGCCGAGGCGGAAGGCCGTCGTCGGCGCCGTCGGCGACACGAGCACGTCGGCCCGCTCGAACGCGGCCGTGAAGTCGCGCTGCACGAGCGTCCGGACCTTCTGCGCGCTGCCGTAGTAGGCGTCGTAGTAGCCCGCGGACAGCGCGTACGTGCCCAGGATGATGCGGCGCTTGACCTCGTCGCCGAAGCCCTGGCCGCGCGTGGCGGCCATCACGCGCTCGGCGGTGACCGGACCATCGGTCGGCTCGACGCGCAGGCCGAAGCGCATGCCGTCGAACTTCGCGAGGTTGCTCGAGGCCTCGCTCGGCAGGATGAGGTAGTACGCCGCGAGCGCGTACTCGAAGTGCGGGCACGAGACCTCGACGATCTCGGCGCCGGCACCGCGCAGGACGTCGAGCGACTCGTCGAAGCGCGCGCGCACACCCGGCTGGTAGCCCTCGCCGTTGAGCTCCGTCACGACGCCGACGCGCACGCCCGTGAGGTCGCCGGTCCGGCCGCGCAGCGCGGACTCGACGAGCGGGCCCACCGGCTCGGGCAGCGACGTCGAGTCGCGCCGGTCGTGGCCGCCGATGACCTCGTGCAGCAGCGCCGAGTCGAGCACGGTGCGCGTCACCGGCCCGGCCTGGTCGAGGCTCGAGGCGAGCGCGATGAGGCCGTACCGGGAGACGCCGCCGTACGTGGGCTTGACGCCGACCGTGCCCGTGACCGCGGCGGGCTGGCGGATCGAGCCGCCCGTGTCCGTGCCGATCGCGAGCGGGGCCTCGAAGCCGCCGACGGCGGCCGCGCTGCCGCCGCCCGAGCCGCCCGGGATCCGGTCGAGGTCCCAGGGGTTGTGCGTGTTGCCGTACGCCGAGTGCTCGGTCGACGAGCCCATCGCGAACTCGTCCATGTTCGTCTTGCCGAGGATCGGCATCCCGGCCGCGCGCAGGCGCTCGACGAGCGTCGCGTCGTACGGCGGGACCCAGCCCTCGAGGATGCGCGACCCGGCCGTGGTCGGCATGCCCTTGGTCACGACGACGTCCTTGACCGCGATCGGCACGCCCGCGAGCGCGTGCAGCGGCTCCCCGGCCGCGCGGCGTGCGTCGACGTCGCGTGCCGTCGCGAGCGCCTCGTCGTGGGCGACGTGCAGGAAGGCGTGCAGCGAGCCCTCGACCGCGTCGATCCGGTCGAGGTGCGCCTGCGTGACCTCGACGCTCGTGAGAGTGCCGGCGGCGAGCGCCTCGGCGAGCGCCGCCGCGCTCATGCGGGTCAGGTCGCCCGTGCTGCCCGTCGCGGCCCCGGTCGCGTCCTCACCGGCCAGGTGACGTCCCGCCATCAGTCCTCCTCCAGGATCTGCGGGACGGCGAAGCGGCCGCCCTCGGCGGACGGCGCACCGGCCAGCGCGTCGGCCACCGGCAGCGGCTCCTCGGGCACGTCGTCGCGGTAGACGTTCGTGAGGGGAAGCGGGTGGCTCGTCGCGGGGACGTCCGGGGTGGCGATCTCGCTGACCCGGGCGACCGACTCGACGATGACGTCGAGCTCGCCCGCGAGGCGCGTGAGCTCGTCCTGCGTCAGGTCGATCCGGGCCAGCCCCGCCAGGCGCGCGACCTCGTCGCGGTTGATGGTGGACATGGCGGGGAGTCTAGTGGGGCGCCCGCGGCGCCCCGGGGCGTCCGCGGGCGCCCCGGAGGCCCGGGGCGGTCGGCCACCCGGCGCGGGGTGGGGCTGGCCCTACCCTGGGTCCGCCGGTCCGCAGGATCGTGACCGGCGCCCGCCCTCGTGAGGATCGAGTCATGACCGATCAGACCCTCTCCCCGGCCCTTCCCGCCGCACCGGTACCGGTGCCCTCGGCGCGGCGCGCGGGCGTCGGCGCCCTCGCGCGCCGGACGCTGCGCGACACCGCGTACCTGCTCCCGACGTTCCCCATCGCGATCGCGTCGTTCGTCGTCCTCGTCACCGGCCTGTCGCTCGCCGCCGGTCTCCTCGTCATCGTCGGCGGCGTGCTCGTCGCGGTCGCGACGCTGTGGGCCGGCACCGCGTTCGGCGCCCTCGAGCGGGTGCGCCTCGCGGCGCGCGGCACCCAGCTCGCGCCCGTCGTCTACACGCGTCCCACGGGCGGCCTCCTGGCCCGCGCCCTCGCGACGCTGCGCGACCCCCGGCGCTGGGCGTCCGTGCTGCACGGCATCGGCGCGCTCGCGCTGGCGAGCGTCACGTGGTCGGTCGCGATCACGTGGTGGGCCGGCACGCTCGGCGGCCTCACGTACTGGTTCTGGTCCCGCTGGCTCCCCGCCGACAACACGGGCCTGGTGGAGCTGCTCGACCTGCCGGTGAGCGAGTCGGTGCTCAACCTCGTCTTCGGGCTGATCCTCCTGCTCACCATGCCGACGGTGCTGCACTGGTGCGCCGAGGCGCACGCCGGCTGGGCCCGCCTGCTGCTCACGGGTGCCTCGCGCGCAGCCCTCGCGGCCCAGGTGCAGGACCTCACCGAGCGCCGCTCCGTCGCCGCGGCGGCCGAGGCGCAGTCGTTGCGGCGGCTCGAGCGCGACATCCACGACGGCCCGCAGCAGCGCCTCGTGCGGATCGCGATGGACCTGTCGGTCGCCGAGCGCCGCCTCGCGGACGACCCGGAGGCCGCCCGCGCGCTGCTCGGCGAGGCCCGGACGCAGGCGGCCGAGACGCTCGCCGAGCTGCGGGCCCTGTCGCGCGGCATCGCAC
>NZ_JACVQL010000310.1 GCF_019733465.1 Actinotalea ferrariae | reverse complement strand
GTCCCCGACGGTCCCGAACCGGACCCCGAGCCGGAGCCGCCCCTCGGCGCGGTCCGCCCGGCCGGCGCGCCGCGGCAGCCCGTGCGCGTGCCGGAGGGTGCGCGTCCGCGCGTCCAGCACGACCAGCCGGTGCGCGAGCGCAGGCCCGAGGACGACGGCGAGGACGCGAGCCCGGACGACCCGGACCTGCTCTCGACCGGGCTCGTGGGTGCACCGCTCGTCGCCCAGATGCTCGGCGGCAGCGTGATCGACGAGATCGTCGAGGACCGCTGACCAGGACGGCTGACCCAGGACTGCTGACTCAGGACCGCTGACCCAGGACCGCTGACCCAGGACCGCTGACTCAGGACGGCTGACCCAGGACTGCTGACTCAGGACCGCTGACCCAGGGTCTCGGGCGCGGGAACTCTGACCGCGGCCGATGCCCCGGCCGGTACGTGGCGCGCGTCAGAGCAGCAGCTCGCCCACCACCTGGTCCTCGAGCACCTGACCCGTCGGGCGGAACCCCAGTCGCAGGTAAAAGCGCTCGGGGCCGGCGTCGCCCGGCACCCACAGGACCGTGATCCGCTGCTGCCCGCGCGCGCGGGCCTCCTCCGCCACCGCCTCGACCGCGACCCTGCCGTAGCCCTGACCCTGCGACTCGGCGGCCACGTTCAGCCGCCAGATCCCGGCGCGGAAGAAGTCGATCTCCGACGTCGGGTCGAACGCCCCCATGACGAAGGCGACCGGCCGTCCCTCGTCGCGGACGAGCCGCGGCCAGGCGACGTCGGGCTGGGTGTACGCCTCGGCGAGCGACTGCACGACCGGGGCGACGAACCGCTCCTGGTCCGGACGCACGGCGATGCGGACGGCCTCCGCGAGGTTGTCCGTGGTGATGGGCTCGAGGACGGTCTTCCGCGTGATCGACATGTCGTCCACGCTAGGGAGGCATGGGCGACACCGCCGCGTCGGCTTCTTCCCTCGGGATCACGACCGCCGCGCCGCGGCTCGTCGGCTCGGCCGGCGTGGCCGGGATGGTCCAGCTCCACCAGGCGCTCCCGCTGATCGAGCGCCAGCACGCGCTGATCGAGGAGCTGCGCAGCCGCGCCCCGCGGTTCTCGACCGGCAGCGCCCTCGCGCAGCGCACCGGCACCTCCCGACGCACCGTCGAGCGCGACATCGCGCTCCTCGCGGCGGCCGGCGTCCCCGTCGAGGTGCGGCGTGGGCCGGGCGGCGGGTACCGGTTGCCCGCTCGTGATCGTGAGCTGCACCTGACGCTCACGCCGGGGGAGGTCGCGGCCCTGATCGCGTCGCTCGTCGCGGTCGGCCCGTACACGTCCGCAACCGCGCAGTCCGTCCTCGCCAAGCTCCTGGCGCTGTACCGCTGAGCAGCGCCACGCCGCGCCGCAGCGGTCAGGTCCCGAGGTCCGACCCTCCGCCTCCGAAGGCCGCGCTCCAGAACGCGCGGTAGACGGGCGGCGGCTCGGGTGACGCCCACCCGTCGGGCGTGAGCAGGATCGCCGTCGTCCGGGTGACCGGGTCCGTCCACCAGCTCGAGCCGAGCCCGCCGTCCCACCCGTACGTCCCGGCGTGGCGCCCGTCGGGCTGGTCCGCGAGGCACACGCCCAGCCCGCGCCCCCAGCCGTCGCGGCCGTCCGGGTCGAGCGGCCCGACGCGCGGCTGCACGGCCGTCGCGAGCGCCTCGGGCTGCACGACGACGGCGCCGTCGGGTCCCCGCCCGCCGTCGAGCACCGCGCGCGCGAGCGTCGCGAGGTCGTCGACCGTGGACACCAGCCCCGCGGCGGCGTCGGGGAACACCGGCGGACGCGCCCACTGGCCGTCGGTCGGGTCGTACAGCACCGGGCCGTCGGCCCCGGGGAGCCACTGCGGGCCGAACCGGTCGAGGTCCTCCGGCGGGACCTGGAAGCCCGTGTCCCGCATGCCGAGCGGACGGGTCAGACGAGCCGCGAGGAGCTCCGGCAGCGGGGTGCCCGAGCAGCGCTCGAGCAGCACCCCGAGCACCTGCAGGCCCGTGTGGTACAGCCACCGGGTGCCCGGCGCGTGCTGCAACGGGACGCCGCCGACGGCCGCGATCCACGCGTCCGGCCCCGGCCCCTCCTGCGGCGCCGGCGGCCCGCCCGGGAGCCCCGCAGCCGCGAGCGCACCGAGCACCGGACCGGGGAACGGGCCCGTGAAGTCCATCCCGATCCCGCCGCGCAGCTCGAGCAGGTCCGCCACCGTGACCGGACGCGGCGACGGCACCGTGCGGTCGAGCGGGCCGGCGGGGTCGACGAGCACCTGGCGGTCCGCGAGCTCGGGCAGCCACTGGTCGACGGGCGCGGCCGGGTCGAGGTCGCCGTCGCCGACGAGCGCGGCGGCGAGCACCCCTGTCACGGGCTTGGTGACCGACGAGAGGCGCAGGATGCTGTCGCGCCGCAGCGGCCGCTCGTCCCCGGGACCGTGGGCGCCGAGCGCACCGGCGGTGACGTCGCCGTCGCGCTCGACGAGCCAGACGGCGCCGTGCAGCTCGCCACGGTCCACCGACCGCTCGAGGACCGCACGCACCGCGCCGCCGGGGTCGAGACCGCCGTCGTGGACCCCCGCCGTCCGTCCGTCGCGCATCGCGCTCTCCTGTCGTCGGTCCCGTCGTCCGTGTCGCCGTCGGCACGGACCCGTGCCCGCGCCGGTGTCGTCGTCGTGGGTGTGACCGCCCGGGACGGCGGAACTCATCGTGGGCGGGCTCGGCGGCATCCGTCCACGCCTCGGTCGGGGCCGGTCCGGCCGTGCGCGGCGGGCCGCCCGCGTCGGGGCGAACCCGTAGGCTGGCCGGGTGTACGAGGGCGCGGTCCAGGACCTGATCGACGAGCTCGGGCGGCTGCCCGGGGTCGGTCCCAAGAGCGCCCAGCGCATCGCCTTCCACCTGCTCGCGGCGGACCCGGCCGACGTCCGGCGGCTCGCGGACGCGCTCACCGAGGTGAAGGCGCGGGTCCAGTTCTGCACGATCTGCGGCAACGTCTCGCAGGAGGAGCTGTGCCGCGTCTGCCGCGACCCGCGCCGCTCGACCGCCACGATCTGCGTGGTCGAGGAGCCCAAGGACGTCGTCGCGATCGAGCGCACGCGTGAGTTCCGCGGTCGGTACCACGTGCTCGGCGGGGCCATCAACCCGATCGACAACGTCGGCCCCGACGACCTGCGGATCAAGGAGCTCATGACCCGCCTGGCGGACGGCACCGTCACCGAGGTGATCCTCGCGACGGACCCGAACGTCGAGGGAGAGGCGACGTCGACCTACCTCGCGCGGCTGCTGGTCCCGATGGGCCTGCGCGTGACGCGACTCGCCTCCGGGCTGCCGGTCGGGGGAGACCTGGAGTACGCCGATGAGGTCACGCTCGGGCGGGCCTTCGAAGGACGGAGGCAGATCAGTGCCTGACATGCCAGCAGCACCCCCGCCCACGCCGCGTCGGCGGCACGACGACCGGGTGGACATCCGCGACGACGCACCGGCCGACCTGGTCCAGGTGGCCGACCAGATCGCGCGCCAGTCCCGCTTCTTCCTGACGACCGCGACCGAGGTCGCCGCCAACGCGAACCCGAACGCCGCGATCTCGCTGCTCCTGCTCGCCGTCTCGGACGTGCTCTCCGCCGGCGCGCGGCTGGGCGCGATCGTCGACGTCGTCCCGGCCGAGCGGTTCGAGCCCGACGTCGGCCCGGACGCCGACCTCGACCCGCTGCGGGCAGCGCTCGAGAACATCCTCGACGGCATCGACGACTACACCGAGATCGACGACCCGGTGCTCGGCGGCGAGGTCGTCACCTCGTCCCTGTCGGGTGACATCGTGCTCATCGCCGGCGCACTGTCCCAGGGGCTGCGGCACTACGACGCCGGCCAGGTCATCGAGGCCCTCTGGTGGTGGCAGTTCTCGTACCTGTCCAACTGGGGCGAGCGCGGGTCGGCCGTGCTGCGCGTGCTGCAGACCGTGCTCGCGCACCTGCGGCTCGACGTCGACGACGACGTCGCCGCCGAGGCCGAGTTCCAGGCCCTGCACCCCTGACGCCCGGCCCCTGACGCTCGGCTCCGACGCTCCATCCCTGACGCAGAGAGGCACCCCGCGCCGTCGCGCAGGGTGCCTCTCGTCGTGGCCTGGCCGGTGCCGCGCCCGCCGTCAGCGGGTCAGACGACGCCCAGGGCGAGGATCGCGTCCGCGACCCGGCGGAACCCGGCGATGTTCGCGCCCAGCACGTAGTTGCCCGGCGAGCCGTACTCCTCGGCCGTCTGCGCGCAGCGGTCGTGGATGCCGATCATGATCTCGGCGAGGCGCTCCTCGGTGTGCTCGAACGTCCACGAGTCGCGCGACGCGTTCTGCTGCATCTCGAGCGCCGACGTCGCCACGCCGCCCGCGTTGGCCGCCTTGCCCGGGCCGAAGAGCACGCCGCCCTCCTGGAGCAGCGCGACGGCGTCGGGCGAGGTGGGCATGTTGGCGCCCTCGGCGACGGCGACGACGCCGTTGCTCAGGAGCGTCTTCGCGTCGTCGCCGAGGAGCTCGTTCTGCGTCGCGCAGGGGAGCGCGACGTCGACCGGCACGTCCCAGATGCGGCCGCCCGTGACCAGGCGGGCCGCGGGCCGCTCGGTGACGTAGTCCGCCGCGCGACCGCGCCGGACCTCCTTGACGTCCTTGAGCAGCGCGAGGTCGATGCCGTCCTCGTCGACCACGTACCCGGACGAGTCCGAGAACGTCACGACGCGCGCGCCGAGCGCCTGGGCCTTCTCGATCGCGTAGATGGCCACGTTGCCGGCGCCCGAGACCGAGACCCGCAGGCCGTCGAACGAGCGGCCGGCCGTGCGCAGCATCTCCTGCGCGAAGAGGACCGTGCCGTAGCCGGTGGCCTCGGTTCGCACGAGCGACCCGCCCCAGGTGATGCCCTTGCCCGTGAGCACGCCCGACTCGTAGCGGTTGGTGATCCGCTTGTACTGGCCGAAGAGGTAGCCGATCTCGCGGCCGCCGACGCCGATGTCGCCCGCCGGGACGTCCGTGTACTCGCCGAGGTGGCGGTACAGCTCGGTCATGAAGGACTGGCAGAACCGCATGACCTCGCCGTCGGAGCGGCCGCGCGGGTCGAAGTCCGAGCCGCCCTTGCCGCCGCCGATGGGCATGCCGGTGAGCGCGTTCTTGAAGATCTGCTCGAACCCGAGGAACTTGACGATGCCGAGGTAGACCGACGGGTGGAACCGCAGGCCGCCCTTGAACGGACCGAGCGCGGAGTTGTACTCGACGCGGAAGCCGCGGTTGATCTGCACGCGTCCCTGGTCGTCGACCCACGGCACGCGGAAGATGATCTGCCGCTCGGGCTCGCAGATGCGCTCGAGCACTGCGGCGTCCGTGTACTGCGGGTGCTTCCGCACGACGGGGCCGAGGGTGTCGAACACCTCGCGCACCGCCTGGTGGAACTCGGCCTCGCCCGGGTTCCGCCGGAGCACCTGCTCGAACACTGGCTCCAGGACCTGGTCCACCCGTACCTCCGAACGTCGAGAGCACGAGCGAGGACGCCCGTGCACAGCCGGACGGGAGTGGATCACGTCCCACGCGAGTGACGTCACCGTGCCCGAAACCTGGACGTCCAGGATCACATGCCGCCGGCGCTCCCGAGGACCGGGGCCAGGGCGTCCCACCGGCCGATCTCGCAGCCGTCGGTGCGCGAGAGCTGCGCGGAGACGGGTGTGCCGGCCACCGTGCCCTCGACCGTCGCGACCTCCGGCCCGCCGTACTGCTGGGTGCACATCTCGTCGCGCGGCGGCGGGGCGAAGGCCTCGGGGCCGACGTCGGCCAGGGTCGCGCACGCCGCGTCCGCGTCGGGATGGTCGCCGCCGACGGGGTCGCAGGCCAGCGTGAAGGTGCGGGGGGAGCCGGAGCCCGTCTCGTCGAGCGTGATCGTGAGCTCGGCCGCGACGGACGACGTCGCGCCCGGCGTGGGCGGCGCCGAGGCGCTCGGGGGAGCCGACGGGCTCGGGGAGGGCGAGCCGGGCGGTGCCGAGCCGGCGTCGTCGGCGGGCGTCGCGCACGCGGTCAGGGCCGCGGCTAGCGCGACCGTGAGGACTGCCACCTGGATGCGCACGGGCCACCTCCCGCGGCCATCCTCGCAGGATCGCCGCCCCACGGGGTCGCGATCGCCCTCGCGGTCCGCCCGGGTGCCGGGCGGCCCGGATGCCGGACGCACCCCTGTCCAACCGGTGGGCCGATCTATGCTGCGACGGCCGACGGGACGCCTCGCGCCCAGCGGCACCACCGCGGCGCCCCGGTGCCTCGGCCCGTCGCGAAACCCCCACCACCCCGGAGCTCCACCGTGGCCCTGATCGTGCAGAAGTACGGCGGGTCGTCCGTCGCGGACGCCACCGCGATCAAGCGCGTCGCCAAGCGGATCGCCGAGGCCCGCCGCGCGGGTGACGACGTCGTCGTCGTGGTCTCCGCGATGGGGGACACGACGGACGAGCTGATCGACCTCGCGAACGAGATCTCGCCGCTGCCGCCGTCGCGCGAGATGGACATCCTGCTCACCGCGGGCGAGCGCATCTCGATGTCGCTGCTCGCGATGGCGATCGCGAACCTCGGTGTCGAGGCGCAGTCGTTCACCGGCCAGCAGGCGGGCGTCATCACGGACGACGCGCACGGGCGCGCCCGGATCATCGACGTCAAGGCGAGCCGCATCCGCCAGGCGCTCGACGCCGGCGCGGTCGCGATCGTCGCCGGGTTCCAGGGCGTGACCGAGCACACCAACGACGTCACGACGCTCGGCCGCGGCGGCTCGGACACCACGGCGGTCGCCATCGCGGCCGCCGTCGGCGCCGACGTCTGCGAGATCTACACGGACGTCGACGGCGTGTTCACGGCGGACCCGCGCATCGTGCCGTCGGCCCGCAAGCTCGAGCGCATCACCTACGAGGAGATGCTCGACATGGCGGCGAGCGGCGCGAAGGTGCTCATGCTGCGCTGCGTCGAGTACGCGCGCCGGAACAAGGTGGTGATCCACGTGCGTTCCTCGTTCACGGGTCACACGGGCACGCTGGTCACGGACGAGACCCCCCAGCAGGGACAGGAAGGTACCTCGATGGAGCAGCCGATCATCTCGGGCGTCGCGCACGACCGCAGCGAGGCCAAGGTGACGGTCGTCGGCGTCCCCGACGTGCCGGGCACCGCTGCGCAGATCTTCGAGACCGTCGCGGGCGCCGGTGTGAACATCGACATGATCGTCCAGAACGTGTCGGTCGCCGCCACGGGCCTGACGGACATCTCCTTCACGCTCCCCGCGACCGACGGCGCGCGCGCGACGGCCGCCCTCGGCGCGGTGCAGGACGTCATCGGCTTCGCCTCGCTCCAGTACGACGACGCGATCGGCAAGCTGTCGCTCGTCGGCGCGGGCATGAAGTCCCACCCGGGCGTCTCCGCGAAGCTCTTCGGCGCGCTGCGCGACGCCGGCATCAACATCGAGATGATCTCGACGTCGGAGATCCGCGTGTCCGTCGTCACGCGTGCCGACCAGCTCGACGACGCCGTGCGCGCCGTGCACACCGCGTTCGACCTCGACTCCGCCGACGGCGAGGCCGTCGTCTACGGCGGGACAGGACGGTAGACATGAGCGAGAACCAGACCTCCGCCCCGGGCCTGCGGGTCGGCGTCGTCGGCGCGACCGGCCAGGTGGGCGCCGTGATGCGTCGCCTGCTCGAGGAGCGCGACTTCCCGGTCGCGTCGATGCGCTTCTTCGCCTCCGCGCGCTCCGCCGGCACGACGCTGCCGTGGCGCGGGACGGACGTCGTCGTCGAGGACGCCGCGACCGCCGACGTCACGGACCTCGAGATCGCCCTGTTCTCCGCGGGCGGCGCGACGTCGAAGGAGCTCGCCCCGCGGTTCGCGGCCGCGGGCGCGCTCGTGATCGACAACTCGTCGGCCTGGCGGCGCGACCCCGACGTGCCGCTCGTCGTCAGCGAGGTCAACCCCGAGGCGATCGACCACGCGGTCAAGGGCATCATCGCGAACCCGAACTGCACGACGATGGCCGCGATGCCGGTGCTCAAGCCCCTGCACGACGAGGCGGGCCTCGTGCGCCTGGTCGTCTCGACGTACCAGGCGGTCTCGGGCGGCGGGCTCAAGGGTGTCGCCGAGCTCGAGTCGCAGGTCGGGGCGCTCGCGGGCGCCGACGTCGCCGCGCTCACGCACGACGGCGGCGCGGTGGCCTTCCCCGAGCCCGGCATCTACGCGCGTCCGATCGCCTTCAACGTGCTGCCCATGGCGGGGTCGCTCGTCGACGACGGCTCGTTCGAGACCGACGAGGAGCAGAAGCTCCGCAACGAGAGCCGCAAGATCCTCGGCATCCCCGAGCTGCTCGTCGCCGGCACCTGCGTGCGGGTGCCCGTGTTCACGGGCCACTCGCTGTCGATCAACGCCGAGTTCGCGCGGCCGGTCTCCGTCGAGCGCGCGACCGAGCTGCTCGCGGGCGCCCCGGGCGTCGAGCTCGCCGAGATCCCGACGCCGCTGCAGGCGGCGGGTCAGGACCCGAGCTACGTCGGCCGCATCCGGCAGGACCAGAGCGTGGCCGACGGCCGCGGCCTGGTGCTGTTCGTGAGCAACGACAACCTGCGCAAGGGTGCGGCGCTCAACGCCGTGCAGATCGCCGAGCTCGTCGCGGCGAAGCGGCTCGCGGCGGTCTGACCGTCACCGCCGGTCCGGGCGCACGTCGCCCGGACCGGTGCGACCCGTCGCCCTCGCTCGGGGTCAGCGCCGGCAGGCCGGCGGGTCCTTCGGCTCGGTGAACGTGCGGCTCCCGGTGCGCTGGCCGTACCGGCGCTCCAGCTGGGCGTCGTTGCCGATGGCCGCGAAGCCGAGCAGGTCCTCGGAGATGAGGAATGTGCCGTCCCGCAGCAGAGAGACGGTGAAAGAGCCGGGCTGCCCCTGCCACAGCATGGCGTACACGCGGTCCAGGACGCACGCGGCGTCGGCGCTCGCCTCGATGGTGACCGCGCCGGTGTAGAAGGGGCCGTGGGTCCACGTCTGACCCTCGTAGGCCACGTCGGTCTCGGTGACGCCGCGGATGCGGGCGATCTCGTCGAACAGCACGTCGTCCGGCACGGCGTCCCTGGTGCGGCCGCTGCAGCCTGCGAGCAGCAGGGAGGTCACCGCTGCGATCGCGACGAGGCGGGACGCCGTCACGGCACCACCGGCTGGATCAGGAAGCGCTGGACCGGCGTCGTCGACTCCTCGGCGCGGATCTCCTCCGGACTGCCCCCGATGTCCACGGTCGCCGAGCATAGCCACGGCCGGGCCGGCCGCTCAGGCGCCGTCCGGGTGAGGTCGAGGGGCTCGTGAGGTCGAGGGCTCGGCCGACGTCTCGCATCGTGGGCCGGTGCCCGGCGCCGGCGGGTGAAGTCCGCGCGCGCCGTGCCCCGTTCGGCTCAGGGACGCCGTTCCGGGACGGCGGCACGCGGGCGACGATCACCCTGCGGCACCCCCAGGCCGCCCTCCCCCGCCGGCCACCCACCGGCCCTGACGACAAGGCCACGCCTGTGCGTACTGCGCGACCCTCGCACGCCTCCATCCGCCCCCTCGCCGCCACCGGCTCCCGCCGCGGCACCGCCCTCGTGGCCCTCGGGACCGTCGCCCTCGTCGGCGGCGCGCCGGGCGCCGCGCTCGCCGCCGACGAGCCCGCCGACGACACGTCGGCGAGCGCCGTGCAGGCGACCGCCGACGACGTCGTCCTCCCGGCCGAGACGCCCGTGGACCAGCTC
>NZ_JACVQL010000031.1:3209-14246 GCF_019733465.1 Actinotalea ferrariae | reverse complement strand
CACCGGGCCGTCGCCGCGCACGACGGCGCCGAGCGCGGACGGCACCGCACCCGCACGGCTCGCGCCGGCGCGGCCTCGTCGCCTCGGGCGCCGCGTCGCCGTCGTGGGCGTGCTGGTCGCCGCGCTGCTCCTCGCGTGGCCGATCGGCCTCGTGCTCTGGGCCGACGGCCGGCTCGAGCGTGTCCCGGCGCTCTCCGGGGCCGCGGACACCCCGGGCACCACCTACCTGCTGGCCGGCTCGGACGCGCGGGGCGACGGGGCGGTCCCCGAGGACGGGACGACCGGCGCACGCACGGACACGATCATGGTGCTGCACGTGCCGCCCTCGGGTCCGCCCGCGCTCATCAGCCTGCCCCGCGACACGTACGCGGAGATCCCCGGCAACGGCGCGAACAAGCTCAACGCCGCGTTCTCCTGGGGTGGCGCGCCGCTCCTGACCCAGACGGTCGAGGGCCTCACGGGACTCACCGTCGACCACTACGTCGAGGTCGGCTTCGGGGGGATCACAGGCGTGGTCGACGCCGTCGGCGGCGTCGAGCTGTGCCTCGACCGCGACGTGAACGAGCCGCTGAGCGGGCTCGTGTGGACCGCGGGCTGCCACGTCGCGGACGGCACCACGGCGCTCGCGTTCGCGCGCATGCGCTACGACGACCCGGAGGGCGACGTCGGCCGCGCGAAGCGCCAGCAGCAGCTCATCGCCGCGCTCAGCTCAGAGCTCGCGGACCCCGCCGTGCTGCGTGACCCGGGCGCTCAGGTCTCGCTCGTGCGTGCGGGCACGGACGCCCTCGCCGTGAGCGAGGGCACCGGCGCCCTGGACCTGGGCCGCCTGGCGCTGGCGTTCCGCCGCGCCACGGGTCCCGAGGGCATCACGGGCACCCCGCCGATCGCGAACCCGGACCACCGGCCCGGCGGCATCGGCTCGACCGTGCTCCTCGACCCCGAGCTCACGCCGGCGTTCTGGACGGGGATCCGGGACGGGACGCTGCCGCCCGGGCCGGTGGGCGGGCTGCCGCCGGTCGGCTGAGCCGCGCCTCGATCCACCGCCGCATCGGCGGGTTGACGCGCTTCTCGACGCCGTGGTGCACCAGCCACGCGAGCGCGAGGGACACGGCCGTCGCCGCCGCCAGCGTGAGCACGGCCGGCAGCCGGTCGTGCAGCAGGTGGATGGTCCACCACCCCCAGTACTCGTGCACGAGGTACAGCGGGTAGGTGAGGCACCCGACCGTGGTGAAGGCGCGGACGTCCCAGTGCTGCAGGCGGGTCAGCGTCAGCGCTGCCACCGCGGCGAAGCAGCCGACGACGAGCACGCCCAGCAGCACGGGCGACGGGTCGTACGCGGTGTTCCGCGTCAGGGAGGCCACCTGGGCCGGCACGATCGCGGCGACCGCGAGCGTCACGTTGAGCCCGAGCAGCGCCCAGGTGCCCCGGTCGTGGCCGTCGCGGTGGAGGAGGTACAGGAGCATGCCGCCCGCGAAGAGCGGTGCGTAGCGGCCCACCAGGAGGGTGGCGAGCCACTCGACGCCCGCGAGCTCCGCGAGCAGCGCGACCACGGGCCACAGCCCGGCGAGGGCGAGCACCCGGCGGCGCGTGATGCCGACGGCCGCGAGCACCACCACGAGCAGGTAGAACCGGAGCTCGGTCCACAGCGTCCAGTACACGCCGTCGACGTGCGCCACGCCCAGCGGCTCCTGGAGCAGCGTCGCGTTGACCGCGACCTGCCCCAGGGTGATGTCCTTGCCGTCGGGCCAGAGCACCAGCAGCAGGACGCTCGTCAGGAGCAGGGCCGTCCAGTACGACGGGAGCAGCCGCGCGAGGCGCGACGCGACGACGCCGGGGACCGTGCGGCCCCAGGCGGTCCAGAGGATCACGAAGCCGCTGATCACGAAGAACAGCTCCGGGGCGAGGGCGAAGTACGTCGTGACCTTGCCCACATCCGGGAACCGCTCGACCGGTTCGACGCCCCATGCGGTGCTCCACCGGGCCGTGAAGTGGTAGAGCAGGACCCCCGCGGCGGCGAGGAAGCGCAGGCCGTCGAGCGTCCGCAGACGCGGCGTCGCCGCAGGTCGGGGCGCTGTCCCGGTGGGCAGGCGCGCTCGAAGCGCGGCGATCGTGACCATTCCGTGACCGTACGACGGCCACGCGGGGACCGCCCGTCGAGGTGCACGGGCCCCGGTCGGCACTACGCCGAACGGACGACGCGAAGAACTTCACCCGGCGCCGCGGCGTGCCGATAGACCCCTCGTGACTGCCCGAGCCCTCGCCTCCCTCGCCGCTGCCGTCCTCGCGGCCACCGTCGCCGTCGTCCAGCCCGTGGGCGCGCCGCCGGCCGCCGCCGTCTCGGCCAACGCCGTCGACACGAGCACACGCGCGGCCGTGGACAGGGCCTACCTGGACCGCTGGGCTCCGGCCACGACGACGACGGCGACGTCGACCGCCGTGACGTCGACGTGCCAGCCGGGCGCCGTCGGCCGCGCGACCGCCGATGCCGCGATCGCGGCGTGGAACTTCGTGCGCGGCCTCGCGGGGCTCGACGCGGTCGCCGAGAGCACCGCGCTCGCCGACAGCGCGCAGCGGGCGGCGCTGACGTTCTCGGCGCAGGACGACATCAGCCACAACCCCGCGTCGACCTGGCGCTGCTTCTCCGCGGCGGGTCTCGACGGCGCCCGGAACTCCAACATCGGCATCGCCTGGGGCGGCCGGACGCCCACGGCGGCCGACCTCGTCAACGGGTACCTCACCGAGCGGCACGACGCGGGCACCGACCTCGGCCACCGCCGCTGGATGCTGCACCCGCCGATCACGACCACGGCCATCGGCGTCGCGAGCAACCCCGCGACCGGGTCGACGTACCGCACCAACACCGCCAACGCGATCCGCGTCATGGGCGTCGGCACGAACGCCGGCGCGTCGAACCCGTCCTGGGTGCCGTGGCCGACCGCGGGCTACTTCCCCGCACCGCTCGAGCCCTTCGGCCTGTGGTCCCTCACGTCACCGTCGGCCGGCGCCGACTTCTCCGCGGCGTCCGTGACTGTGACCGGGCCGAACGGCGCCCTCACGACGCAGAAGCTGGCCGCGAGGAACGGCTACGGCAACAACACGCTGGCCTTCCGCGTCGCGGGCGTGACCGCGCCCGTGGGCGCCGCCGAGTCGGTCTACACGGTGACGGTGACCGGGATGCGCGGGACCCCCACGGCCAGCCACTCCTACCAGGTCACGCTCTTCAACCCGGGCGCGCCGACCGTCACGCCGCCCGCGGCGACGACGGTCGACGTCGGCACCGTGGCGCGCCTGAGCGTCACGGTGCTCACCGGCCGGGACGGCGCCACGACCACGTGGCAGCGCAGCACGGACGACGGCGCGACGTGGACCACCGTCGCCGGCGCCACCTCGGCCACGTACTCCTTCACGGCCGCGGCGGGCGACGACGGGAACCTGTACCGCGCGGTCGTCACGAACAGCAGCGGCACCGTCACCTCGGCGGCCGCACGGCTCACGGTGATCACCGGCCCCGTGTTCACCACCCAGCCCCCGGACGCGACCTTCGCCACCGGCGGGTCCGTCACCCTCAGCCCCGAGCTCGTCGGCGTCGCGAACGCGTCCTACCGGTGGGAGCGTCTGGGCAGCACCTGGACCGCGATCCCCGGCGCGACCGCGCGCACGCTCACGCTGTCCGGGCTCCGCGCAGCGGACTCCGGGGCCCGTGTCCGGCTCGTGGTGACGACCAACCTCGGGACGACCACCTCGCGCACCGCGACCCTCACGCTCGACGACCGGTCGTACGTCCCGGTCGGTCCGGTGCGCGTGCACGACAAGCGCTCGGGCGTCGTCGGCGGCACCCCCACCTGCTTCTCCGTGACGGGGACCAGCACCGGCGTGCCGAGCGGCGCGACGGGCGTGGCGCTCAACGTCACGACCGTGCGCCCGGTCGCCGCCGGGCACGTCGTCGTCTACCCGGACACGAAGGGCGACGGCACCACGCCCGCGCCGGAGACCGCGACGGTGAACTTCGTGCCCGGCTCCGACGTCGGCAACGCGGCCCTGATCCAGGTGCCGGACAGCGGTCGGCTCTGCTACCTGACGCGGGGCGCGAGCACGGGCGTCGTCATCGACCTCACGGGCTACTACCTGCCCGGCTCCGGGACGTCGTTCGTCGTGCCGAGCCGGGTCGAGGACCGCACGGGCGTCGTCCCGGGAGAGGTCCGCACGGTGCAGGTGTCGGGCAGGAGCGGGGTCCCGCAGGGAGCCACCGCCGTCATCCTCAACGTCGCGGCGGCCGGCTCGCAGGCGCCGGGCAACGTGCGCGTCTGGGCGGCAGGCACCCCGGCGCCGCCCACCTCGACGCTCAACTACCTGAGCCCCGGTGACCGGGCCAACGCGGCCATCGTGCCGCTCTCGGCCGACGGCCGGCTGAGCTACCGTTCCGACACCGCGACGACCAACCGCGTCCGGATCGTGCTCGACGTCGTCGGCTACGTCGTCGAGACCCCCGGCTACGTGCCCGCCACCCCGGAGCGCCTCCTCGACACGCGCACGACCCGCCCGCTCGGCGCCCGTCAGCAGCTCGAGGTCTCGATCCCGTCGTCGGCTCCGCCCGGCACGACGGCGATGGTCCTCAACGTCGCGGGTGTCAGCCCGTCGAGCCTGGGGCACCTGCGCGTGTTCCCGTACCGCGGGGGCGGCACCCCGCCCGTCATGTCCTCGCTCAACTACATCCCGCGCGTCGACGGGGCGAACCTCGTCATCGCCGGCGTGGGTGACGACGGCAAGGTCAGCGTCTACACCGACCAGCTCCCGGGCGGGACCGTGCACGTCGTCGTCGACCTCGTCGGCTACCTGGTCTCACCGGAGGCCTGACCGACCGACCCGCCGGCCCGGTCCGTCGCCGCCGGGCCGGCGGGAGGATCAGGCGCCGAAGCCGGTGACGGCGCGCGTCCCGCCACCCGCGCGGGCGCGCAGCCGCTCGCCCTTGGCGTGCGCCTGCTCGCGCAGCTCGCCCTGGAACCCGACCATCCGTGCGCGCAGCGCCGCGGCGTCGTCGTCGGCCCCCGCGGCGAGGATGCGGACCGCGAGCAGCCCCGCGTTGCGCGCCCCGCCGACGGACACGGTCGCGACCGGGACGCCGGCCGGCATCTGGACGATCGAGAGCAGCGAGTCCAGCCCGTCGAGGTGCGCGAGCGGCACCGGGACCCCGATGACCGGCAGCGGCGTGACCGCCGCGAGCATGCCCGGCAGGTGCGCCGCTCCTCCGGCGCCCGCGATGACGACGCGCAGCCCGCGGTCGGCCGCCGAGCGCCCGTAGTCGACCATCTCCTGCGGCATCCGGTGCGCGGAGACGACGTCGACCTCGTGCGGCACGTCGAACTCGGCGAGCGCCTGCGCGGCGGCCTCCATCACGGGCCAGTCGGAGTCCGAGCCCATCACCACGCCGACGAGCGGTGCGCCTGCCATGTCCGTCCTCCTGCGGTCGGTGCCGCGGGTCGTCCGCGGCAGCGGTGTCCGGGGCCGGCCCCTCGCGGGCCGCTCCCACCCTCTCAGAGCGTCGGCAGCCCCTCGCCGCGCAGCAGCGCCGCGGCGGCCACGGCGCGCGCACGGACGTCGGCGAGGTCGTCCCCGCTGACGGTGACATGGCCGAGCTTGCGCCCCGGGCGGACCTCCTTGCCGTAGAGGTGCACCTTGGCGGCCGGGTCGGCGGCGAGGACGGCGGGCAGCGCGTCGGTGAGCCGCTCGAGCGTGCTGCCGAGCACGTTCGCCATGACGGACCACCGCGCGCGCGGCGAGGTCTCGCCGAGCGGCAGGTCGAGCACGGCGCGCAGGTGCTGCTCGAACTGGCTCGTGACGGCGCCGTCGATGGTCCAGTGACCCGAGTTGTGCGGGCGCATCGCGAGCTCGTTGACGAGCACGCGGCCGTGCGCCTCCCCGCTGCCGGGGGCTACCTCGAACATCTCGACCGCCAGGACGCCCGTGACGTCGAGGCCCTCCGCGACGGCGAGCGCGGCGTCGACGGCGGCCTGCTCGAGCCCCGGCTCGAGCCCGGGCGCGGGCGCGACCACCTCGGCGCACACGCCGTCGCGCTGGACGGTCTCGACCACGGGCCACACCCGGACCTCGCCCGAGGGGCGCCGCGCGAGCAGCACCGCGAGCTCGCGCGTGAACGGCACCTTCTCCTCCGCGAGGAGCGCCGGACCGCCCGTGCGCGCGGCGGCGAACCACTCGGCCACGTCACCGGCGTCCCGCACGACCCGCACGCCCTTGCCGTCGTAGCCGCCGCGCACCGTCTTGACCACGGCCACGCCGCCCACGTCCGCGAGGAACGCCGTGAGGGCGGCCTCGTCCTCGACGGGCGCCCAGCGGGGGCACGGCACGCCGAGGTCGCTCAGGCGCCGGCGCATCGCGAGCTTGTCCTGCGCGTGCAGGAGCGCGCCCGGTCCGGGCCGCACGGGCACGCCGGCGCGCTCGACGGCGGCGATCGTCGCCGCCGGGATGTGCTCGTGCTCGAACGTCAGGACGTCCGCGGCCGGCGGGCCGGCCACGAGCGCGAGCACACGGGCCTCGTCCTGGGGCGTGCCCACAGGCGCATCGGTCACCACCTGGGCGGCCGACGTCGTCGGCGCCTCGACGAGCACCCTGAGGCCCACGCCCAGCGCAGTCGCCGCGGGCGCCATCATCCGGGCCAGCTGACCGCCGCCCACCACCGCCACCGTCGTCACGACGGCGGAGCCTAACAACCGGTCCGGGGCCGGGCCGCCCCCGCCCACATCGAGGGCGCGGCGCGACCGGCGGAGCAGCGCGCGCCCCGCGGGTCGGCTCACGCCCGGCTGCGCCGGAGCCTGCCCTTGCGCGCCGAGACGAGCGTCCCGCGCGGCAGCACGAGCTCGGGGTCGAGCGTCTTGGGCACGCCCGCCAGGAAGATCGCGAACACCGGCGGCCGCCGCTGCGCGAGCTCGAGCCGGCCGCCGTCGGCCGCGACGAGGTCGCGCGCGAGGCCGAGGCCGAGGCCCGTGCCCTTGCCGGACGTCACCTCGCGCTCGAAGATCCGCGGCGCGAGCTCGTCGTCGACGCCCGGGCCCTCGTCACCCACCTCGATCACGACGGCACCGCTCGGCCCGGACGGCCGGGCCCGCACCGTCGTCGTGCCGGCGCCGTGGACGAGGGAGTTCTCGATGAGGGTCGCGAGCGCCTGCGCGAGCGCACCGGGCGTCGCGAGCACCGCCATCCCCGCGGGCACCTCGACGACGAGCCGGCGGTTCGCCGACGTGAACGACGGCGTCCACTCCTCGCGCTGCTGGTCGACGACGTCGCGCAGGTGCACCGCCTCGGTCGTGCCGCCCTGCGCCCGGCGGGACCGGGCGAGCAGGTCGTCGACGACCGTCACGAGGCGTTCGACCTGCTCGAGCGAGATCCGGGCCTCCTCGCGGACCTCCTCCTTCTCCGTCGCGAGCGAGATCTCCTCGAGCCGCATCGTCAGGGCGGTCAGCGGCGTACGGAGCTGGTGCGACGCGTCCGCGGCGAACTGCCGCTCGGCCGCGAGGCGCCCCGCGAGCCGGTCCGCGCTGCGCGCGAGTTCCGCGGCGACGAGGTCGATCTCCTCCACGCCGGACGGCTCGAGCCGCGGCCGCACCTGCCCGCTGCCGAGCTGCTCGGCGCTGGCCGCGAGGTACACGAGCGGCGCCGCGAGCCGCCGGGCCTGCCACAGCGCCATGCTGATCCCCGCCGCGAACGCGACGGTCGACGCCGCGACCACGAGGCCGACCGCGCGTGCGGACCGCCAGAAGACGTCCCACCAGGAGATGGAGAGCAGCACGACGGCGCCGGAGTCGGTCCGCACCACCCGCGGGTACGCGCGACCCTCGACCGGCTCGCCCGCCTGGAACCGCGCACCGTCCGCGGTGACGACGGACACCGACGCCGCGAGGTTGCCGTCACCGCCGACGTAGACCTCGAGCAGGTCGTCGTCGAGCGGACGGTCGGTCGCGAGCCGGCTCTCGACCTGACGCCCGAGCGCCGCGGCGCGGTCGCCGAGCTCGCGGAGCTCGGTGTCCCGGACGAGCTGGGCGCCGTAGAAGGCGAGGGGGATGCCGAGGAGCACGACCGCGACGGTGACCGCCGCGATCGTCGCCTGGAGGACGCGACGGCGCATCGCCCGAGGTCAGCCGGCGCGGGTCTCGAAGCGGAAGCCCATGCCGCGCACCGTCGAGATGTACGTGGGGGCGTTCGCATCGTCGCCGAGCTTGCGACGCAGCCAGGAGACGTGCATGTCCAGCGTCTTGGTCGACCCGTTGGGGTCCGAGTCCCACACCTCGCGCATGAGCGCCTCGCGCGGGACCACGGAGCCCGCGTCGCGCACGAGCACGCGCAGGAGGTCGAACTCCTTCGCCGTGAGGTGCAGCTCGCGGTCGCCCTGGAACGCGCGGTGCGCCGAGAGGTCGAGCCGCACGTCCTGCGCGGTGAGGTCGTCCTCCTCGGTGCCGTCGGTGTGCGAGCGGCGCAGGAGCGCCCGCACCCGGGCGAGCAGCTCGGCGAGCCGGAAGGGCTTGGTGACGTAGTCGTCCGCGCCCGCGTCCAGCCCGACGACGAGGTCCACCTCGTCCGCGCGGGCCGTGAGCACGAGCACGGGGGTCGTCAGGCCGTGCTGGCGGATCCACCGGGCGACGTCGAGCCCGTCCATGTCCGGCAGGCCGAGGTCGAGGATCACCATGTCCGCGGCAGGAGCCGCGTCGATGGCGCCTTGACCCGTCCCTTGCACGACGACCTCGTAGCCCTCGCGGCCCAGGGCCCGTGCCAAGGGTTCGGCAATGGCGGGGTCGTCTTCTGCCAAGAGAACCTGGGTCATGGCGTCATGCTAGGTCACGTCGACCCCTGGTGGGCCAGCCCCTCCGCCGCGAGTCGCGGGGTCCACCCCCGGACGGAGGACGCGACGGGACGACGTCGGACCGCGGGCCGACGTCGTCCGCGGAGCCCGCACCTAGGCTGGCCGGGTGCACTGGTGGGAACGGGTCGGGACGTGGGACGACTCCCACCGCCTCCCCGTCGACGCGCTCGGGACCGCGCTGCTCGCGCTCGTCCTCGTGCCCACCGCGGGCGCGGTCGCGTACGGCCAACCCAGCTCGGGCGGGCTCGAGGTGCCGATCACGATCCTCATGCTGGCGCCCCTGGCGTGGCGGCGCGTGTGGCCCGCGGCCTCCGCGGCGGCGGTCTACGCCGTCGCGCTGATCCACATGCTCATGGGCTACCCCATGATCCTGCCGACCGACCTGCTCGTGCTCGTCGCCCTCTACTCCGTGACGGTGCACGGACCGGTGTGGGCGTACCGGACGGCGATCGGCGGGGCGCTGGCCGGCTCGGTCCTGCTCGGCGTCGTCCTCCTCGCGAGCCAGAACTCCGTCGAGGCGGCGATCGGGGTCGCGTTCGTCGTCTCGCTCCTCACGTCGACGACGTTCGCGTTCGCGCTCGTGCGGCGCTCGCGCCGCGAGCGGGTCGACTCGCTCGTCGACCGTGCTCGTCGGCTCGAGATCGAGCGGGACCAGCAGGCGCAGCTCGCGACGTCGGCCGAGCGCACGCGCATCGCGCGCGAGATGCACGACATCGTCGCCCACTCCCTGTCGGTGATCATCGCCCAGGCGGACGGCGGCCGGTACGCCGCGGCGACCGACCCGGCGGCCGCCACGCGGTCCCTGACCACCATCTCCGAGACCGGACGCGCGGCCCTGGCGGACATGCGCCGCCTGCTCGGCGTGCTGCGCCCCGAGGTCGCGCAAGCGGCGGGCGCGGGTGCTCCGGCTGGCGCGGGTGGCGCCGCCGGGACCGGCGCGCCGTCGTCCGCCGCACCCCAGGCGCCGGCCGTGGCCGACCTCACGCCGCAGCCCGCCGTCGACGACATCGCGCACCTCGTCGAGCAGGTCCGCTCCAGCGGCGTCCGCATCTCGCTCGTCCGCATGGGGCAGGACCGTCCGCTCCCGCCCGGGACCGGCCTGACCGTCTACCGGATCTGCCAGGAGTCGCTCACCAACGTGCTCAAGCACGCCGGACCCGGCCCGACGGTCACCGTGCTCCTCCAGTGGACGCCCGCGTCGCTCGTGCTCGAGGTCAGCGACGACGGCCGCGGCGCCGCCGCGCAGGGCGGGGACGGCGCGGGGCAGGGCGTCCTCGGCATGCGCGAACGGGCTGCCATGCTGGGCGGCACGGTCGCCGTCGGACCGCGGCCGGGCGGCGGGTTCCGCGTCCGCGCGGAGATCCCGCTGCCCCCGCGGCCGGCGGACGCTGCCGGCACGAGCAGCACGAGCAGCACGAGCAGCACGAGTGGCACGAACGGCATGGAGGAGACGGCGTGAGCGTCGGGAGCACGGGTACGACGGGCACGTCCGGCACCGCCGGACCGGCCGGGACCGAGGGTGCGCCGGGCGGCGTCATCCGCGTCGGCCTGGTCGACGACCAGCAGCTGGTCCGCGCCGGGTTCCGGATGGTGATCGACTCCCAGCCGGACCTCGAGGTCGTCGTCGAGGCCGGCGACGGCGCGGAGGCGCTCCGCAGGCTCTCCGTCGTCCAGTGCGACGTCGTCCTCATGGACGTGCGCATGCCGAACCTCGACGGTCTCGCCGCGACCGCGCGCCTCACCGCGACCGCCTCGCCCATCCCGCGCGTCGTTGTGCTCACGACCTTCGACCTCGACGAGTACGTGCTGTCGGCGATCCGGGCGGGTGCGAGCGGGTTCCTGCTCAAGGACGCGCCGCCCGAGGAGATGCTCGCGGCCATCCGGACGGTCCACGCGGGCGACGCCGTGATCGCGCCGTCGAGCACCCGTCGCCTGCTCGAGCACCTCGTCACGGCTCTGCCGGACGCGGACGAGCCGACGCCGCACCCGGGCCTGGCCGAGCTCACCGAGCGCGAGCGGCAGGTCCTCGTCCTCATGGCGCGCGGGAGGTCGAACACGGAGATCGGCAACGACCTCTACGTCGCCGAGGCGACGGTCAAGACGCACGTCGGCCGCATCCTCGCCAAGCTCGGCGCGCGCGACCGGGTGCAGGCCGTCGTCACGGCGTA
>NZ_JACVQL010000031.1:0-3044 GCF_019733465.1 Actinotalea ferrariae | reverse complement strand
TCGACTTCGCCGCGGGGGCCTTCACGGCGATCATGGGTCCCTCGGGCTCCGGCAAGTCGACGCTCATGCACCTCCTCGCCGGGCTCGACACGGCGACCTCGGGCACGGCGTACCTCGGTGACACGGAGATCACGGCCCTCGACGACCGCGCGCTCACCTCGCTGCGGCGCAACCGGATCGGCTTCGTGTTCCAGTCCTTCAACCTGCTGCCGATGTTCACGGCCGAGCAGAACGTCGTCCTGCCGCTCGAGCTCGCGGGCGCCCGCGTCGACCGGGAGTGGATGGCGACCCTCGTCTCGACGCTGGGCCTCGGTGAGCGGCTCAGCCACCGGCCCAGCCAGCTCTCGGGCGGCCAGCAGCAGCGCGTGGCGATCGCCCGCGCGCTCATCGCCAAGCCCGACGTCGTGTTCGCGGACGAGCCCACGGGCAACCTCGACTCGCGCGCCGGCGCCCAGGTGCTCAGCTTCCTGCGCCAGTCCGTGCGCGAGCTCGGCCGCACCGTGATCATGGTGACGCACGACCCGTCGGCGGCCGCCTACGCCGACCGCGTCGTCCTGCTCGCCGACGGACGCATCGCGGGCGACATCACGGACCCGACCCCCGAGTCCGTCCTCGCGGGCCTCGACGCCCTGCGCACGCTCGACGAGCCGGCGGCCCGCTGATGCTGCGCCTCACGCTCGCCCAGATGCGCCGCAGCCTGGGCCGCCTGGCCTCGGCGGGCATCGCGATCGCCATCGGCACCGCGTTCGTCGCGGCCACGCTGCTGGCCTCCGACGTCATGACGCGGACCACCTACGACGTCATGAGCAGCGGCTTCGCCGAGGCCGACCTCGTCGTCACGGGAGAGGTCACCGAGCGGACCGTGAGCACGCTCCAGGCGGTGCCCGGCGTCCGCGCCGTGCACGGCTACTCGCAGCAGAGCCTCGCGCTGTCCGGACCGGACGGTCAGACCGTGGCGACGCTCGCCGTCGTCGCCGAGGACCCCGAGCTCCAGCCCGGCCAGGTCGCCGAGGGCTCGCTCCCCGGCGACACGGGCGAGGTCGCCCTGCCCCGGTCGACCGCCGAGGTCCTCGGGGCCGAGGTCGGCGACCGCGTCGACGCCACGCTCGAGGTCTGGCGGTTCGACGAGGGCTCCGAGACGTCCGCGCCCGAGCGGCGCGTCGACGAGCTGACGCTGGTCGGCCTGCTCGACGTGCCCGAGGCCGCGTTCCTCAGCACGGGCGGCGTCGGCGCGATCACCGCCGAGCAGTCGGCCGAGTGGGACGCGTTCTGGGACGAGGAGCTCGAGACCTGGTACTGGCACGCGGTGGTGCTGGTCGAACCCGGCGCGAGCGTGGCGGACGTCCAGGGCGCCGCTGCGCAGGCGCTGCCCGACCTCGACGTGCGCACGCGGGACCAGGCAGCCCAGGCGATGACCGCCGAGGTCACGGGCGACGCCAACCAGTTCACGGCCATCGTGCTGGGCTTCGCGGGCGTGTCGATGCTCGTCGCGGCGCTCGTGATCGCCAACACGTTCCAGGTGCTCGTCGCGCAGCGGACGCGGACCCTCGCGCTCCTGCGCTGCGTCGGGGCCGACCGGTCCCAGCTGCGTCGCTCGGTCGTGCTCGAGGCGCTCATCCTCGGGGTCGTCGCATCGCTCGTCGGCGTGGTCTCGGGCATCGCCCTCGTGCAGACGGGCCTCCTCGTGCTCGGCCGCACCTGGACGTCCGTCCCGCTGCCGACCACCGTCACCATCACGGCCGCGGTCGTGCTCGCCCCCGTCGCGGTCGGGACGCTCATGACCGTGCTGGCGGCGCTGTCCCCCGCCATCGCGGCGACCCGCGTCGCGCCGCTCGCCGCCCTGCGCCCCGCCGGGTCACCGACCCTCGGCGAGCGCTCGGGACGGGTGCGGGCGTGGGCCTCGGGTCTCCTGGTGGTCGGCGGTGGTCTCGTCCTCGCGCTCGGCATGGTGCTCGCCGCGCGGTACGACCTCATGCTCGGCCTGCTCACGGGCGTCGTCGGCGGTGCCGCGTCGTTCGTCGGCGTCGTGCTCAGCGCGGTCTTCTGGGTGCCGCGCCTCGTCGGCGGCGTCGGGACGGTGCTCACGCGCGCCGGCCGGCCGGCCGCGCGGCTCGCCGCGGCGAACAGCGTCCGGAACCCCCGGCGCACCGCCGCGACCAGCGCCGCCCTGCTCATCGGCGTGACCCTGGTCGCGATGATGTCGACCGGCGCCGCCAGCGCCCGGTCGGCGCTCGACTCGGCGCTCGCCGAGGAGTTCCCGGTCGACGTCGCCGTCGGTGCCCTCGGCGACGGGTTCACCGCGCCGGCGCTGCCGCCCGGGTTCGCGGCGGAGGTCCGCGCCGTCGACGGCGTCACGGACGTCACCGAGCTCATCGGGACCACGGTCGAGGTGGTCGAGGGCGTCCAGCCGGGCGTGGGAGCCGTCGAGTGGGTCGACGCACGCGGGGTGGACCCCGACGCCGCCGCCACGGTCGTCCGGGACCCCAGCCAGGTCGCCGGCCTCGACGACCAGCACGTCCTCGTCCCCGCCGGGCTCAGCGCGTGGACCGAGCTCCGGACCGGGGACCAGATCACGGTGCGGCGGCAGCCCCTGCTCACGCCCGGCGAGACGGCCGGGCCGACGTCCGGGGTGCCGACCGAGGCGCCGTCGGAGAACGCGTCCGAGAGGGCTGCCGGGACGGCGTCCGAGGCGCCGGGCGAGCCCGTGACCGTCACCGTGGTCGTCACCGACCTCCCCGGTCAGTCGATGATCTTCACGCCCGGCGTGCTCGACCGGCTGGACGAGGACGCGCAGGTCAGCCGCCTCTGGGTGCGGCTCGACACGGTCGAGGGCGCCGCGCGCGCCGTGGGCGAGATCACGGCGGCCGCGAGCGCGACCGGCGAGCCCCTCGAGACCGTGGGCGCCGCCGTCGAGCGGGCGCTCTACCAGCAGGTCGTCGACACGCTGCTCGCGGTCGTCGTCGGGCTGCTCGCCGTCGCCGTGGTCATCGCGCTGGTCGGGGTGACCAACACGCTCTCCCTCTCGGTGCTCGAACGACGCCGCG
>NZ_JACVQL010000309.1 GCF_019733465.1 Actinotalea ferrariae | reverse complement strand
CGCTTCGGCCAGCCCGAGCCGTCCCTCGGCATCGTCGCGGCGGCCGGGGCGCACTGGCGCCTGCCCCAGGCCGTCGGGCTGCCGCTCGCGCGGCGCATGCTCTACACGGGCGAGGTGCTGGACGCCGACGCGGCGCTCGCCGCCGGGCTCGTCGACGCCGTGCACCCCGCGGACCGGCTGCTCGACGAGGCCGTCGCGCTCGGCGAACGCATCGCGACGCGCTCGTGGCGTGCGCTCGAGCTGACGAAGGCCGCGCTGCGGACGCACCGGCCGGCGACCACGGCGTTCGACCGGGAGGCGCAGGCCGAGCTGTTCGAGAGCGCCGACAAGCGCGAGCGGATGGGGCGGTTCCTCGCCGAGCGCGAGCGTCGCCGTCGCGAGCGCGAGGAGCAGGCTGCCGTCAGCCTGCGGGACGGGGCTCGAGGATGAGCGACGTCATGCGCGCCGTGCACAGCCGGCGGTCCTGGTCGTCGCGGATGACGACCTCGTACGTCGCGACGCGGGAGCCGCGGTGCAGCGGCAGGGCGGTCGCGGTGACGACGCCGCTGCGCGCGCTGCGGTGGTGCGTCGCGCTGACGTCCACGCCGACGACGGTCCGCTCGGGCCCCGCGTGGATGACGGCGGCCCACGAGCCCACCGCCTCCGCGAGGCACGCCATCGCGCCGCCGTGCAGCAGCCCGAAGGACTGGGTGTTGGTCTCGACCGGCATGGTCGCGACCAGACGCTCGGGCGAGGCCTCGAGCACCCGCACACCCATCTTCACGTCGAGGGCACCGAGCGAGAGGCCGGGATGAGCCCGGGACAGCACGTCGTCGTCGTCCACCCGCGCAGCATACGGAGGAGCCAGCCGTGACCATGACCGTGAAGAGCTACGTCGGCGGCCGGTGGCAGGGCCCCGGCCGGGAGACGACGGCGCTGCTGGACGCGGCGACGTCCGAGCCCGTGGCGGTGATCGGCACGGACGCGATCGACATGGTGCCCGTGATCGACCACGCGCGGTCCGTCGGCGGGCCGGCGCTGCGCGAGCTGACGTTCCACGAGCGTGCGCTCGCGCTCAAGGCGCTCGCGCTGCACCTCAACGCGCGGCGCGAGGCGCTCTACCCCGTCTCGGCGTGGACGGGCGCGACGCGGCGCGACTCGCTGGTCGACGTCGACGGCGGCATCGGCGTCCTCTTCAGCTACGCCGGCAAGGGTCGGCGCGAGCTGCCCAACAGCCACGTCGTCGTCGACGGCCCGACCGAGCGCCTCGGCCGCGGCGGGCAGTTCGTCGGGCAGCACGTGCACACGTCGCGACGCGGCGTCGCGCTCCAGGTCAACGCGTTCAACTTCCCCGTCTGGGGCATGCTCGAGAAGTTCGCCCCCGCGTTCCTCGCGGGCGTGCCGACCGTCGTGAAGCCCGCGACGCAGACGGCGTACCTCACGGCGGCGATGGTCGAGGAGATGGTCGGGTCGGGCCTCCTGCCGCCGGGCAGCATCCAGCTCGTCGTCGGCGGCACGGCGGGGCTGTTCGACCTGCTGGACGAGCAGGACACCGTCGCGTTCACCGGGTCCGCGCACACCGCGGCCCTACTGCGCGGCCACCCCGCGGTGCAGCAGCGCGGCGTGCGGTTCAGCTCCGAGGCGGACTCGCTCAACCTCTCCCTGCTCGGCCGCGACGTGCAGCCCGGCAGCCCGGAGATGGACCTGTACGTGCGCCAGGTGGTCACCGAGCTCACGGCCAAGGCGGGCCAGAAGTGCACCGCGATCCGGCGCGCGCTCGTGCCCGAGCCGCTCGTGCCGCACGTGATCGAGGCGCTCGAGGCGCGGATCGCGGCTAAGGTCCGCGTCGGCCACCCCGCCGCCGACGGCGTGACGATGGGCGCCCTCGCGGGCCTCGCGCAGCGCGACGGCGTCCGGGCCAACCTCGACAAGCTCGCGCGCGGCGCCGAGCGCGTGGTGGGCGACCCGGACGCGTTCGACGTCGTCGGCGCCGACCGCGTGCGCGGCGCCTTCCTGCCGCCCGTCGTGCTGTGGGCGAAGGACCCGGCGCGGCCCGAGCCGCACGAGGTCGAGGTGTTCGGGCCGGTCTGCACGGTGATCGGGTACCGCGACACCGAGCACGCGGTCGACCTCGCCGCGCGCGGGCGCGGCAGCCTCGTCGGGTCGATCGTCTCGGCCGACCCCCAGGTGGTCCGCGAGCTCGTGCTCGGGGTCGCGCCGTGGCACGGGCGGCTGCTCGTGCTCGACCAGGACTCGGCCCCCGAGTCGACCGGTCACGGCTCACCGCTGCCCCAGCTCGTCCACGGCGGCCCGGGCCGCGCGGGCGACGGCGAGGAGCTCGGCGGCATCCGCTCGGTGCTGCACTTCATGCAGCGCACGGCCCTGCAGGGCTCACCCGCGGCGCTCTCGGCGATCACGGGCACGTGGGTGTCCGGCGCACCGCGCCGCACGCAGGGGCCGCACCCGTTCCAGAAGTCGCTCGCCGAGCTGCGCGTGGGCGACGCCGTCGTCGGCGGGCCGCGGGTCGTGACCCTGGACGACGTCGACCGCTTCGCCGACCTCTCGGGCGACCGCTTCTACGCGCACACCGACGAGGAGGCGGCGGCCGCGAACCCGTTCTTCGAGGGCCGCGTCGCGCACGGCTACTTCGTCGTCTCGCTCGCCGCGGGCCTGTTCGTCTCGCCCGAGCCCGGGCCGGTGCTCGCCAACTACGGCCTCGAGCGCCTGCGCTTCCTCGAGCCCGTCTACCCCGGCGACGCGCTCACCGTGACCCTCACGGCCAAGGCGATCTCCCCGCGGGCCGACGCCGACTACGGCGAGGTCGTGTGGGACGCGGAGGTCGTCAACCAGGACGGCACGGCGGTCGCGACCTACGACGTGCTGACGCTCGTGGCGAAGGAGTGGCCGCGGTGAGCGCCGCCGCGCAGGAGGCCGACGGCGCGCTGGGAGTGCACTGGACGGTCGTGGGCGGCACGGCCGAGGTCGTCCTCGACCGGCCCGCGCGGCTCAACACGCTCGACCCGCCCGCGCTCGACGCGCTGCGCGTGGCGTTCGGGGAGCTGGCGGCGACGGAGGGCCTGCGCGGCGTGCTGCTGCGCGGCGAGGGCCGCGCGTTCTGCGCCGGCCGGGACATCTCCGGGGTCGACCCGACGACCGACGACGCCGAGGCCTTCCTGCGCGACCTCGTGCACCCCGTGCTCGACGCGATCCGCGCCGTGCCGGTGCCCGTGGTGGCCGCGGTCCAGGGCGCGGCCCTCGGCATCGGGCTCGGCCTGCTCGGCGCCGCCGACGTCGTCTACGCGGCGCGCAGCGCGAAGGTCGGCTCGCCGTTCGCGCGGATCGGCGCGGTGCTCGACTCGGGCGGCCACGCGCTGCTCGTCGACCGCCTGGGGCCGCACCGCGCCATGGACCTCATCGTCACGGGCGAGCTGCTGGACGGCGAGGAGGCCGCGCGCGTCGGGCTCGTCAGCCGCGTGGTGCCCGACGACGAGCTGCTCCCCCGCTGCCGCGAGCTGCTCGCGACGCTCGCCGCGGGACCCACGCGGTCGTTCGTCGAGTCCAAGCGGATCGTCGCCGCGCTGCGCGAGCGGCGCGGGCTCGACGACGCGCTGCTCGACGCCGAGGCGCGGGCGCAGGGGGCGGCCGCCGGGACGGCGGACTACGCCGAGGGCTTCACCGCCTTCCAGCAGAAGCGCCCGCCCACCTTCACGGGCCGGTAGCGCGGAGCCGCGACATCCGGCGGCCGTGGGTCTGGACGCCGGGGGGTCCACGGGTCTGTCATGGGGGACGTCGTACCGCGGTCGGGAGGCCACCCATGGAGCTCGACACCCCTGCCACGACAGGCAACCGGACGCCGCTCGCCGGTGCCCTCTCCGGCGCCGCGAGCCCACCGGCCGCGCCGCCGCCCGGTGAGGCCTCGCCGGTGTCGGCGCGCGCCCTCGCCGCCGCGGGCGAGACCGCCGAGCTCGAGGCGCTGATCGCGGCGACCGGGCTGTTCCAGGAGGCCGACCCCGACGCCGCGATCTTCACCTTCGGCAACCCGCAGGAGATGCCGCTCCAGGGCCTCGTCGACGCGCTGCGGGCGAGCGCCGAGCCGCGGTCGGCGGACTGGTACGCGTACAAGGCGAGCGACGAGGCGCCCCGGACCTTCCTCGCCCGGTCGCTCAGCCAGGAGCTCGGCGTGGAGTTCGAGCCGCACGACGTCGCGCTCACCGCGGGGGCGTTCGCGGCGATCAGCGTCGCCTTCCACCTGCTCACCGACCCCGGCGACGAGGTGGTCATCCCCAAGCCGGGCTGGTTCCTCTACGCGCCGGTCCTCCGGCAGGCACTCGCCGTGCCGGTCGAGGCCTCGCTCGACCCGGTGACGTGGGACATCGACCTGGACGCCGTCGACGCGGCGATCACCCCGCGCACGCGGGTCGTCGTCGTCAACAGCCCGCACAACCCGACCGGGCGCGTGTACGGCCCGGAGGTCTGGGACGCGCTCGCGGACGTCCTCGAGCGCGCGTCGCAGCGGATCGGCCGGCGGATCTACCTGCTCTCCGACGAGCCGTACCGCCGGATCCGGTTCGACGGCACCGGCTTCGCCAGCCCCGCGGCGCACTACCCGTGGACGCTCATCGACTACTCGTACGGCAAGGTGCTGCTCGCGCCGGGGCAGCGGCTGGGGTACCTGGCCCTGTCCCCGCTGATGCCCGAGGCCGACCGCGCGGCGCTGCGTGCCGCCACGTTCCCGGTCCAGGCCGCGCTCGGCTGGGTGTTCCCCGAGGCGATCATGCAGCACTCCGTCGAGGCGCTCGAGACGGTCGGCCTCGACGTCGCCGAGCTCGAGGCGAAGCGCGACCTCCTGGTCGGGGCGCTCACCGGGTGGGGCTACGACGTCGTCCGGCCGGAGGGCACCTTCTACCTCTGGGCCGCCGCACCCGGTGGTGACGCCGCGGCGTTCGCCGCCTGGCTGGCCGAGCGGTCCGTGCACGTGCTGCCGGGCGGCATCTTCGGGCAGCCGGCGCACTTCCGCCTGTGCCTGACGGCGACCCGCGACATGATCGAGCGCGCGCTCCCGGCGTTCGAGGAGGCGGCGACGGCGCCCTGGCGGTGAGCGCACGCTGGGGAGATGACGAAGGGCCCCGACCTGGTGGTCGGGGCCTTCTATCTGTGCGCCCGGAGGGATTCGAACCCCCAACCTTCTGATCCGTAGTCAGATGCTCTATCCGTTGAGCTACGGGCGCGTGGCACAGGGCCGCGCACGAGGATACATGCCCCCGGCGGCTGTACCCAATCCGGCGCTGTTCAGCGGCCGTCGGCGGAGGTACGCTCCACTTCCCAACCCGGTCGGGGCGAGCTCTCGTCGCCGACGTCGTGCGGTGGCACAACCCTCACGACCGACCGGGAGCCCCCATGTCGCTGACCCTCGACGCACCCCTCCCCGGGGGCACGCCGACCCTCGTCCCTGCCGCGTCCGCGACGCCTCCCGACGCCCTTGCGGCCCCGGTCGCCGTCGACCGGCAGGCGCTGCCGCGGGTCGCCCCGGCGCCCGCCGCGCGGCCCGAGCCGCTGCCCCTCCCCCAGCC
>NZ_JACVQL010000308.1 GCF_019733465.1 Actinotalea ferrariae | reverse complement strand
GCGCCACCGACCGCGCGGACGCCGCTTGCGTGCTCGCGCGGCTCGCGCTCCTCCGCGCCGACGACGCCGCCGACCTCGGCGGTCCGGGGCACCCGGACACGCTGCTCGCGACGTGCGACGACGCGGGGAGCGGCCTCGCCCTCGCGGCCGTGGTGGACGACGTGCACGGCGGCGTCGTGGACGGACCGCCGGCGACGGTGCTGGCCGTCAGTCCCGGGTCGCGGGGTGTCGTGACGTTCGACGCCGTGCAGGGTCAGGCGCTGCTCGCCACGCTCGACGCCGCCGACGGCGTCGAGGGGTGCGGCCATGTGCGCCTCGTGGGACCGGACGGCCGGACGGTGCAGACCGGGTGCGTCCGTGCAGGCCAGGGGCTCCTCGACACGGTGGTGCTGCCGATCGCGGGCCGGTACGCCGTCGTGGTCGACCCACCCGCGGCCAGGACCGGCTCGGTGCGTGTGGCCCTCCTCGCGCCGGTCGACCACGAGGCGGCCGTGACGGTCGGCGGTGCCGCGGCGCGCGCACGGGTCGGTGGACCGGGCGCGATCTCGCGCGTCCGCTTCGCGGGCGCGGCCGGGCAGGACGTCGTCGTGCGCGTGGCTGACGCGACGCTCGCCGACCAGTGCGACGTCGTCCGCCTCGTGGGGCCCGACGGCGCGGAGCTCGCATCAGCGTGCGTGATGGGGGACAGCGGTGAGGTGCGTGCCACCCTCACGGTGACCGGGGACCACGTCGTGGTGGTCGACCCGCGCGGCCGCGAGACGGGCGAGGTCACGGTCGGCGTCGGCTGACGAGCGCGTGTCGGTGGCCCGCGGCACCCTGGTGCGCGGAGGTGGTGACATGACGACACACCCGACGATCGCCCAGGTGGTGCTGGACACGACGGACGCCCGCGGTCTGGCGGAGTTCTACCGGCAGGTGTTCGGGCTCGAGTACCGCGACGGCGACGAGCCGCCGCCCGCCGGTGAGCCGGACGAGAACGGCCGTGACTGGCTGGTGCTCAGGAACCCCGGCGGTGTACAGCTCGCGTTCCAGCAGGTCGACGAGCAGGTGGAGTCGACGTGGCCCGAGCAGCGGGTGCCGCAGCAGCTGCACCTCGACACCTCGGTCGGCTCGAAGGAGGAGCTGGACGCCCAGCACGAGCGCGTCCTCGCGCTCGGCGGCCGCCTGCGCTTCGACCGCAGCGACGACCCGCAGGAGCCGCTGCGCGTCTACGCCGACCCGGCCGGCCACCCGTTCTGCATCTTCGTCGCCTGACGACGACGTGGCGGCAGGCCAGGCGGCGC
>NZ_JACVQL010000307.1 GCF_019733465.1 Actinotalea ferrariae | reverse complement strand
GGCCGGTGGAGCGCCGTGAGGAAGGCCGCGAGCGTCGTCGCGGCGTCCCGGCCGCGCGTGACGGGCTCCCGGTCGGCCGGCGTGCCCGGGACCCACGTGGTCACGAGCCACGGGCGGGGGAACGCCGCCGAGGGCCGGCCGAGCCGCTGCGGGACGGGGACCGGCAGCGGCAGGAGCGGTGCGAGCCCGGGGACCCACGCGTGCTCCTTGAGCAGCAGGGCGTCGGCCGCGTCGGTCGCCCACGGGAGCCGGACGGCCGGGTCGTCGCCGAGGCGCCACAGCTGGTTGTCCCACCCGCGAGCGCCGAGCCGGACGGGGCGTCCCGCGAGGTCGGGGTGCTGGTCGCGGACGAGCCGGTCGACCAGCTCCGCGGTCACCTCGGCGTCGGCGTGCGTGCCCACGGCGTCCGTGCCCACGGCGTCCGTTCCCATGACGGGCGCTCCCTCAGAGCTCGCCCGTGCGCTGGAGCGCGCGCATCGCGAGCCAGCCGAACGGGATGCGCGCCCAGTAGGTCAGGGCACGGAACAGCACGACGACCGACGCCGCGATCGCGCCCGGCACCCCGCCGTTGATGAGGCCGATGGTCAGCGCCGACTCGATCGCGCCGAGGCCGCCCGGGGTCGGGACGAGCGCGCCCGCGGTGTTGCCCAGGAGGTAGATGAGCGCGAGGTCGATCAGCGGCAGCGCCTCGCCGAACGCCGCGAGGCTCGCCTGGAAGGCGCCGAGGTACCCGATCGTCATGATCAGGTTGCCGACGATCGCGACCGCGAAGCGCTTGGGCTGGCCGAGGAGCTGGACCAGCCGCGGCCAGGTCTGGCGCCACAGCGGGAGGGTGCGGGCGGCGACCCAGTGCCGCAGCGCGGGCACGAGCATCGACGCGGCCAGCGCGGCGATGACGATCGCGACGGACACGAGCACGGTGCGCGACGGCAGCTGCATGGGCTCGCCGCTCGCGAGCGAGAGCACGAGGAGCAGCAGGAGCGTCGTGATGAACTGCGACACCTGGACGAGCCCGACGGACGCGACCGCGAGGGTGTTCGAGACGCCGCGGCGCGTGAGCATGCGCAGGTTGAGGGCGGCCGGGCCGACGCCGGCCGGGGCGACGAGGGCCACGAAGGAGCCGGCGACCTGCACGAGCGTCGCGCGCCACAGCGGCAGCTTGACGGGCGCGAACGCGACGAGCGCCATGGCCGAGCCGAGGAACGTCACCATGCCCATCGCGAACGCGACGGCGGCGAACCACGGCTCGGCGTCGACGAGCGCCGCGGAGATCTCGGCGAAGTTGAGCCGCGTGATGATGAGGACCGCGGCCGCGATGCCGAGCACGAGCGTGATGACCGTGCGCGCCCCGAACCGGATGAGCCGCTGCGGCTCGACGTCGGCCTCGGGAAGCTGCGCGAGGAGCGCCTCGCGGACCTCGGCCAGGACGCCCTTGCGCTCGCGCGCCTCGTCGCGCGTCGAGCGCGGCAGCGCGATCGCCTGCAGCAGCGGGCCGATGGTCGCGAGGTCCTCGTCGGTGAACACGCGGGCCGCGGAGCCGACGGCGCGCTCGGCACCCACGCGCAGCGCGAGCAGCGCGAGCATCTGGGCGATGTCCATGCGCCGCGCGAGCTCGGACGACGCGACGTCGCCCGACTCCCACCCCGTCAGCAGGACCACGGGGCCCGTCGTCGTGGTCGCCGCGGGCGTCCCGTCGGGCGCCGGGGCGGATGCGGGCACGAACGGCGGCTCGAGGTCCACGAGCACCGTGTCCGCCGTGAGGCCGCGGTGCGCGAGCCCGGCGCGGTGCGCGGCCCGCAGCTGGTCCCAGACGTCGTCGAGGATGTCGTCGGTCAGCGCCTCGGGCGGCAGGTCGCGCAGCGGCACCGCGCCGTACGCGTGCTGCTGCACGAGGAGCATCGAGTCCTCGGCCTCGGCGAGCGCGAGCAGGCGGGGGGTGCGCACGCCCGCGGACCACGCGGCGTAGGTGAGGAGCGCGGCGCGCTCCGCCGCCTGCCGCAGGGAGACGACGCCGCGCCCCTCGAGGCCGCGCAGACGCAGCGACCGCCAGAAGCGCGTGAGCATGCCGACGACCTGCCGGTCCCCGTCGAGCACGACGACGTCGAGGCGGTCGCCGTCGGCGGTCGTCATGGCGTAGACGCGGTTGTCGCCGTGCCGGGCGATCGCGACGGCCGCGAGGTCCGGGGCGCCGTCCTCGGGGCGGTCGCGGCCGGCGTCGTGCTCGCCGTCGTCGTCCTGCGTCGTGTCGGCGACGCGCACCAGGCGCACGGGCTCGAAGCCCGCGCGGCGGATCCCGGCGACGAGCGAGTCGCCGTAGGCGCGCTCGCTCTGCACGCCCGTCACGTAGCGCACGGCCAGACCGACGAGGCGGCCGAGCAGGACGGTCATCAGCGCCGCCGGCAGCGTGATGACGCCGCTGATCAGCGCGACGCCCAGCGCGAGCCAGACGAAGTTCCACGACCAGCCGACCGTCCGCCGGCGGTTGCGCGCGCCGGCCACGGTGAGGAGCGCCGCGGTCGCGCTCAGCAGCGGGGGGATGATCACCGCGCGCACGCCGTTGACCCACACGCTGAACGACGAGCGCAGCACCGGGACGCCGAGGTGCGTGATGAGCCACGCGGTGAGGAGGGCCGCGCCGAACGTGAGGATCGCCGCCGCGACGGCCTCGATGGCGTGCCGCACCAGGCGACGCAGCACGAGCTCGGTGAGCACGGCGAGCGGCACGAGGACGGTGATGAGGCCCTCGATGACGGCGACGGGCACGACGAGGAGGCGCTGGATGACGGACTCGAAGTCCTGGACGTCCTCGGTCACGCCCGTCGTGGTGCCGCGCGCGTAGATGCCGATGACCAGGACGAGCGCGATGCCGAGCGCGGACAGCACGACGCCCACGAGGTCCGCGGGGTGGTGGACGCGGGCGGCGGGCGTGTCGACGACGTGGACGCCGCTGCTCGGGCCGGGCGCGGGGTCGGCGACGGCGCCGTCGGCTCGCGTGGTGCCGTCGGCGTGCGTCCCTCCTCCACCGGGGACCGTGAGGCCCTCGGGTGGCGCACTCGACATGGTCGCGAGTCTAGGGCGGGCGCCTCCTCCGGTCGGGGACGCTGCGCGGTCGGATCTGTCATCTGCGGTTGACATCGACGGCGGTGTCAACGACGATTGACAGCACCTCCGGAGGCGTCAGCGAAGGACCACCATGACGAAGGACGACACCATGAGCAGTCTCGTGGCCCAGGCCGAGGGCGAGGACCCGATCTCGGCGCTCGCCGCCCTCCGCGCGCTCCGCACCGAGCTCGAGCGTCAGGAGGCGACACTCGTGCGGCGCGCCCGCAACCGCGGCGCCTCGTGGGCGGCGATCGCGACGGTGCTCGGCGTCAGCCGCCAGGCCGTCCACAAGAAGCACGGCGCAGGCTGGCGCAAGGCCTGACGCCGCCCCGCGGCGCAGCCCCGACTCCGCCCGGCCGGCCTCGGGCCTTGCGTGGGGACTTCGCGTCACATGGCGACGCGAAGTCTCCACGCAAGCCGCCGTCGACGGCTGCCGGGCCGTCGCGCGGAGGTCGGCGGCGCCCCGCTCAGTCTCGCGCACCGGCCACCGGGCGCGCCCCTCACACGGGGACCCCCGGGCGTGTGCGGGAAAGGTTGCGCGGGGGTAACCGGCGCACGGCACCGGTGAAACACGGGCTTCCTAGCGTCGGCGGCAGGCCCGGGGGCGTCCCTGTCCCGGGCCACCGCACCCTGGGAGGCCCCGATGGACGAGCCGACGGACGCGCTCGATGGCGTGACACAGCCGAAACACCACGGCACCTCCGGGGAAACCTCCGCTGCCTACCGTCGGGACGGTCAGCAGCCCGACGCAGCCGAGCAGCTGCCCGGCAGCCAGGGGGGACCGGTGGACCAGCACCTCGTCGTGGTCGGTGGCGGCATGGTCGCGCACCGGCTCGTCGAGGCGCTGCGCGACCGGGACGCCGACGGCGCCTGGCGCGTCACCGTCCTCGCCGAGGAGCCGCGCGCGCCCTACGACCGCGTCGCCCTCACCTCCTACTTCTCGGGCCGCAACGCCGAGGACCTCTCGCTCGGCCAGCCCGAGCTGTGGGAGGACCCGCGCGTGCGCCTCGTGCGGGACACCACGGTGACCGCGATCGACCGCGCCGCCCGCACGGTCACCGCCCGCCGCAACGACACCGACCACGTCACGTCCTACGGCTACGACGCGCTCGTGCTCGCGACCGGCTCGTCCGCCGCCGTGCCGCCCGTCGAGGGCACCGACCTGCCCGGCGTCTTCGTCTACCGCACGGTCGACGACGTCGCCGCCCTGCGCGGCTGGGTGGAGGAGCGCGCGGCGCGGTGGAAGCGGCCCGTGCGCGGCGCCGTCGTCGGCGGCGGTCTGCTGGGGCTCGAGGCGGCGGGGGCCCTCCAGGCGCTCGGCGCGCAGAGCACCGTGATCCAGTTCGGCCCGCGCCTCATGCCGCTCCAGGTCGACGAGGGCGGCGGTGAGGCGCTGCGTCGCCTCATCAACGCGACGGGCGTCGCCGTGCGCCTCAACACGTCGACCACGGCGCTGCGCCCGGGCCGCGACGGCGCCGTGCGGCGCATGGACTTCGCCAACGGCGGCCGGCTCGACGTCGACGTCGTCGTCCTCGCGACGGGCGTGCGACCGCGCGACGAGCTCGCGCGCGCGGCCGGCCTGCCGGTCGGCCAGCGCGGCGGCGTCGTCGTCGACGAGGCGTGCCGCACCGAGGACCCGGCCGTGTGGGCCGTCGGCGAGGTCGCGTGCATCGACGGCTCCTGCATCGGCCTCGTCGCGCCCGGCTACGCGATGGCCGAGGTCGTCGTGGACCGGCTGCTGGGCGGCGCCGCCGTCTTCCCGGGCGCGGACACGGCCACGAAGCTCAAGCTCGCGGGCGTCGACGTCGCGAGCTTCGGCGACGCCTTCGCGGCGACGCCCGGCGCGCTCGAGCTCGTGCACGCCGACCCCGTCGCCGGGATCTACACCAAGATCGTGCTCTCGGACGACGCCTCGACGCTGCTGGGCGGGGTCCTCGTCGGCGACGCGTCGGCGTACGCCTCGCTGCGCCCCATGCTCGGCCGCCGCCTCGAGGGCGACCCGGGCGCGTACATCCTCCCCGAGGGTGCGGGCTCCGCCGGGCGCCCGCAGACGGCGCTGCCCGACGACGCCGCGGTGTGCTCGTGCAACAACGTGACGGCCGGCACGGTGCGCGCCGCCGTCACCGAGCACGGCTGCACGGACCTCGGCGCGGTCAAGGCCTGCACGCGCGCCGGCACGAGCTGCGGCTCGTGCCTGCCGCTGGTGAAGAAGCTCGTGACCACCGAGCTCGAGAAGTCCGGCGTCACGGTGAGCACCGCGCTGTGCGAGCACTTCGACCTCTCGCGCGCGCAGCTGTTCGACGCGGTCCGGGTGAGCGGCCTGCGGACGTTCAGCGAGATCCTCGCCCGGCACGGCCGCCAGGACCTGCCCGCGGCGGCGCGCGGCTGCGACATCTGCAAGCCCGTCGTCGGCTCGATCCTCGGCTCGCTCGGTGCGGGTCACGTGCTCGACGGCGAGAACGCGACGCTGCAGGACACCAACGACCACGTCATGGCGAACCTGCAGAAGGACGGCTCGTACTCCGTCGTCCCGCGCATGCCGGGTGGCGAGGTGACGCCCGAGGGGCTCATCGTCGTCGGCGAGGTGGCGCGGGACTTCGGGCTCTACACCAAGATCACCGGCGGTCAGCGGATCGACATGTTCGGTGCGCGGCTCGAGCAGCTGCCCGCGATCTGGCGGCGCCTCGTCGACGCGGGCTTCGAGTCCGGCCACGCGTACGGCAAGAGCCTGCGGACGGTGAAGTCCTGCGTCGGGTCGACGTGGTGCCGCTTCGGCGTGCAGGACTCGGTCGCGCTCGCCGTCGAGCTCGAGCTGCGCTACCGCGGCCTGCGCTCGCCGCACAAGATCAAGCTCGGCGTCTCGGGCTGCGCGCGCGAGTGCGCCGAGGCGCGCGCCAAGGACGTCGGCGTCATCGCGACGGACAAGGGCTGGAACGTCTACGTGGGCGGCAACGGCGGCTTCACCCCGCGGCACGCGCAGCTGCTCGCCGAGGACCTCGACACCGAGACGCTCGTGCGGACGATCGACCGCTTCCTCATGTACTACGTGCGCACCGCCGACCGCCTCCAGCGCACCGCGCCGTGGATCGAGGACGTCGAGGGCGGGCTCGACGGCGTCCGCGCGGTCGTCATGGACGACTCGCTCGGCATCGCGGCGGACCTCGACGCGGCCATGGCGGCGCACGTCGAGAACTACACCGACGAGTGGCGCGCGACGCTCGACGACCCCGAGAAGCTCGCGCGGTTCGCGTCCTTCGTCAACGCGCCGACGACGCCGGACCCCTCGCTCGCGTACGTGCCCGAGCGCGGTCAGGTGCGGCCGGCCACGGCCGCCGAGCGCGCACAGCACTCGGCTGCTCGCGCGGACGGGCCAGGCGGCGTGAGCGAACCGCGTGCGGGCGCGGTGCTCGTCGCCGGGACCACGCTGGAGGTGCGCCGATGAGCGCCGTCGTCCTCGGCACGTCGGGCCGCACGGCCTGGACCGCCGTCTGCCACGTCGCCGACCTGGTGCCCGAGCGCGGCGCCGCGGCGCTCGTGGGCGGTGAGCAGGTCGCCGTCGTGCGGCTCGTGGACGGCACGGTGCTCGCGGTGCAGAACCTCGACCCCTTCAGCGGCGCGCACGTCCTCTCGCGCGGCATCGTCGGGTCACGCGGCGACGCGCCCACGCTCGCGTCACCCATGTACAAGCAGGTGTTCGACCTGCGCACGGGGGAGTGCCTCGACCCCGTCGGCCGCGAGCCGGTCGCGGGCGGCGCGACCCTGCGCACGTGGCCCGTCCGCGTCGAGGGCGGGCTCGTCCTCGTCGGGACGCCGCTCGCCGCCGCGAGGGCCGACGCATGACCACGATGCTGGGGGTCGACCTCGAGGGCCGTCGCGTCCTCGTCGCGGGCGGCGGTCCGGTCGCCGCGCGGCGCGTGCAGTCGATGCGCGTCGCGGGCGCGGACGTCCTCGTGGTCGCCCCCCAGCTGTGCGAGGAGCTCGCCGAGCTCGTCGAGGACCGCGTCGTGCGGTGGCGCTGCGACGAGGTCCAGGAGCGCGACGTCGACAAGGCCTGGCTCGTCCACGCGGCGACGGGTGACCGGGCGGTCGACGCGCAGGTCGCCGCGTGGGCCGAGGCGCGCCGCGTCTTCTGCGTGAACGCCGGCGCGGCCGACGCCGGCACGGCGCGCACGCCCGCGAC
>NZ_JACVQL010000306.1 GCF_019733465.1 Actinotalea ferrariae | reverse complement strand
GGGCAGGTCGTCGGCGCGAGCGCCCGCGCCGCCGCACGGGCGCGCGAGGTGCTGCGCCTGCCCGCACCCGCACGACCCGCTCCCCCGGTGCCCGCCGGCGCCCAGGTGGACGTGGCCGGCGTCGCGGACGTCGTGACGCCCAACGACGCCTTCTACCGCATCGACACCGCGCTCGCGGTCCCCCAGGTGGACCCGGCGACCTGGCGGCTCCGGGTGCACGGCATGGTCGAGCGCGAGGTCACGCTCACGTTCGAGGACCTGCTGGGCGCCGACCTCGTCGAGGCGTACGTGACGCTCGCCTGCGTCTCGAACCCCGTCGGCGGGGACCTCGTCGGCAACGCGCGCTGGCTCGGCCTGCCGGTGCGCGAGCTGCTCTCGCGCGCCGGACCGCTGCCGGGGGCGGACATGGTGCTCTCGCGCAGCGTGGACGGCTTCACCGCGTCCACCCCGCTGCCCGTGCTCCTCGACGACCGGGACGCGCTGCTCGCCGTCGGCATGAACGGCGAGCCGCTCCCGGCGGCGCACGGGTTCCCCGTGCGGCTCGTGGTCCCGGGGCTCTACGGGTACGTGTCGGCGACCAAGTGGGTGACCGACCTCGAGGTCACGACGTTCGCCGACCGGGAGGCGTACTGGACCGTCCGCGGCTGGTCCGAGCGCGGTCCGGTCAAGACGGCGTCCCGCATCGAGGTGCCGCGCGGCGGCGCGGTCGACGCCGGCGAGGTGGTGGTCGCGGGCACCGCCTGGGCGACGCACCGCGGCGTCACGGGCGTCGAGGTGCAGGTCGACGACGACGACTGGGCGGCCGCCACGCTCGGGGACGAGATCAGCGTCGACACCTGGAGGCAGTGGTCCTGGACGTGGGCGGCGACGCCGGGCGACCACGTGCTTCGCGTCCGGGCGAGCGACCCCGACGGCGCGCAGACGGGTGAACGTGCAGGCGTGGTGCCCGACGGCGCGACCGGCTGGCACGAGGTCCGCGTCACCGTGCGGGGCTGAGCCGACCGTACGATGCGCGCATGGCAGACGACGACGTCGCGACCGCGGCCACCGTGGACCCCCGGACCCGGCGCCGTCGCGTCGTCGCCTGGGCGCTGTGGGACTGGGGCTCGGCGGCGTTCAACGCGGTCATCACGACGTTCGTCTTCACCCGCTGGCTGACGAGCTCGTCCTTCGCGGACCCGGCGGTCGTCGCGGCCGCCGAGGCGGACCCCGACGGCGCGGCCGGCACCGCGCTCGACCGCGTCCTGGCCCAGCACTCGTCCTGGCTCGGGTTCGGCCTGACGCTCGCGGGGCTCGCGATCGCGCTCCTCGCGCCGGTCCTCGGGGCGCGCGCCGACGACAAGGGCCGCCGGCGGACGCTCCTCGGCGTCTACACCGCGATCACGGTCGTCATCAGCGGTGCGATGTTCTTCGTCACGCCCGACCCGGCGAGCCTCGAGCAGAACCTCCTGCTGGGCATCTTCCTGCTCGCGGTCGGCAACATCTTCTTCGAGCTCGCGTCGGTCAACTACAACGCGACGCTCGCCCAGGTCTCGACGCCGCGCGACGTCGGACGCGTCAGCGGGATCGGCTGGGGGGCGGGCTACCTCGGCGGCATCGTGCTGCTCCTCATCCTCTTCGTGGGCTTCATCAACCCCGAGGTCGGCTGGTTCGGCGTCTCCGACGAGAACGGCCTCGACATCCGCGCCGCCGTGCTCGTCTCGGCCGTCTGGTTCGCCGTCTTCGCGCTGCCGGTCCTGGTCGTGGTGCCCGAGGTGCCGCCCAGCCCGGCCCGCGCGCGGCTCGGTCTGGTCGGCTCCTACCGCCAGCTGTTCCGCGACGTGCGCGGGCTCTGGCGCGAGCGCCGCTCGACGCTGTGGTTCCTGCTCGCGAGCGCCGTCTACCGCGACGGGCTGGCGGGGGTCTTCACCTTCGGGGCGGTGATCGCGTCGGGCACGTTCGGCTTCACGGCGGAGGGCGTGATCGTGTTCGCGATCGCCGCCAACGTGGTCGCCGGCCTCGCCACGATCCTCGGCGGCTGGCTCGACGACCGGGTCGGCCCCAAGGCCATCATCGTCACGTCGCTCACGGGGCTCCTCGTCGCGGGCGCGGTCGTGTTCGCGCTGCACGACGGCGGCCAGACCGTGTTCTGGATCTTCGGCCTGCTGCTGTGCCTCTTCGTCGGCCCGGCCCAGTCCTCGAGCCGCACGCTCCTCGCCCGGCTCATCCCGGCCGGCCGCGAGAGCGAGATCTTCGGGCTGTACGCGACCACGGGCCGGGCCGCGAGCTTCCTCGCACCGCTCGGCTTCTCCACCTTCATCGCCGTCTCCGGCTCACAGCACTGGGGCATCCTCGGGATCCTGCTCGTCGTCGCCGCGGGCCTCGCGCTGCTCGTGCCGATCCGGGCCGGCCGCCCGCAGGACGCCGAGGTCGCCGTCGGCGCCGGCTCGGCGGCCTGAGGGTGGTGCCGGCACGCGAGGGCGGCCGCGCATGACGGCGCGGTGGGAGCCCGACGTCCTGGGCGACGGCTTCGAGCGCACCACGCTCGAGCTCGGCCCGGCGCCCGACGGCCCGGTCGTGGCGACGCTCGTGCGGCACCGGCCGGAGGGGTCCGACGTCGGCGGCCCCACCCGGCCCGCGCTCCTCTACGTGCACGGCTTCAACGACTACTTCTTCCAGCGCCACCTGGCCGAGCGCGCCACGGCCGAGGGGTACGCCTTCCACGCGATCGACCTGCGCCGCTGCGGCCGCTCCCTGCGCGAGGGCCAGGTGCCGCACTTCGTCACCGAGCTCACCGAGCACGCCGCCGACCTCACCGCGGCGGCGCGCCTGCTGCGTCGGGAGACCGGGCACGAGCGGCTCGTCGTCATGGCGCACTCGACGGGCGGGCTGACCGCGAGCCTGTGGGCGCACAGCCTGCGCCGTGCGGGCGTGGTCGACGCCCTCGTGCTCAACAGCCCGTGGTTCGACCTGCGGGCGCGCTGGTTCCACCGCGTCGTCTCCACCCGCGTCCTCGACCTCGTCGGCCCGCTGGACCCGCTCCGGGTGGTGGCCGAGGGCCCGTCGGCGTACTCGCACCACCTGCACGTGGACCACGGTGGCCGGTGGGAGTACGACCTCGCCCTCAAGCCGGCCGGCGGCTTCCCCGTCCGTGCGAGCTGGCTGCGCGCGGTGCGCCGGGGCCAGGCCCGCCTCGCGCAGGGCCTGCGGATCAGCGCACCCGTGCTCGTCGCGACCTCGGCCGGGAGCGGCCCGAACCGGCTCGACAACCCGGACCTCGACCGCCAGGACACGGTGCTCGACGTCGCGCAGATCGCGGCGCGCGCCCCGCTGCTGGGGCCGGACGTGACCCTCATGACGGTCGACGGCGGCATCCACGACCTGGCGCTCAGCGCACCGCAGCCCCGCGCGGAGTACCTGGACGGGTCGTTCGCCTGGCTCGCGTCCGCGTGAGCGGTGCGGTCGTCCGGACGAGGGTGCGCCTCAGACGACCATGAGCGACCCGGCGCCGACCAGCAGGCCGACGCAGATCGCGGCCACGGCCATGGTGAGCCGGAACGGCAGCCTGCTCGCGGGGCGCCGGACCGCCGTCACGCCCGCGGCCAGGGCGAGCGCGACGGCGACGACGGCGGCCACGGCCGCGGCGGCCGACCGCTGCCCCGGCGCGAGGACCACGACGACGACGGCAGCGGTGAGCAGCGCCGGCGCGAGCAGGCTCGACGCCGTGCGGCCGAGGCGGTGCGGCAGCCCGCGCACGCCGGTCGCCGCGTCGTCGTCGAGGTCGGGCAGGACGTTGGCGACGTGCGCCCCGGCGCCCAGCAGCGCCCCGGCGACGACCGCCCACCACGCGGGGAGCGCGCCGGGCTGCACGGCGACGAGGAAGACCGGCAGCAGGCCGAAGGACACCGTGTAGGGCAGGAACGACCACGCGGTGCGCTTGAGCGGGACGTTGTACGACCAGCCGCTCGCGACCGCCACGACGTGCACGAGGCCCGGCAGCAGCCCGGTCGCGAGGGAGAGCAGGACGCACGCGCCGGCAGCGACCAGCGCCGACCGGCGCAGCGTGGCCGCGTCGACCAGCCCCCGCACGACGGGCTTGTCGGCGCGGCCGACCGCCAGGTCCCGACCCGCGTCGAGCCAGTCGTTGGACCAGCCGATGCTGAGCTGGCCCGCGAGCACCGCGGCCGCCGCGAGCAGCGCGCTCGCCACGGGTGCGCCCGCGCCGAGCGCGAGCGTCGCGGCGATGGCCGTGACGACCACGGTGGGTCCGGGGTGGCACGCCCGCACCAGGCCCTCGACGACGTCGCGCGCGGACCGGGCGGGCGCGGGGTCGGTGCGCGCGGGGTCGGAGGGCGGGCGGTGCACGGGGCGACCGTAGCGGCCCCGCAGGCAGCCCGCGCGGACGCGGTCGTCGCTCCTGGGGCCGGATCGACGACGTCGTGACACGATGCAGCGATGTCGCGCGTGCTGGCCGTCGCACCTGCCCTGCCCGCGCACGTGCACCGGCAGGAGGAGATCTCCGCCGTCATCGGCCCGCTGCTCGCCGGGCCCGCCCTGCAGGCCCGGGTCCGCGCCCTGCACCGCAGCAGCACGGTCCGCACGCGGCACCTCGCCCTCCCGCTCGAGCGGTACGCCGGACTGACCTCCTTCGGCGAGGCGAACGACCTGTTCATCGAGCTCGGGACCGACCTCGCCGAGCGCGCCGCACGCGATGCGCTGGCTCGCGCCGGGCTCGCGGCGGCCGACGTCGACCTCGTCGTCTTCACGTCGGTGACGGGCATCAGCGCGCCGTCGATCGACGCCCTCCTCGTGCCCCGCCTGGGCCTGCGCGAGGACGTGCGGCGCGTGCCGTCCTTCGGCTGGGGCTGCGCGGGCGGCGCCGCGGGTCTGGCCACCGTGCACGACCACCTCGCCGGGCGGCCCGGGGACGTCGCCCTGCTGGTCTCGGTCGAGCTCTGCTCGCTGACCGTCCAGCACGGCGACGACTCGATCGCCAACCTCGTCTCGAGCGGGCTGTTCGGCGACGGCGCGGCGGCCGTCGTGCTGGTGGGCGACGCGCACCCGGCCGCGGCCGGGGCGCCGGCCGCCGTGCCGGAGGTCGTCGGTCGCCGCAGCCGCATCGTCGGCGGCACCTCGGACCAGCTGGGCTGGCGGATCGGCGCGGGCGGCTTCCGGATCGTGCTCGCGGCGGGCCTCCCCGAGGTCCTGCGCTCGGGCCTCGCGGACGACGTCGGCGCGCTGCTCGAGGAGTACGACCTCAAGGTGCGCGACGTCGGCGCGTGGGTCGTGCACGCCGGCGGGCCCCGCATCCTCGACGCCGTCCGCGACGCCCTGGACCTCGACGAGTCGGCGCTCGCCGTGAGCCGGCGCAGCCTGGCCGAGGTCGGGAACCTGTCCTCCGCGAGCGTGCTGCACGTCCTGCACGGCACGCTCGACGCCCCACCCCCACCCGGCTCCTGGGGCGTCCTCATGGCCTTCGGGCCGGGCGTCGGAGCCGAGTACGTCCTGCTGCACTGGCCGGAGGCCTGATGAGACTGCTGTTCGACCTGGTCGTCGTGGCGACGGCGCTCGAGCGCCTCGCGGAGCTCGTGCTCTCGGCCCGGAACGCGCGGTGGTCGTTCGACCGCGGCGGTGTCGAGAGCGGGCGCGGCCACTTCCCGCCCATGGTCGTGCTGCACACCGGGCTCCTCGTCGCGTGCGTCGTCGAGGTGCACGCCCTCGACCGCCCGTTCGTCCCCGTGCTCGGCTGGACGGCGCTCGCCGCCGTCGTCGCCAGCCAGGCCCTGCGCTGGTGGTGCATCGCGACGCTCGGGCCGCGGTGGAACACCCGCGTGATCATCGTCCCGGGGCTCGCTCCCGTGACCGCCGGGCCGTACCGCGTGCTGCGGCACCCGAACTACGTCGCCGTCGTGCTCGAGGGCATCGCGCTGCCGCTCGTGCACACGGCCTGGGTCACGGCGCTCGCCTTCACGGTGCTCAACGCCGTCCTCCTGCTGGGCTTCCGCATCCCTGCCGAGGAGCGGGCGCTGGCGCAGCTGCCGCCGGCGGGTCGCCCGGCGTGACCGACACCGACGTCCTCGTCGTCGGTGGCGGCCCGGTGGGCCTGTCCGCGGCGATCGAGGCGCGGCTCGCGGGGCACGACGTCGTCGTCGTCGAGCCCCGGCCCGGGGCGATCGACAAGGCGTGCGGCGAGGGCCTCATGCCCGGCACGCTGCGGGCGCTCACACGGCTCGGCGTCGACCCGGTCGGCCACCGGATCGAGGGCATCTCCTACCGCGCACCCGGACGGCACGTGGACCACCCGTTCCGCTCGGGCTCCGGGCGCGGGGTGCGCCGCACGACCCTGCACGCGGCGCTGCGCGAGCGGGCCGACGCGCTCGGCGTCGAGGTCGTCGAGGGCCGCGTGCGCGACCTCGAGCAGGACGACGAGCGCGTCCGCGCCGCGGGCCTCACGGCCCGGTGGCTGCTCGCGTCCGACGGCCTGCACTCGACCGTCCGGCGGCTCGTCGGGCTCGAGGTCGACCAGGCCACCCGGCACGGCCGGCGCCGCTTCGGGCTGCGGCGCCACTACCGGGTCGCGCCCTGGACGGACCTCGTCGAGGTGCACTGGGCACCGTCCGCCGAGGCGTACGTGACGCCCGTGGGTGACGACCTCGTGGGCGTCGCGCTGCTCGGCCCGCCCGGCATGGCGTTCGACGGCGTCCTCGCGGGGTTCCCCGAGCTGCTCGCCCGTCTCGGCGACGCGCCCGCGGCGGGCGGCGTGCGGGGTGCCGGCCCGCTGCGCCAGGCGGCGCTGCGCCGGAC
>NZ_JACVQL010000305.1 GCF_019733465.1 Actinotalea ferrariae | reverse complement strand
GCCCTGGCCGACGGCGCCCGCGTCGTCGTGAGCAGCGGCGGCACCGGCGTCGGCCCCCGCGACCGGACCCCCGAGGCGACGCGCGCCGTCGTCGACCGGGAGCTGCCGGGCCTCGCCGAGGCGATCCGGCGCACGGGCGCCGCGCACCTGCCGAGCGCCGTGCTCTCGCGCGGCCTCGCCGGCGTGACGGACGGGGGCGCGGTCGTGGTCAACCTGCCCGGCTCGCCGGGTGGCGTCGCGGAGGGCCTCGGTGTGCTCGTCCCCCTGCTCCCCCACCTGCTGGACCAGCTGGCGGGCGGCGACCACTCATGACGACGGCACGCACCTCGCCGCCCGGCGCCCGCCTCGCGGCCGTCACGCAGGACCCGCTCGACGTCACGGCGCACCTCGCTGCGGTCGAGCACGTCCGCGCCGGCGCGGTGGCGACCTTCGTCGGTCAGGTTCGCGACCACGACCCGTCGGTCACCGGCGAGGTGGTCGCGCTCGACTACTCCGCACACCCCGACGCCGGCGAGGTCCTCGCTCGCCTCGCGGACGAGGCCGCCGCGCTCGACGGCGTCCTCGGCGTCGCGGTGAGCCACCGCGTCGGCCTCCTGCGCGTGGGCGAGGCCGCCGTCGTCGCGGCGGTCGCGACCGCGCACCGGGAGCTCGCCTTCTCGGTGTGCCGCGACCTCGTCGAACGCGTCAAGGCGGAGCTGCCCGTGTGGAAGCGCGAGGTCCTCGCCGACGGCTCGCACGTGTGGGTGGGGTCGGCATGACCGCCGTCGCGCCGCTGGTCGACCGCTTCGGCCGCGTGCACCGGGACCTGCGGATCTCGCTCACCGACCGCTGCTCGCTGCGCTGCACCTACTGCATGCCGGCCGAGGGGGTCCCGTGGCTGGCCGGCTCGACCATGCTCAGCACGGACGAGCTGGTGCGCATCGCCCGGGTCGCGGTGGAGCAGGGCGTCACCGAGATCCGGCTGACGGGCGGCGAGCCGCTGCTGCGGCCGGACGTGGTCGACGTCGTGCGCCGGATGGCCGCGCTCGAGGGCCCCGGCGGTGCGCCCGAGGTGTCCCTCACGACCAACGCCCTGAGGCTCCCGGCACTCGCGGCGCCCCTGCGCGACGCGGGCCTCGCGCGCGTCAACATCAGCATCGACACGCTCGACCGCGAGCGGTTCCGCGCGCTCACCCGGCGAGACCGCCTGCACGACACGCTCGCGGGCATCGCGGCCGCGGACTCGGTCGGCTTCGCACCGATCAAGCTCAACGCCGTGGCCATGCGGGGTGTCAACGACGACGAGGTCGTGGACCTGGTGCGGTACGCCGTCGAGCGCGGCTACCAGATGCGGTTCATCGAGCAGATGCCCCTCGACGCCGGGCACACGTGGGACCGCACGGCGATGGTGACGCAGGCCGAGATCCTGGCGTCGCTGCGGACGGCGTTCGAGCTCAGCGAGGTGCCCGGGCGGGGGTCGGCGCCCGCGGAGCTCTGGTACGTGGACGGCGGTCCGGCGACGGTCGGCGTCATCGCGTCGGTGACGGCGCCGTTCTGCGGCACGTGCGACCGCGTGCGGCTCACGGCCGACGGCCAGCTGCGCTCATGCCTGTTCGCGCGCACCGAGACGGACCTGCGCACGCTGCTGCGCGAGGGGGCCGAGGACGCCGTGCTCGCCGCGGCGATCCGCCGCTGCCTGGCCGGCAAGAAGCCGGGGCACGACATCGACGACCCGACGTTCCTGCAGCCCGACCGCCCGATGAGCGCGATCGGCGGCTGACGGGCCGCCGACCGCTGACGGCGACTCCGCGACCGCGCTCCGACTCCGCGACCGCGCTGCGACTCCGCGGCCGACCTGCGACGCCGCGACCGAACTGCGACTCCGCGGCCGAGCTGCGACCCCGCGGCCGAGCTGCGACTCCGCGGCCGAGCTGCGACTCCGCGGCCGAGCTGCGCCTGCCGACCGGACGGCGGCCGAGGGCAGACCCGCCCCTAGGGGCTGATCAGGGCAGCACCTCACCCGGCGAGGGTTCGACGTCGAACAGGGCCTGGCCGGACGGCTCGGCCGCGCGGGCGTCGGCCGTGGTCGCTGCCCTCCGCCGCTGCGCCGGTGCGCGACGGGTCCAGCTCTGTCGCTCCGGCGCGCGCGAGGTCGCCGACGGCCCGACGGGTGGTCGTGACGGGACGCGCCCCGGCCTCGGCGAGGGCGTCGACGTCGACGTCGACGTCGACCGTGGTGGCGGTGGCGGTGGCGGTGGTGGTGGTGGTGGTGGTGGTGGCAAGGATGACCGCGGTGGTTGCGGTGGCGATGTCGACGAGGGCGACGGATCCGGTGGCGACGTGCCGGTGCTCGCGCCGCCGACCTGGCGCCCGTCGGGGCGCGTGAAGGCGAAGCCGCGGTGGACGCGCTCGATGCGCAGGTCCTGCCGGTGGACGAGGTCGTGGTGGTACCAGCACAGCAGGACGCCGTTGGCGATCGACGTCGGACCACCGTGGTCCCACCACCGGATGTGGTGCACCTCGCCGAGGTTCGGGGCAGCGGAGCAGCCGGGGTACCGGCAGTGCCGGTCACGGGCGATGATCGCGCGTCGCAGCTGCTTGGTGTACGTGCGCTCGGCGCGCCCGACGTCGAGGACCTGACCGTCGGGGTCGAACACGATGCGCGTGACCTCGGAATCGCACGCGAGGCGCGCGAGCACGGAGGCGGGCAGCGGCTCACCGGAGTCGAGCTCGGCCGGTGTCACGAGCTCGGGCTCGAGCCCGGTCGCCGTGGCGCTCGTGCGGCCAAAGCCGGCCGACACGTCGGCCGTCACGCGCTCGAGCGTCTCGAGGGTCACGTGCACGTTGAGGTGCGGGCGGATCTGCGCGCCCTTCCCGGCCAGGCCCCTGTCGAGCACGAGCCGCATCGCGCCGCTCAGGGCGGCGGCCTGTCGCTGCTCCAGCGACCGGTCGTCGTCCTTCGCCGGGACGCCGGCGACCGCGCGGATCGCGGTGGCCAGCAGCTCGCCGTTCTCGTGCGTCAGGAAGCCGGTGATGGCCAGCCCGTCCGGGCGCCTGCCCAGGACGAGCGACTCCTTGACCACCGCCGCGGTGTGCTCCTGCTCAGCGGCCTGCCCGTCGATCGCGACCGCCCACCGGTTGACGAACCTCCGGAAGTCGTCGGCCGGCAGCTGACGCGCCCGCTCGACGAGGAACGCCTCGTTCCGGTCGGGGAGGTCGCTGCCGAGCGCGGCCTGACGGGCGGGCGAGCTCAGCGCGACCTGCGCGAGGACGTCCGCGTGGGAGGCGGTGATCTCACCGGTCACGACCGCAGCCCTCGCCGCCGGCAGCTGTCCGAGGGTGCGGCCCAGCACCAGCTCACGGCGGGCCGCGCCGAAGCTCGTGCCCTCACGTCGTGCCGCCCACCCGGGGAGGGTGCGGTCCGCGCCACCGGCTGCCCACCGCCCGTCCGCCTCGACCGCCGCCAGGAGCATCGCCTTCGCGGCGTGGACCTGCCCCTCGACGACCCCGAGCACGCGCCGTGCGGCAGCGGCGGGAGGGCCCGCCACGTCACCGAGAGCGAGCCGTGCGAGGTCCGCCGCGGCGGCCGCGAGGCGGCCCAGTGCCTCAGTCAGCGCAGCCTCGGTGAGGTCCGTCGGCCCGCCGACGTCGATGCCTGCCGCCATGCCGTCACCCCCACCGTTGTCGCTCCCGCGGACTCATACAAGTGTACGAAGGGGCACTGACACGGTTCGGTGCGGCCGCCCGAGAAGTCGATGCCGTCCCCGCGGGACACCCGGGACGCCCGGGACGCCAGGGACGCCCGGACGCCAGGACGCCCGGACGCCCGGACGCCCGGACGCCCGGGAACCGGACGACGCGGACTCCCCGCACGCACGGGACACCGGCACGAGCCGGACGACCCGCATCACGAGGGCGCCGCGGCGCCGACGGTCGTCAGGCGCCGCCGGCGATGGCGCGCAGGGCCTCGAGATGCCGCTCGTAGGCCTCACGACCGGCGCGCGTCAACGACAGCCAGGTGCGCGGGCGCTTGCCGACGTAGCCCTTGCGGACGGTGACGTAGCCGGCGGCCTCGAGCTGCGCGGCCTGCTTGGACAGGGTCGGGTCGGAGACCTCGATCGTGTCCCGCACGTGGCCGAACTCCGCCTCGTCCACCTGCGCGAGGGCCGCGACGATGCTGAGGCGCACCGGCGCGTGGATGACCTCGTCGAGCCGGTGCCGGGCGTGCTGACCGGGCGACGCGCTCACCGGCCACCTCGGGCGATCACGGCACCGGCGACGACGCTCGGGGCGGCGGTGACGAGCGCCGCGACGAGCACCATGGGCCAGGTGTTCGGCGCCGTCTGGGCGCTCAGGTTGAGCCAGGGCGTCACGAGGACCAGGGCGATGATGAAGGACGCGGCGAACCCGATCCTGGACCATCGGCGCGCGCGGCGCGGGACGGTCCGGGCGGCGCGCTCGACGAGCAGGAACTCGGCGAGCAGCACCACCACGGCGACGAGCGACAGCAGCAGGTACTGGCTCTCGGACACCATGTTCCGCGCACCCATGAGGAGGCCGATGGTCACGCCGTAGACCACGGTCCCGACGGCGTGGACCCGGCGGTCTCGGGCCGAGGCCAGCGTGCGCCCCTCGATGGTGGCGAGCTGCTGCTGCGCCTCGCGCTGGTCGATCGGGTGCGGCTCGTGCGTGTCCATGGGTCTCCTCCGGTGGTGCTGTGCGGTTCGAGACCCATCAAAGCAACTAGTTTCCCACCTGGCAAGTACTTGCCCGGGCTCAGCCGCCCGCGAACGGAGGGAGGACGTCGAGGGTGGCGCCCGCGGGCACGACGTCGTCCCCCTGGACGCGCCTCCCGTCGGCGAGCAGGGTGCAGCACGTCAGGACGCGCTGCAGGTCGGCCCCGTGCGCCGCGACCATGGCCGCGCGCACGGCATCCGCGGTGCCCGCGGGCACGGGCTCCGTCGTGACGCCTGCGGCCTCCGCCGCAGCGGCGAAGTAGCGCACGGTCACGGACGACGTCGTCGTGACGGGCCCGCCGGCCGGGTCGAGGGCGGTCACAGCGCGGGCGGGACGGCGCCCGCCGGTCCGGGGCCGCCTGTGGCGCCCTGCTCCTCGGCCTCCTCGACCGCCGCCGCCCACTCGGCGGCGAGTGCGCCGACGCGGTCGACGACCCGGTCGAAGGCCTCGCGGTCACCCCCGCTCGTCGCGACGGCGTAGCCGGCGAGGAACGCCGTGAGCGGCACCGCGGGTCGCGCGACGCTGTGCGCGACGTCGCGCGTGACGTCGAGGAGCGTGTCGACGTCGAGCGCGTCGGGGTCGACGCCCAGGACGTCGGCCACCGCGACGACCCACCGGTGCAGGTCGCTGCCGCGCAGCACCGGCCCCGCGGGCGGGACCGCGAGGAGCGCGTCGGCGGTGGGCGTCGGGGCGTCGGGGCTGGTCTCCGCGTCCATGGTGTCCCTCCGGTCGGGCGGGCCTGCGGACCGCGCCGTGAGCAGCGCGTCCAGGCGCTCGACATCGTCCCACGTGTCGGCGTCGGCCCCCTGGTCGTCCGGATCGGCGACGGCCACCATGGCGAGCCGCTCGCGCAGCCGGCGCACGGCGACGCCGTGCACGCCGCCGTCGCGCTCGAGCGCACCCAGAGCGCGGCGCAGCGCCGCCCGCCGGTAGACCGCGACCAGCTGGGGCCGGCCGCCCGCGTCGACGAGGTGCGCCCCGTCGGCGCCCTCTCCGAGCGCCGCGAGCAGGTCGGGCACGGCGAGCGCCGCGAGCGGCACGTCGCACGCGAGCACGACCACGGGCACGTCGTCGGACGGCGCGGCGGACGGCGCAGAGGCCGGCACACCCTCGCGCCCGTCCAGCGCGGCGAGGCCCGCGGCGATCCCGGCCACCGGCCCTCCCGACGGCGGGTCCTCGCGGACCACGGTCACGCCCGGGCGCGCGAGTCCCGGCGGTCCGACCACCACGACGCGGCGGGCCCCGCGAGCCGCGTCGAGCGCACGGTCGAGCAGCGTGCGGCCGGCGACGACGACGTCGGGCTTGCTCGCGCCGCCCAGGCGACGGGCCTCCCCGCCCGCCAGCACGAGCACGTCGAACGTCACGGGCGGTGCCAGTCCCCCGACCGCCCGCCGGACTTCGCGACGAGGCGCACGTCGGCGATCGACGTGCTCTTGTCCATCCCCTTGACCATGTCGACGACCGCGAGCGCGGCGACGCTCACCGCCGTCAACGCCTCCATCTCGACGCCCGTACGGTCGGCGGTCCGGACCGTCGCGGTGACGTCGACGCCCTCGTCGACCACCTCGAGGTCCACGACCACGCCGTGCACGCCGATGACGTGCGCGAGCGGCAGGAGCTCGGCCGTGCGCTTGGCGGCGCTGATGCCGGCGATCCGGGCGACGGCGAGCACGTCCCCCTTGGGGACGTCGCCGGAGCGCAGGGCGGCGACGACGTGGGGCGCGCAGCGGACGCTGCCTGCGGCGGTCGCCTCGCGGACCGTGGGCTGCTTGCCGGTGACGTCGACCATGCGGGCGTGCCCGGCGTCGTCGAGGTGCGTGAAGGTCATCGCCGCACCTTCCGTCGCCCTACGCCGATCACCGCTGAGCCCATCACCGCTGAGCCCTCATGAGGCGCACCCTATCCCCGGGCTCGACGCGCTCGACGTCGGCCGCGACGACCGCCAGCGCCTCCGCGCGCGCGAGCCCCGCGACGAGGTGGGAGCCCGACCCTCCCCGCACCGCGGGCCGGACGCCCGCCACGGTGGGACCGTCCCCACGCCGGGCCGTCCCGCGGAGCGTGACGGGCATGTACTGCTCCCGGCCCGGCGGGCTCGACCAGCCCTCGAGCGCGATCGCCGTCTCGTCGTCGCCGCCCGGCGCGAGGCCACGGAGCACGCGCAGGGCGGGACGCACGAAGACCTCGAACGACACGAACGCGCTCACCGGGTTCCCCGGCAGCGCGAGGATCGGCGTCCCGCGGCGCAGACGGCCGAGCCCCTGCGGCTTGCCGGGCTGCATCGCGACCGCGACGAAGGACATGCCGGCCTCGCCCGCGAGCACCTCCTTGACGACGTCGTACGCACCCATGCTCACGCCGCCCGACGTGACGACCAGGTCCACCGCACCGTCCTGCTCGTCGAGCGCTGCGCGCAGCGCGTCCGCGTCGTCCGGCACGGCGCCGACGCGCACGACGTCGCAGCCCGCAGTCCGCACCGCCGCCGCCAGCAGGAAGGAGTTGGAGTCGGGGATCTGCCCGCGCGTCACGGGCGTCCCGGGGACGACGAGCTCGCTGCCCGTCGAGAGCACCGCGACACGCGGGCGGCGGTGCACGACGACGTCGCCGCAGCCGACCGAGGCCGCCGCTGCGACCTGCGTCGGGCCGAGCAGCGTGCCGCGGGCGAGCACGAGCTCCCCGGCCACGACGTCCTCCCCGGCGCGCCGGACGTGGGCGCCGAGCACGGCCGGCGCGCGGACGGCGACGACGTCGGTCCCGGCGTCCGTCCGCTCGACCGGGACGACGGAGTCCGCGCCGGGAGGCACGGGCGCGCCCGTCATGATGCGCGCGGCCGTGCCCGGGGCCACGACGGGCTCCGCCGCGCTCCCGGCCGGCAGGTCCGCGAGGACGGTGAGGCGGACGGGGGCCGCGTCGGACGCCGCGGCGACGTCGTCCGCGCGGACCGCGTAGCCGTCCATCGCGGAGTTGTCCCAGCGCGGCAGCGCCTCGGGCGCGTGGACGTCCTCGGCGAGCACGTGGTCCGCCGCGTCCACGACGGGCACCCGCACGGCCGGCAGCGGCGCGACGAGCGCCAGCACCTCCGTCAGGTGGTCGGCGACGGCACGGGGAGCGCTCTGCATGGCGGCCAGTATGTCGGCAGCCGCCGACACGCCCCGGCCGAGCCCGCAGCAGGGCTCAGCAGCAGTGACCGGCCACGCGGGCGATCCGCACGCGCCACAGCTCCGGCCCCTCGGCGAGGTACGTCCACTCGATCTGGCCCGGCTCCTCGGCGTCGAGCTGGTAGCGCAGCGGCTTGGGGTCGTGGTCGTTGGCGAGCACGAACGCCTCGCCGGGCTCGAGCGCCGCGACGGCCTCGAGGATCCGGGCGTGCCGCTGGGGCGGCAGGAGCCGCCGCACGTCGAGGTCCTCCGCGCCGGCCTCGCCCGCACGTGCCTGCGCGCCTCCGGCAGCACCGGCGGCCACGCCGGCGCCGTCCGCCTCGGCTCCGCCGCACCCGCAGCCGCCGCAACCGCAGGCACCCGCGCTCTCGTCGGTCGTGGTGGCGATGAGCTGGAGCTCGGGCAGGGTCACGGCGGTCTCCCGGAGGTCGGCGGGCGCAGGTCGGCGCAGCGTGGGAACGGGTCGTTCCGGCTTGTTTCTACGCCTCTTCATGGAGAAAATGCAACCGTGCCCGTCCCCCGTTCGGACCCCGCCGTCCGCCAGCCGCCCGGTGCGCGGCGTGCGGCGCTCCTCGGGCTGCTCCGCGACAGTCCCGGACCCTTGTCGGTGGCGGAGCTCGCGGCGGCCGTCGGCCTCCACCAGAACACCGTCCGCGCGCACCTCGACGTGCTCGTGCGCACCGGTCGGGTCGTGCGCCGGACCGAGCCCCGCCGCACACCCGGCCGCCCCCGCGAGGTCTACGAGGCCACGGGCGCGCCCGACGGCGACCGCAACTACCAGCTGCTCGCCCAGGTGCTGGCGACACGGCTCGCCGAGCTGTCGCCGGACCCGGCCGGCGCCGCCGTCGAGGCGGGCCGCCGCTGGGTCGAGCACGCGGCAGCTCCGGCC
>NZ_JACVQL010000304.1 GCF_019733465.1 Actinotalea ferrariae | reverse complement strand
GTCGCGGCCCAGCTGGCACGCGTGCCGCCGGGGCCGGAGGAGACGACGCTCGCCGCGACCGCGGGTGCGCTCGCGGCGGCGCAGGCGCTCGCCCACCTCGACGGGCGGCCGGTCACGGTCGAGGGGGCCGCGCTCGTGGTCGCCCTCCCCGACGCCGTGCCTCGCACGGTCACGTGGGAGGAGCACCCCGAGTGCGGCTGCGTCGGACCGTCGGTCCAGCCGCTCGAGCCGGCTGCCGAGCGCGGACGCGCGTGAGCCCCGGCAGGCGAACCTGCCGGGGCTGCACGTCATGCTGCCGAGGACTCGTCCTTGCGGGGACGGCCGCGGCCGCGCTTGCGGGGTACGACGACCCCTCCGATGAAGACCTCGCCGCCCCAGACACCCCAGGGCTCCTGGCGGGCGATCGCGCCCTGGAGGCATCCCTGGCGGATCGGGCACTGGTGGCACAACGCCTTCGCCCGCTCGACGTCCGCCGTGGACTCGGCGAACCAGAGCTCGGAGTCGTACTCGCGGCACGGGATGAGCGTGGCGACCAGCTGGTCGAAGGTCTCGGCCTCGGAGGGGGCCGTGGTGGTGGTCGGGCGGTTCGTGGGCCACGGGCCGGAACCGCTGTCGTTCAGGGTGTCGAGCAGCGTGGTGAGCCGCACGGTGGTCCTCCTGGTCCGGAGTTGATCAGCTGGTCTGTCGGTTCCGGGAACCGTGACCTGTGCTGACCGCCGGAGCGGAGATGCAGAAAGGCCGCGGGTCCCGAGGTGGACTCCGCGGCCGGTGAGGCGTCTGGTCGGTCAGACCAGTGGTGCCCTCGGGACGGAGTCGAGCTCGGCGGACGTGATGCGTCGCCGCGCGAGTCGCCAGTCGTTGCCGGCGACCCCGGGCACACCCGTCCCCTGAAGTCGATCCAGGGTGGGCGCGACGAGACGCGGCGCGGAGCTCGCGGCATAGCCGGCGAACGTCGTCACGATCATGGTCTCCATCAGTGCACCCACCCCCTCTCGACTCAGGCCCTGGCCTCTTCGGCCCGACCTCCAACAAGGACGTGAGAAACCCTAGGGCCGCCGGATCCGGGGGGACAACAGAATTAACGAAGGAGTTTTCGACGAGTTTCTGCCACGCCTCGCGCGGCGGCCGGCCGGGCGTCCGCGCGGCCCGTCAGCGGTGCTGCGCGACGATCCCCAGCAGCGCCGAGCCGTAGGCGTCGATCTTCCCCGGGCCGACCCCCTTGACGCGCGAGAGCTCCCCCACGGTCGTCGGCCGCAGTGCGGCGATGCCCTCGATCGCGGGGTCCGCCAGGACCGTCCACACGGGCCGGTCGACGTCGGCCGCGACCTGCCGGCGCCAGTCCTGCAGCGCGGCGACCAGCGCCGGGTCCTGCTCGCCCGGCGAGCCCGTCGCGCGCGATCCCTGGACGGCCCCGGTGCGGCGGCGCCCGTCGCCCTCCGGCCAGATGCCGTCGAGGAAGCGGCTCCGCTTGCGTCCGGCACGCCCGCCCGGGTTGCGTGCCCGCGCGAAGCTGAGCTCGAGGTGCTCGCGGGCGCGCGTCACCCCGACGTAGAGCAGGCGGCGCTCCTCCGCGACGGCGTCCGTCGTCTCGGCGAGCGAGATCGGGACCAGGCCCTCGCTGAGCCCCGCGAGGAAGACGGCGTCCCACTCGAGCCCCTTCGCCGCGTGCAGCGAGGCGAGCGTCACGCCGTCGACGGCGGGGGCGTGCTGCGCCGCCGCGCGCTCGTCGAGCTCGGCGACGAGGTCCGCGACGGTGGGGCCGTCCGCATCGCCGTCGGCGGACGAGGCCAGCTCGTCGGCCAGGGCCACGAGGGCCTGGAGCGAGTCCCACCGCTCGCGGACGGCGCCCCGCGCGGCCGGGGGCTCGGGTGACCAGCCGGCGCCCGAGAGCACGTCGCGCACCGCCTCGGTGAGCGCGACGTCGGCCATCGACCGCGCGGCGCCGCGCAGGAGAACGAGCGCGTCGCGCACCTCCTTGCGGCCGAAGAACCGCTCGCCGCCGCGGACGAGGTAGCCGATCCCGGCCTCGGCGAGCGCCTGCTCGAAGGCCTCGGACTGACCGTTGGTCCGGTAGAGCACGGCGATCTCGCGCGCCGGGGTCCCGGCGGCGAGCAGACGCCCGATCCGTGCGGCGATCCCGGCGGCCTCCGCCTCGTCGTCGTCGTAGGTGGTGTAGCCGACCGCGGGGCCCGTCGGCCGCTGGGCCACGAGCTCGAGGCCCGAGCCGCGCCGTCGTCCGGTCGCGGCCAGCAGGCGGTTGGCCACGTCGACCACCTGCGGGGTCGAGCGGTAGTCGCGGACGAGGCGGACGACCTGGGCGTCCGGGTACCGCTGCCCGAACGTGAGCAGGTGGTGCGGCGTCGCCCCCGTGAACGAGTAGATCGTCTGGCTCGGGTCCCCGACCACGCAGAGCTCCGTCCGGCCGCCGAGCCACTGGTCGAGCAGGTGCTGCTGCGCGGGCGAGACGTCCTGGTACTCGTCGACGACGAAGTGCCGGTACTGGGAGCGCACCGTCTCCGCGATGTCCCGGCGCTCCTGGAGCATCGCGCCGAGGATCGTCAGGACGTCCTCGAAGTCGATCACGCCGCGGGCGTCCTTCGACTCCTCGTACGCGGCGATCAGGCGGGCGACCGTCGCGCGGTCGTAGCCGGCGGGCGACGGCCGGCCCGTCGCCGACGCGGCGCGGACGTAGTCGTCGGCGGCCACGAGGCTGACCTTCGACCACTCGATCTCGGAGGCCAGGTCGCGGACGCTGAGGCGGTCGACGCCGAGCCCGAGCCGCGAGGCGGCCTCCGCCACCACGGGGGCCTTGTGGTCGAGGACGCGCGGCGGCGCCCCGCCGAAGACCTTGGGCCAGAAGAACGAGAGCTGCCGCAGGGCGGCCGCGTGGAAGGTGCGCGCCTGCACCCCGACGACGCCGAGCGCGCGGAGGCGGCTGCGCATCTCGCCCGCGGCCCGCGCGGTGAAGGTCACGGCGAGCACGCTCGTGGGCGAGTAGGTCCCCGTCCGCACGCCGTAGGCGATGCGGTGCGTGATGGCACGCGTCTTGCCCGTGCCGGCGCCGGCGAGCACGCACACCGGGCCCGTGAGGGCGAGGGCGACCTCGCGCTGGTCCGGGTCGAGGGCGTCGAGGAGCTGGTCGGCGGACATCGGGCCCAGTCTCTCAGCCGCCGCCGACACGTCGGCACGACGGGGAAGGAAAGGGCGGCGATGATGGTTGACGGACGAACGACCCAGCAACCACGAGGAGCACGATGAGCGACGCGACGACCGCCCTGCCGGCCGCCGGAACGGTGACGATGTTCTCGACCACCTGGTGCGGGTACTGCCGCCGCCTCAAGTCGCAGATGGACGCCGCGGGCGTCGCCTACACCGAGGTCAACATCGAGGAGCACCCGGGTGCTGCCGAGCTGGTCGAGAAGGTGAACGGCGGCAACCAGACGGTGCCGACCCTCGTCTTCCCGGACGGCAGCGCCGCGACGAACCCGTCGCTCGCCGAGGTGCAGAAGCGCCTCGCCGTCTAGGTCGTCAGCCCGCGAGCTCCGCGCCGAACCAGTCCTCGATCAGCGCCCGCGCGACCGACGTCCGCATCGGCAGCAGCACGTCGCCGGACGCGACGGCCGCGCCGAGCTCCTCGCGCGTGAACCAGCGCGCCTCGGTCACCTCGGCGCCGTCCACCTCGATCGCCGTCGTCCGTGCGCGTGCCACGAAGGCGAGCATGAGCGACGCCGGGAAGGGCCACGGCTGGCTGCCGCGGTAGCCGACCGCGCCGATCACCAGGCCGACCTCCTCGTGCACCTCGCGGCGCACCGCGGACTCGAGCGACTCCCCCGGCTCGACGTACCCGGCGAGGGTCGAGAACCGGCGCGCGGGCCAGTGGGCCGCGTGGCCGAGCAGCAGGCGGTCGGCGTCGTCGACCACGGCCATGATCACGGCCGGGTCGGTGCGCGGGTAGTGGTCGGAGCCGTCCGCCGTGCACGTGCGGGTCCAGCCCCCCGACGACGGCGTGGTGGGCGCGCCGCACCGCGGGCAGCGCGGGTGCCGCTCGTGCCACGCGGCGAGCCCGACCACCGCGGCGGCCAGCCCGGCGTCGCGGTCCGAGAGCGCGTGGCCGACGTCCCTCAGTGTGGACCACGTCGGTCCTCGGTCCGGGTCCGGGGCCTCGCCCTCCGGCCGGGGCGGGCCGGTCGGGACGCCCTCGAGGTCGACGCCGCCCCCGGGCACCTCCGGGACGACCCAGCCGAGGTAGGCGCCCTCGTCGTCGGCGCCGAGGAACAGCGCGAGCGGCGGCTCCGCACCGGTCGGGCGGTCCGCGATCGTGGCGCGCGCCTCGTCGGGCGGGAGCAGGTGGAGGACGGTGCCGTCCGGCGTGGCGCGGGTCGCCAGGCGGCCGTCGGCGACGACCACGACGCGTGAGGTCGGGTCGGCCGAGAGCCGGTCGAGCAGGCCCGGCTCCGTGCGCAGGTGGGCGGCGCGGTCGACACCCGCTCGGGCGAGAGGGAGTCGCGTCCAGTCCACGGCGCCACCGTACGTGCCGCCCCGCGCCCGGGCCTCCCGGGCGCCGTGCCTGCCTGGCAGCCTGCGTGCCTGCCTGTCGGAATGCGGACACGCCACGCGGTGCGTCGCCGACAGTCGTGCGTGGCGCCTACCGTGGGCGGGTGCCCCGCTCCCCCCTCGCCCTCGCGGCCCTCGCGACCGTCGCCGTGCCCGGGCTCGACGCCTTCGACGTGCGACGACCCGCGCAGCAGTCCGGGGGTGTCGACTCCGCCGTCGTCATCGACGCGACCGGCCGCCGTTGGGTGGTGCGCGCACCGCAGGACCCCGCCGCCGGCGCCGCGCTCGAGGCGGAGGTCGCCCTCCTCGAGGCGCTCGTGGAGCAGGTCGACGCGGGGGCGCTGCCCTTCGACGTGCCGCACCCGTCGGGGTTCGCGCCGCTGCCCGAGGGGGGTCGCGCCGTCGTGCACCCGCAGCTCGCCGGACGGCCGCTGCGGCTCGAGCTGCTCGGCCCCGGCCCGGGGCTGGCCGCCTCGGTGGGCCGCGCGATCGCCGCGCTGCACGAGCTGCCGGTCGCTCTCGTGGAGGACGCCGGGCTGCCGGTCTACGACGCCGACGCGTACCGCCGGCGGCGGCTGGCCGAGGTCGACGAGGCCGCGCGCACGGGCCGGGTGCCGTCGTCGCTCCTGCGCCGCTGGGAGCGGGCGCTCGAGGACGTCGCGATGTGGCGGTTCCAGCCGACGGTCGTGCACGGCGACCTCTCGGCCGAGCACGTGCTGTGCCGGGGCGACGCGGTGACCGGGGTGCTCGGCTGGTCGGAGGCGAAGGTGGCGGACCCCGCGGACGACCTCGCGTGGCTCCTCGTCGCCGCGCCCCAGGAGGGCGTCGATCCCATCCTGGAGGCCTACACCCTGCGGCGGACGGAGACCTCCGACCGGCACCTGGCTGCGCGCGCTCTACTCGCGGGCGAGCTCGCGCTGGCACGGTGGCTGCTGCACGGCGTGCGCTCGGACGACGCCGCGATCGTCGACGACGCCGCAGCGATGCTCGAGGAGCTCGCCGAGCACACCGCCGAGGTCCCCGACGAGCGCGACGCTGCTCCCGTACCGGTCGGCTGGACGGTCGACGACGCTGCGGGCGTCGGAGGTGAGAGCGCCGGCGCGAGCACGGCCGACGGCGGAACCGAGATCACGAGCGACGATGCCGACACCGCGGAGGCGACAGCGCTCGACGAGACGGCCGCGGACGAGGGTGCAACGGACGACGACGCCAGAGACAGCGGCGGCGTGGGCGGTGCTGGCGTGGGCGGTGCCGGCGTGGACGGTGCCGGCGTGGACGGTGCTGGCGTGGACGGTGCCGGCGTGGACGGTGCTACCGATGGAGCGCCGGGCGCCACGACCCCGGCCGACGGGACCGACGCGGTCGGAGTCGACGCCGACGACGACGACGAGCACGCCGCGGGCGACCCGGAGGACCCCCGCGCGCCCGACGCGCGTTCCTGACGAGCGTCCCGCTCGCGTGCCGGGCGTCCCGGCTCACCGACCGCCGGCGCGCAGCACCTCCTCGATCTCCTCGGCCCCGACGAGCCGCTGCGGCCGGACCGTCGTCCCGGTCGCGACGTAGAAGAACGCCGCGCGGACCAGGTCCAGGGGCGTGCCCGTCCACCGCGACCATGCCAGCCGGTAGACGGCCAGCTGCAGCTCGCGCGTCGCGGCAGCGGCGTCGTCCGTCGGCGGCCTGCCCGTCTTCCAGTCCACGACGACCACGCCGCCGTCGGGCTCCGGGAAGACGGCGTCGATGCGGGATCGCAGGACGACGCCCGCGACGGGCGTCTCGATGTCCACCTCGACGGCCGCCGGGGCGCGCGAGGCCCACTCCGACGCGAGGAACGAGGCGCGCAGCGCGTCGAGGTCGAGGGCGTCCTCGACCTCGTCGCCCGCCCCGGGCAGGGCGTCGACGTCGACCAGCGAGGCGGCGCCGTAGTACTGCTCGACCCAGGCGTGGAACGCCGTCCCCCGCCGCGCCTCGGTCGACGGGGCGAGCGGCACCGGCCGGCGCAGCTGGAGCGCGAAGGCGTCGCGGTCCGCCGCGAGCCGGACGAGCGCGGAGGCGGACAGGTGCGCGGGCAGCGCGACCGACGACCGTCCCGCCCGCCCGCGGCGTCGCTCCTCGAGCAGCAGCTCCACCGCGTCCTCGAGGTCGGCGAGGGGTCGCGGCCCACCCGCGACGTGCGCGTCCGCACCGTGGGGCCCACCCACACCGCCGCGAGCGTCGTCGGCGGGCGCGCGGCCGCCGTCCCACCCGGCACGGGTG
>NZ_JACVQL010000303.1 GCF_019733465.1 Actinotalea ferrariae | reverse complement strand
CCCGGTGACGGGCGCCGCGGCCGTGGCCGGGCGTCAGGTCTGGCTGGGCACCGGGCTCGTCGCCGTCGCCGCGGTGGCCGGGACCTGGACGATGACGGGCCTGCTGGCGCCCGGCCCGTGGCGGGCCGTCGCCGCCCTCGTGGCCGTGGGCCTGGCGGCGGTGGTCGCCGGCGCGCGTGCCGTCGGCCGGTCGAGGTTCGCGCCGTCGGGCTGGGGCCTCGCGGTCGCCGTCGTCGCGCTCGTCTCGCTCTACGGCGGCACCGGGACGACGCCCGGCCTGCCGCTCCCGACGCCGGACACGCTCGACCGGCTCGTCCGGCTCGCGCGCAGCGGCGTGGACGCGATCGCGGACGGGCGGATCCCGGTGGAGCCGTCCCGCGGGCTCGAGCTCCTCGTGGTCGCCGGTACCGCCGCGGTCGTGCTCCTGGTAGACCTGCTCGCGCTCGGGCTCGGCCGCGCAGGGCTCGCGGGCGTCCCGCTGCTCGGCCTGTGGCTGCCGACGATCCTCTTCGAACGCGATCCCGGGATCCCCCCGATGCTCGTGGGAGGTGTCGCCTTCCTCCTCCTCCTGAGCCTCACCAGGCCGCGTCAGCGCCGCGCCGCGGACTCGCCGCGCGACGTCGCGCCCGCCCTCGGAGCGGCCGTGGCGGTCTGCGTGCTCGCCCTGGTGGCGGGACCGGTCGCCTCGGCGATGCCCTTCTACGGGTCGGTGCGGCTCCCGGGGTCGTGGGGCCCCGCAGGCGTCGACGGGCCGCTGCGCCTCTCGACCGACCTCGACATGCGGTCGAGCCTGGGGCAGCGCTCGGACCGGCCGGTCCTCACCTACACGACGGACGCGCCGGCCGTGGGCCCGCTGCGGATGTACACGATGGTCGACTTCGACGGGCGTGAGTGGGTGCGCGGCGAGGCCGGCTCGGAGCTCGACGGCACCGAGGGCGTGCTCTGGCCCAGTGCCGTCGCCGAGCCCGCGCCGGACGACGTCGCCCGGCTGAGCGTCCGCGTCGGCGACCTCGCGCAGGACCGGCTGCCGATCCCGACCGAGCCGCGCGCGGTCGAGGCGCCGGGCAGCTGGCTGTACGACCCGGCGCGCGACGAGGTGGTCGCGAGCCGCTCGACCTCGACGCGGGACACCTCGTACGAGGTGACGATCGCCCCCCGGGACCTGAGCCCCGACGCGCTGCGCGAGGACGAGGCGGCGCCGCTCCCGCTCGAGGACCCGACGCTCACGGTGCCCGCGTCCGAGTTCGCCGACGACGTGCGCGCACTGGCCGTCGAGCTCACCGCCGAGGCCGAGACCACGTACGATCAGGCGCTGGCGCTCCAGTCCTACTTCCGCGACGTCCGCAACTTCCGCTACGACACCCAGCTGCCCCCGCCGGAGACCGACGACGCGGTGTGGGACTTCCTCACCCAGAAGACCGGGTACTGCGTCCAGTTCGCCACGGGCATGACGCTCATGGCGCGCACGCTCGGCATCCCCGCACGCCTCGCGGTCGGGTTCCTGCCCGGGTCGCCCAGCACCGAGGTGCGCGGCGAGTTCGTGGTCTCGGGCCGCCAGGCGCACGCGTGGCCCGAGCTGTACTTCGCCGACGCGGGCTGGGTGCGGTTCGAGCCGACGCCCGCGGTCCAGACCGGCGCACCGCCCGTCTACGCCGACCCCTTCGCCGGCCTGCCCGTCACGCCCGAGCAGCAGGCGGCCACGTCGAGCGCCGCGCCGTCGCTCTCCCCCGGCGCGGCGGCGCCGCAACCCGGGCAGTCTGGCGCCGACGGCCAGGTCGGCATCGGCTCGGCCTCGGTGCCGAGCTGGGTCGCGATCGCCGGCACGGCCGCGCTCCTGCTCGTCATCGCCCTGACGGCCGTCGCGCTGCGCGCGCGTCGTCGGCGCCGGCACCCGAGACTGCCCGACGACCCCGAGGGGTGGTGGGGACTGCTGCGGGCCCAGCTCACGGAGGCCGGCGTCACCTGGGGCGACGCCACGACGCCGCGCCAGGTCGGTGCGCTGCTGCGGGCGCGGATCGAGGAGACGGACCGGGACCCCCTGGTGCGGGCGGGGGCCGTCGACGCGCTCGACCGGCTCGTCGCCACGGTCGAGGGCACGCGCTATGCGCCGGCACCGACGGCATGGGACGTCGCCGAGCTCCAGGGCTGGGTCGAGGCGGTGCAGCGCCCGCTGATCCCGGAGCCGGACGGAGCCCAGGTCCCCGTCGCCTGAGCCGGTCACCGACCTGGCCCAGCCGGTCGCCGACGTCGCGTGAGCGGGTCGAACCCGTCGGCCGCACCGGTCAGCGATCTGGCCTGAGCCGGGCAGCGACGTCGGTTGCCGGTCAGCCCACGTCGGCTGAGCCGGTCAGCGATATCGGTCGAGCCGGTCAGCGACCGCGGTCGTCCCGACGCCGGTCCCAGCGCTGCTCGAAGCGGGCGATGAAGCCCGGTGCGGAGCTCTTGGGCTTGGGCCGCGGCCTCGTGGTGCCGTTCTCGGTGACGATCCCCGCCGGACCCTTCCGCCGCGGCGGTGAGAACGCGAGGACGACCGAGGCGAACATCGTGACGAAGCCCAGGACGCCGACGAGCGGCTGGCTCGTGGCGGCGCCGATGAAGAGAACGGTGAGGCCGGCGACGGCGCCGGCCCCGGTGAGCAGCCATCGCTTCACGGTCCGCGTCCCGCCACCCTGGAAGGTGTTCACCAGCTTCGGGTCGTCAGACGTGAGCTGCCGCTCCATCTGCTCCAGTACGCGCTGCTCGTACTCGGACAGAGGCATCGCTACCTCCGTAGTGCCGGTGGGGACGGGGTCATGAGTCAGGATAGTTCGCTGCCGCCGACTGCGGTAGTTGAGCGGGCCGGGAGTGCACCCGTCAGGGTGGCGGCACCGACCGCTCCTGCTCCGAACCGGTGACGGACCTCGTCCATCGCCTGCTCCGCGCGGCGTCGCGCGTCCGACGCGTCGTCGACCGCCTCCTCGAGGGTCAGCTGCCGCGCGCCCACCTCCGTCAGGCCCTCGGCACGCACCCCGACGAGCCGCACGCGCCGTCCGCCGAGCTCGGTGCCGGCGAGCAGGTGGCGCGCGGCGAGGTAGATCTCGCGCCCGACGTCCGTCGGGACGGGCAGGGTCCGCGACCGACTCAGCGTGGTGAACTCCTCGGTCCGGATCTTGATGCTGACGGTGCGGGCGACGAGGCCGCGCTCACGCAGGCTCGTCGAGCACCGGTCGGCGAGGCGCAGGAGGTGCCCCTCGAGCACCGCCTGGTCGGCCGTGTCGTGCTCGAAGGTGGTCTCGGCGCCGACGCTCTTCTCCTGGCGCTCGGGGACGACCGGTCGCGGGTCGCGGCCCCAGGCCAGGTCGTGCAGGTGCGCGCCCGCCGCCCTGCCCACGGCTCGCTGCACCACCGACACGTCGTTCGCCGCGAGCTCGGCGACCGTGGTGATGCCCCAGCGCGCGAGGGACTCCCTCGTGCGCTCCCCCACACCCCACAGCGAGCCGACGGGCAGCGAGTGGAGGAACTCGACCGTCGCCCCGCGTGGCACGAGCAGCACGCCGTCGGGCTTGGCGAAGCCGGAGGCGAGCTTCGCCACGAACTTGGTGCCCGCGATGCCGACGGAGCACGGGAGCCCGAGCTCGCGGCGCACGCGCTCACGGATCAGCGCCGCGATCCGCGTCGGAGGACCCAGGCGCCGACGCGCGCCCGACACGTCCAGGAAGGCCTCGTCGACGCTCACCTGCTCCACGATCGCGGTCACGTCGCGCAGGATCGACATGACGGCCGCCGACGCCTCGCGGTACGCGGACTGGTCGGGCGGCAGCACGACGGCCTGAGGGCACAGCCGGATCGCCTGAGCCATCGGCATCGCGGAGTGCACGCCGTACGCACGGGCCTCGTACGTCGCCGCGAGCACGACGGAGCGCCCGTCACCGCCGACCACCACGGGGCGGCCGCGCAGGTCGGGCCGCCGGACGAGCTCGACGGACGCGAAGAAGGCGTCCATGTCGACATGGAGGATCGACGCACCGTCCTCGTCCGACCCCCAGCTCCGCCGCACGCCCGGCGGAGGAGGCGTGCGGCTCATGAGTCGGTCCTGGTCGCGCCTGACCCGTTCGACGTGCCGATCACGCTCGACGTGCCGAGAACGCCCGACGTGCCGATCACACCCCGAGCGCCGATCGCGCGGGACGTGCAGGACGACGGCATGGCCCCATCCTCTCAGGAGGCGTGCAGCAGAAGCCGACCCCGCTCCGGGGTGTCCAGCGCGAGCGTGCGGCGGACGGCGTCCTGGAAGTCCTCGGCCGCGGCGACCGTCGCCTCGGCGCGCTCGGGATCCACGGCCCCGCCCCGCCCCGCCTCGACGGCGGCACGTGCGGGCGCCCCGGCCGCGAAGAAGGACGTCCAGTGCTCGAGCTCGGGTGCCACCGCGGCGACCATGTCCCACACCGTGCGGGGCATGGGCCGACGCCGCGGCCGCCCCGTCACCTCGAGCAGGGCCGCACCGGCCCGGAGCGCCGCGAGGTGCCCGTGCAGGAAGCGCTCCTCGACGGAGCCCTCCAGCTGTGCCGCCACGAGCTCGGCGTCGCTGCGCAGCAGCAGGTCCAGCGCCGACGTGGGGACGGGCGGACGGACCTCTCCGTCGTCTCCCACGAGGCGGACCGCTGGGGTGCTTCGTCCGGTCATCGCGCTCACCTCCTGCGCCCATTGTCGAACACCTGTTCGAGTCGCGTCAAGACTACGGTGGCAGCCATGCCCGACCGCCGACCCGTCCGCGGCCGTCGAGGCGCAGGCGCCTCCAGGCCGGCCGCGCCGCAGACGTTCCCCGAGGGGCCGGTCCGCATCGCGACGGGCACGGCCGAGGTGCGCCGGTCACCGGACGACCCGCGGTCGGTCACCCTGTACGTCAACGGCGTGCCGAGCTCCCACCTGGATCTCGACGACCCGACGTGGCTCGAGTTCGAGTACATGCAGCACATGGCGGCGATCATCGAGCACACCACCGACACGACCCTCGACGCCGTCCACCTGGGGGCCGCCGGGTGCGCCCTCCCGCGCTGGTTGGACGCGGTCCGGCCGGGCTCTCGCCAGGTCGCCGTCGACGTCGACGCACGCCTCCTCGAGCTGGTCCGCACGTGGTTCGCGCTCCCCCGGTCACCCCGCCTCCGGCTGCGGGTCGGCGAGGCGCGCGCGGTCCTCGCGGCGCTGCCCGACGCGTCGGCCGACGTCGTCGTGCGCGACGTCTTCGCGCCCGACGTCACACCGGCGCACCTCACGACCGTCGAGTTCCTCGAGGAGGTCGTGCGGGTGCTGCGACCGGGCGGGCTCTACCTGGCCAACTGCGCCGACCGACCGCCCCTCACGCTCGCGCGTGCCGAGGCCGCGACCGTCCGCGCGGTGCTCGACGGCGCCCTCCTCGTGGCCGAGCCCGGCCAGCTCCGGGGGCGGCGGTACGGCAACGTCGTCCTCGCCGGACGGGCGCCCGGCACCGGGTCGACGCCTCGCGGGACGGACGGCGGCCCGGACGGCCTCGCGC
>NZ_JACVQL010000302.1 GCF_019733465.1 Actinotalea ferrariae | reverse complement strand
CGTGCCAGCTGGGCCGCGACCGCCGGCCAGCGGTCGTCCCGCCGGCTGCGGGCGAGGTCGACGCACCGCAGGCACGCCGTGGCGCCCGGCCGCACGAGCGGACCCACCAGCACGGACGCCTCCCGCACGACGACCGAGAGGTGCGCGCGGCCGGCGTCGTGCAGCGCCGAGTAGCGCACCGGGTCGGCCGCGTGGTGCTCGACGAGCACGGTGAGGTCCGCGTGGCCCGTCGCGATCGTGCGGACCCCGGGTGCGACGCCCAGCAGCAGGCGGCCGACGGCGGCGGTCCTGGCGAGCCCCACGTCCTCGACCCTGAGGCCGCCCACGCCCACGTCGTGGCGCGTGACCGAGCCGTCGTCGACGAGGACGACCGTGCCGACGCCGGCCGCGGCCAGCGTCGCCGCGATCGCCGTCCCCGTCCGGCCGAGACCGTGCACCGCGACCGAGCCGCCCGCCCGCCGGGCGGACGTCGAGCCGCCGTCCCCACGACCGTCGACGAGCGCCCATGCGCCCTCGTCGCCCGAGGCGTCGGGGTGCACGGGAGGGACGAGCAGGTGCGCCGCCGCAAGGTGGGCGAGGACCGACCGGACCTCGGCCTCCGCGCAGCCGGCCCGGCGCATGGCCGCGACCAGCGTGCGCCGCTCGGCCGACGCCGGCACACCGCCGAGGGCACGCACCGCACCGGGCGTGAGGTCGCTCAGCGCGACGGACCATCGCGGGTCCGTGCCGACCTGCACCTCGGTGGCGCTGCGCCACAGGACCGGAAGCCGACCGCGCAGCCGTGGCTCCTCCTCGGGCGTCCGGCCCGCACGTCCGCCCATCCGACCCCCTCCGCCGACGGCGACCGGTCGGCCGCCCACGGCAGCCTGCCGTGCGGCGGTGCGCGGCGGGCGTCGTCCACAGGCGCGGAGGACGCGCGCCCGCCGGACGTGCGAGAGGCGGCCCCCCGACCGGGGAGCCGCCTCTCGAAGTTCGTCAGGCTGTGATCAGGCCTTGCCGAGGATCCGGTTCAGCTTGGTGCCGCACACGGGGCACACGCCCTTGGCCATCCGCCGACCGTTCGCGACGACGACGTCGCCCTCGGCCTCACGCTTCTCCTTGCACTTCACGCAGTAGAACTCGCCCTTGTAGGTCTCGTCGGCCATGAGGTATCTCCGTTCAGAAGGCTTGCGCACCGGACGTGATCGACCCGGCCGGCTACGTGAGCCGCGGCCAGGGGTTGGCCGGGCGTCACCGTGCATCGACAGCGTAGTGCGCAGCACGCACGCCGCACGCGCGCAGCGGCGCACGGCGCGCCGCGGAGCGACGCGTTCACCCGCTGGGGACGCCTCCCGCAGCTGCGGGGCGGTGGGGGCTAGCGTGCTCGTGTGGCCGAGCCCAGCCCCTCCCTCGACGCCGCCGTCGAGGCGGCGCTCGCGGACGTCGAGGTCCGCCGGAGCCGGCGCCGCGTCCGGACGGTGACGGCGTTCCGCGAGAACGGGCGCATCGTGGTCGCGATCCCCGCGCGGTTCACGCGCGCGCAGGAGCGCGAGTGGGTGCGACGGATGGTCACGCGGCTCGCCTCGCAGGACGTCAAGCGCCGACCCTCCGACGTGGAGCTGGCGAGGCGTGCCGCCGAGCTCTCGGAGCGCTACCTCGGCGGGCGCGCACAGCCGAGCAGCGTCCGCTGGTCCACCAACCAGGGTCGGCGCTGGGGCTCGTGCACCCCGTCGGAGGGCACGATCCGGATCTCGACCCGCGTGCGCGGCATGCCGCGCTGGGTGCTCGACTACGTCCTGCTGCACGAGCTCGCCCACCTGCTGCAGCCCGGCCACGGGCCCGAGTTCTGGCGGCTCGTGGAGGCGTACCCGCGGACCGAGCGCGCGCGGGGCTTCCTCGAGGGGTTCGCCTACGCCGCCGACGCACCGGGTCCCGACGGCCCCGCCGAGGACGGCGCGCAGGACGCCGAGACGGACGACGTCGTGGACCTGGGCGCGGTCGACGACGGCTAGCGGGACGTCGGTCCGCTGCCGGGATCGGTGCCGCCGCCCGAGCCGCCGGCGTCGCCCGACCCGTCCGCCTCGTCGGCGCGGAAGATCTCGTCGATCGCCCGGTCGACGTCCGTCTCGTCGCCGAGCGCCGCGCGCCGCGTGACGAACGCGCCCGGGTCGTCGAGGTCCTCGGCGGTCGGCAGGAAGTCCGGGTGGCCCCACGCTGCGTCGCGCGCGTCGACCCCGCCGTCGGCTGCGACGCGCGCCCAGAGGGACGCGGCGTCGCGCGAGCGGCGCGGCCGGAGCTCGAGCCCCACGAGCGTCGCGAACGTGTCCTCGGCCGGACCGCCGGCGGCGCGGCGACGGCGCATCATCTCGCGCAGCGCCGACGTGTGCGGCAGGTGGGCCGCCGTCGCGGCGGCCGAGACCTCGTCGACCCAGCCCTCGACCAGCGCGAGCGCCGTCTCGAGCCGGGCGAGCGCCGCCTGCTGCTCGGGCGTGGTGCCGAGGGAGAAGACGCCGCCCGAGAGCGCCTCCTGGAGCGCCGTCGGGTCGGTCGGGTCGATGGACCGGACGGCCTCCTCGAGGGTGTCGGTGTCGATCGTGATCCCGCGCGCGTAGGCCTGGACGGCGCCGAGCAGGTGCGCGCGCAGCCACGTGACGTGCGTGAACAGCCGGGCGTGGGCGGCCTCGCGCACGGCGAGGAAGATCCGCACCTCCTCGGCGGGCACGTCGAGCCCCTCGGCGAACGCTGCGACGTTGCGGGGGAGGAGCGCGACGCCGCGGCCCTCGGTGAGCGGGAGCCCGATGTCGGTCGTCCCGAACACCTCGCGCGCGAGCGTGCCGGCGGCCTGGCCCACCTGCATGCCGAACACGGCGCCGCCGAGCTGCCGCATCATGGCGCCGGCACCGCCCGCGACCGCCTCGGGGCTGCCGAGGGCGTCGATCCCGTCGGGCGCCTGCGTCGCGAGCGCGGTGGCGAGCGCGTCCGCCACGGACGCCGCGACCGGCTCGGCGAGCAGCCGCCACGTGCCGAGGGTGTGCTCGACCCACTCCGAGCGGCTCCACGCCTGGCGCGGCCCACCGGCGGGCGGCAGGTTCGTCGCGGTGTCGAGCCACAGCTCGGCCACGGTGAACGCCGACGTCACCTCGCGGCGGTCGGCCTCCGAGACGCTCGGGTCGCCCTCGGCCACGGCGGCCTGCCGTGCGAGGTCGTGCGCGAGGTCCCAGTTGACCGGGCCGTCGCCGCTCGTCGCGAGCATGCGCTGGATCTGGCCGAGCACCTGGCCCAGCGCCGCCGGGTCGCTCGGCAGCCCCGCGGCGGCGGCCATGCCGGCCAGGTCGAGCTGGCGACCGTCGGGTCCGGTCAGCCCCAGCGCCTCCATGCCGCCCCGCTCGGACATCTCGCGGATCACGTCGTCGGCCGCGGGGCCGAGCACCTGCCGGAGCAGCTGCTCCCACTGCGCGGGCACACCGCGTCCCTGGTCGTCGTCGTGCGGCGGCGTGCTCATCGGGAGGCTCCTGAGACGATGGGCTGGGAAGGTCCACGGTAACCACACAACGACCACGGCGAGGGGAGCGTGCCCGGCATGAGCACGGCACTTCGCTCTGGGCGCAGCGACGGCGACGACGTCGTCGTCGTGGGGGCCGGGCCCATCGCCGCGGCCGTCGTCAACCGCCTGGCCGCGGGGCCGTGGCACGGGCTCGTGCGTGCCCTGCCGGACCTGCCGGAGGACGCTCCGGGCGAGGCGCTCACGGGCGCGCTCGCCGTCGTCCTCGTCGCGGACCCGGCCGACCTCACGCTGACCACGCCCGGGGACTCCGCCGAGCGACGGGCCGCCGCGGTGGCGCTCGCGCAGCGGGCGGTCGCGGGCGCCCGCGCGGCGAAGGTCGGGCAGCTGGTCGCCGTGACGTCCGCGATGGTCCACGGTGCCGCGCCCGACCGCGCCGTGATCCGCGACGACGAGCCCGCGCTCACGACGCCGGGACTGGGTCTCGTCGGCGACCTCGTGGCGGTCGAGTCGGTCCTCGCCCGGGCCGCCCGACGCGGCGCGCGTGGGCCGCGGATCCTCGTGCTGCGCCCCGCGGCCGTCGTCGGGCCCGGCGTCGACACGCTCGTGACCAGGCACTTCGCGGCACCGCGGCTGCTCGCGGTCCGCGGCGTCGAGCGGCCGTGGCAGCTCGTCCACGTGGACGACGTCGCCGCGGCGGTCGAGGTGGCGGTGCGTGAGGGCTGGAGCGGCTCGGCCACCGTGGCGGCCGAGCCCGTGCTGCACCCGGACGAGGTCGCGCGCATCGCCGGCATGCGGACCATCGAGCTGGCCGCGGTGACGGCGTTCGGCACGGCCGAGCGGCTGCACCGCGTCGGCGTGCTGCCCGCGCCCGCCGAGGAGCTCGCGTTCACCGTCTACCCGTGGACGGTCGAGCCGGCGCGGCTGCGCGAGGCGGGCTGGCGGCCGGAGCACGACGGCCGGGCGTGCCTGGACGTGCTGCTCGCCGGCGTGCGCGGTCGCCGCACGGACGACGCGCAGCCCGAGCTCGACCAGCCGCGTGTCGTA
>NZ_JACVQL010000301.1 GCF_019733465.1 Actinotalea ferrariae | reverse complement strand
GCGCGGCGCACGCTCGTCGCGAGGAGCGCGAACGCCGCGCGCGCGACGGACGCGGGGTCGGACGACGGGACGACGCGTCCGGCACGGACCCGCCGGGGGTCCCGAGCGGCCTGCCCACGCCGGACCGTCGCCCACTCGGCGGGCAGGTCGTCGAGCAGGCGGTAGGCGGCGAGCATCGCGCACGACGCCCGCACGGGCAGGCGCGCCACCTGGTGCAGCGAGCCGAGCAGGCGCTCGGGCTCCGACGCGTGCCAGAACGCGACCGCGCACACGCCGATGAGCAGCGTGCGGACGGCGAGGCCGGCGCCCATGGCCAGGCCGTGGTCCGTGACCTCGAGCCCCAGCCACCGCCCGACGACGTCGCCGTCGCGTGTCACCGCGTTGACCGCGAGCAGGCTCAGGCCGAACCACACGAACGCCAGCTGTGCCGCCACGAGCCGCCGCAGCGGCACGCGCGCGACCGTGAGCGCCGCAGCGACGGCGAGCGCCCACAGGACGGCGAGCGGGCGCGCGTCGAACGTCCGGACGAGCATCACGGGCAGCGCCACGACGACCCCGAGCAGCACCGACGGGTCGCAGCCGGCGAGCCACGACGACGTCCGGTCCCCGGCCGCGGTCGCGGCGGCGGTGGTGGGGGCCGCGGTGGTGATGCCGCGGCTCATCCGCCGCCGCCCAGCACGCGCGCCGGCTCGCGCATCGACGGCGAGCCGGCCACGACGGCCGACGGCGCGTCCTCGACGAGCGGCCGCGCCTCCTCGACGAGCAGCCCCGCGTCGCGCAGGAGGCCGACGTCGTCCAGCAGGGCGGGCGGTCCGACGACGACGACGTCGCCCTCGCGCAGCACGAGCACCTGGTCGGCGAAGGCGCGGGCGAGGCCGAGGTCGTGCGTCGCGACGACCACGGCCGTGCCACGTGCCGCGAGCTCGTCGAGGAGCGCGAGCACCGCGGTCGCCTGGACGTCGTCCAGCCCGCAGGTCGGCTCGTCGAGCAGCAGGGCGGGCCGCCCGAGGACGGCCATCGCCGCGATCGTCAGGCGGCGCTGCTCGCCGCCGGACAGACGGAACGGGTCGGCCGCCGCGAGCCGCGCGAGCGAGAAGCGGTCGAGCGCGTCGGCGACCGTGGCGGCGACGTCGGCGTCGTCGGGAGCCCCGTCTCGACGGGCGCGGCGGCGGCCGAGGCCCCGCCGAGCACCCCCGCGCAGGCGCAGCCCGTACGCCACCTCGTCCGCGACCGTGCGGGTGAGCAGCTGGTGCTCGGGACGCTGGAGCACGAGCGCGGGCGGCAGGTCGACGCGCTCTGCGCCGTGACCCGCACCGCGCGCCGCAGCCTGACCCTCACCGGGCAGCAGGCCAGCGAGGCCCAGCAGGAGCGACGACTTCCCGCTGCCGTTGCACCCGACCATCGCGGTCACCTGCCCCGGGCGCAGGTCGAGCGCCGGGACCCGCACGACGGTGCGACCGCCCTGCTCCCATCCGCCCTCACGCACCCGGAGCACCGGCTCCCCGGTGGCGTGCGCGCCGCGCCGCGCGGCGCTCGCGGCGCCCGGACGGTGCGCGCCGGCCCACGAGACCGTCATCGGC
>NZ_JACVQL010000300.1 GCF_019733465.1 Actinotalea ferrariae | reverse complement strand
CGTCCGAGGTGGTGAGCACCGCGGCCGCGCAGGGGGCGGTGCCGGCGGCGCCCGAGCCGGAGCCAGGACCGGCGCCGGCGGCGCTCGCCTGGACGGAGGAGCTCGGCGACCTCGCGGGCGCACGGGCGCCCGACCCGCTCGAGCCGGTCGACGAGGCGTACCTGGACGACGCGGAGCAACGGGACGACGAGGCGTACAGGGACGACGACGACGAGGCGTACAGGGACGACGAGGAGTACGCGGACGACGAGGACCACCTCGACGAGGAGTACGCGGACGACCAGCACGTGGACGAGGGGCTCTTCGACGAGGACGCGCCGGAGCCGGTCGACCCCGAGGAGCTCGCGGAGGCACGCGCGGTCCTCGCGGCACTCGTCGAGCGCGCGGACGCCGTCGTCGCAGGGGGCGAGCTGCGTCCGGGACCCCTGGCCCCGCGTGCCGACACCGGCCCGGCGTCGGCCATGGCCGACCTCACCCTCGCCCGCGAGCTCGCGGACGCCGCCGCCGACGTCTTCGCGCTCGCGATGCGGGCGGAGCGCGCGGTCGAGGCCGCCGCCGAGCCCGTCTCGTCGCTCACGGAGCTCGAGAGCGCGGTCGGGCTCACGGCGATCGGGGCCGCCGCCGGGGTCGGTGTCCCGGGCGACGCCCGGCTGGCCGGCCTGGCCGCCGAGGCCGACAGCTGGCCCAACGGGCGGATCCCGCTCAGCGCGCTCTGCTCGCCCGACGTCGCACCCACCTACCACCTCCGCTGCGACGCGGCGGCAGCCCTCGACCGCCTGGCGGCCGCATACCGCGCAGGCACCGGCAAGGCGTTGCGGGTCACGAGCGCGTACCGCACCTACGAGCGGCAGGTCCAGATCAAGGCCGTGCACGGCGGGCTGGCGGCCGCGCCCGGCTCGTCCAACCACGGCCGCGGCGTCGCGGTCGATCTCGCGGACATGGGCGGGCTGGGGAACTTCGACGCACCCGGCTACCTGTGGATGAAGGCGCACGCCGCCGGGTTCGGCTGGTACCACCCGCCGATCATGGAGCCCGGTGGCGGCGGGCCGCAGGAGCCGTGGCACTGGGAGTTCGGCACGGACAGCGGCTACGACGACCGCGCGCGGGGTGACGCCGACCCGCGGCCTCGGGTGTTCGCGCCCTCGCTGCGCGCGCCCGAGTCGGCGGCCCCGGCCCCGTCCGCACCACCGACGACGCCCGCCGTCCCGACGCCGCCCGTGCCGGCCCCGCCGGTCACCGTGCCGCCGCTGCCCGCGCCGCCGGCGCCTGCACCGACCGAGCCTCCCGCACCCGAGTCGCCCGCACCCGAACCGCCGGTCGACCCGGCCCCGCCGGCCGATCCGGGGCCGAGCGAGCCGGAACCGACGGATCCGCCCGCCCCCGACCCCACCGGCGAGCTCTCGGGCGCGGCGCCTACGGGTGGCGTGCCCGCGCCGGACGCGGACATCGGCGCCGGGGCCCCGTAGGTCGATGCAGCCCACGTTGTTCCTGACGGTCGGTCTGCCGGGCACAGGGAAGACCACCGCGGCGCGGCGCATCGAGGTTGAGCGAGGGGCTCTTCGCCTGACGAAGGACGAGTGGGTGAAGGCCCTCTACGGGCTCGCAAACCCACCGTCGGCGACGGACGTCATCGAGGGCCGGCTCATCGCGATCGCGCTGCGCGCGCTCCAGCTCGGCGTCGACGTCGTGCTCGACTTCGGACTGTGGAGCCGGGACGAGCGCTCCGCCCTGCGGCAGGCAGCGGCCGACGTCGGCGCGGCGGTGGAGCTGCGGTACTGCGCCCTCTCGCCCGAGGAGCAGCGACGCCGGCTCGACCGGCGCGAGGCCGAGGAACCGCACACGACGTGGCCCATCTCCGACGAGGAGCTCGCCACGTGGGCCGCCGCCTTCGACGTCCCCACCCCGGGCGAGCTCGACGGCACCGAGTCGGTGGGCGAGCCGCCGGCGGGGTTCGCGACGTGGGACGGCTGGCGCCAGGACCGCTGGCCACCGGCCGTCGCTGATCGTTCGCAGCAGATCAGTTGATGATCTCGCCGCGCTCGTCCGAGAGGAGGGCGCTCAGACGTTCCCTCCAGGCCGCGAGGGCCTCGGGAGTCAGCCGTGTCCAGGCGGTGACCTCGTCGACGACCCTCAGCGGCGCCGTGCTCCGGTACGACCGGGTGGGGTTGCCGGGGAACTTCTTGTCGGTCACGTTCGGGTCGTCCTCGAACGGGCCGGTCGGCTCGACCCGGTAGACGCGCGGCGATCCGTCGCCCGCCGCGAGCTCCGCGGCGAGCCCCGCACCGTCGACGAGAGCCGTGAAGTAGATGTGGTTCATCACGACCTCGGGGCGATAGTTCGAGCGGAAGCCCGCCGTCAGGAGGTCGCCGGGACGCAGGTCGGCCTTGGTGCCGTGGAAGAACGGTCCGTCGTCCAGTGCGTGGCCCACCCCGGCAGCCTAGGCGCGGGCGGTCAGCGGCATGACCGTGCGAGGCGGGTGTACCGGCCAGCGGCATCACCGTGCGGTCGTGCACCGGGTGCTGGTCGCCGGGCCCCTCAGGTGGGGCGTCGTCGTCGACAAGGTCCGCCAGCAGCACGCCCCGCGTGCCTGCGCGACGTGATGCAGCAGGTGGAGCACTCTGCATGGCCGCCCGCCGCACCACCGCTGGGCGCCGAACGTTCCGGGTCCCGGGGAATGCCGCACGAGACGGGACGTTGAACGAGGCATGAAGAAGATCGGCTTCCTGAGCTTCGGCCATTGGACGGACTCCACGCAGTCCGCCGTGCGTTCCGCCTCGGACGCGCTGCTCCAGTCGATCGACCTCGCGGTCGCCGCCGAGGAACTGGGAGCGGACGGCGCGTACTTCCGCGTCCACCACTTCGCCCACCAGCTGGCCTCGCCCTTCCCGCTGCTCGCCGCGATCGGCGCCCGGACCAGCCGCATCGAGATCGGCACCGGCGTCATCGACATGCGCTACGAGAACCCGCTGTACATGGCGGAGGACGCGGGCGCCGCGGACCTCATCTCGGGCGGTCGCCTCCAGCTCGGCGTCAGCCGGGGATCGCCCGAGCAGGTCGTCGACGGCTGGCGCTACTTCGGCTACGAGCCCGCCGATGGTGAGGACCAGGCGGCCATGGCGCGCCGCCACACCGAGGTGCTCCTCGGGGTTCTCGAGGGCAAGGGCTTCGCGCGGCCGAACCCACGACCGATGTTCCCCAACCCGCCCGGTCTGCTGCGACCGGAGCCGCACTCGCCGGGCCTGCGGGACCGCATCTGGTGGGGCGCTGCATCGGACGCGACGGCTCGCTGGACGGCCGAGCAGGGCATGCACCTCATGAGCTCGACCCTGAAGGCGGACGAGTCCGGCGAGCCGTTCCACGTCCAGCAGCGCCGGCAGATCGAGGTCTTCCGCGACGCGTGGCGCGAGGCGGGTCACCAGCGCGACGCACGTGTGTCCGTGAGCCGCTCGATCATGCCGATCACCACTGACCTCGACCGGCTCTACTTCGGCCGCGAGGGGACTGGGTCCGACCAGTTCGGCCAGATCGAGCCGCACCTGCGCGCGGTGTTCGGCAAGACGTACGCGGCGGAGCCGGACGTGCTCGTCGAACAGCTCTCCGAGGACGAGGCGGTCGCCACCGCCGACACCCTGCTGCTCACCGTGCCGAACCAGCTCGGCGTCGACTACAACGCCCACCTGCTCCAGTCGCTCCTCAACGACGTCGCGCCCGGCCTCGGCTGGCGCTGACCCCGCTGGCGGTTGCGCTCGCCCGCATGGCGAAAAGCCGGCCTCCCGGTCAGCGGCATGACCGTGCGGCGCCGATGGTGCGCGAGGATCTAGCTGTGCTCAGTGCAATACCGTGGCTGTCGGCTCGCACAGAGCGGGCGACAGCGATGGAAGGCCGGTCTGACGTGGTGACCGAACAGCCGAGGATGCGACCCGTCGAGGAGCGCGAGTATCTCGAGAGTCCACGCGGTGCCGGTGACCACTTCGTCGACGTCGCCGTGTTCGTCCTCGGTGGGTTGACGGCGTTGGTGCTGCGTGCGCTGTTTGCCGACGACACGGGGCTCTTCTCTTGGACGTCCTTCGGCATCGTTGTGCTCGGAGCTGGCGTGGCCTTCAGCGCTCACCGGGTGCGACGGCGCCGCCGGGCCTGACGTTGACCGCGGGGGCTACCCGTGCACCGCAGCGGTGCGGCGTCTGATGAGCCGGTTCTCGCCGGTCGGCCGCCTCCTGCTCGTCCCGACGTTGGACGCCGCTCCCCACGACCAGAAGGCGTCACGGTCGATCGATACGCCGTGAGCGCTAGGTCACCGGGCGAGGACGCAGCCGCATGTTCGCCAGCTCGGCAGCGACCCGCACCACGAGCAAGAACGCTTTCTCGCCGCACACTGTGGGGTCGAGCAGCCCGCCGACGAGGGGCGCGTCGCGGGCGTCTCACCCCGCGCCCCAGTAGCCCAGGACGGGCGACGTGCGTGACACTGCGCCCGTGAGCTCGTTCAGACGCCCCAACCTCCGCGAGGACCCGGACCTGGCGAAGCGGATGAGGCGGATCCTGGGCGACGCCTCGCAGGCGGCCTGCCGTGAGCTGGCATCGGTCGGGGTCACCGGCACGTACCCGTTCCTGGGGTACAACCTGCAGCCCAACGTCTGGTGGATCGTCGCTACCGATGCCGAGCGAAGCGCGATGCGGCGCGACGGCGTCCCGCGCGAGGTGGTGCGGGGTCACCTCCTGGCGGCCGGGATGCCGGAGAACCTGGTCGCTGGATTGAGCGTCGACGTGGAGTCGCAGGAGACCGTCGACCGGAACTTCGACGGGAACTGGTGGTCCGCGATGCGCTAGGACGTGTCTCCCTATGGCGTGCGGAGCCTGGCGAGGATCGCCGCGAGGACTGCGCCGCCTCGGTAGGTCAGGGCGAGTTCGTCGTAGGGGTGGCGAGGCCATGCCAGTGCTTGAGGGCGTTGGAGGACCGTTCCACGACGTTGCGGCCGCGGTAGGCGTCGACGCGCAGTACCTGCTCCGCGCGCGCTGACCTCGCCGGACGATCTCACGGACGCCTTCGCCCCAGCCTTCATCCAGGGGCTCTGAGCGTTGGCACGGTCGTTCTCCCGGACGCCCGGCCGTGCTCGACGGCTCGTCAGCGGTGCGGGTCGACGTGCACCTTGGGACCGGGCCCGGCACCCGCCGGCCGGACGCCCGCGAGCGCCAGGGCGACGTCGCCCAGACCCACCGTCGCCGCGACGAGGGGCCGCGGGTCGACGGCGCCCGACGCGTACCGCTCGATCGTCCCGGCGAGTCCCGGGCTCCCGCTCAGCACGCCGACCGCCGTGACGTCTCCGAGCAGAAGGTCGCGCGAGTCGACGGTGCTCGGCGTCGTCGACAGGCCGATGAAGACCACGCGCCGGCCGGGCTCGACGAGACGCACGGCGAGCGCGGGCATCGCGGGGGAGTTCGTCGCGTCCACGACGCCGTCCCACGGACCGTCGGGCAGGTGGTTCAGGTCCGACGCCTCGAAGCCGAGCGACGCGGCGACGTCGAGCGACGCGGGCTCCCGTCCGAGCAGGTGGACGCTCGCGCCCGCCGCGCGCCCCAGCATCGCGACGAGCAGGCCGATCGTGCCCGGGCCGAGCACGAGCAGGCGCTCGCCGGGGGCGACGTCGGCCGCGAGGACGGCGCGCAGCGCGTTGCCCCCTGGCTCCACGAGCGCGCCCGCGACGTCGTCGACGGCGCCGGGCAGCGCGTGCAGCGCCGACGCGGGGACGGCCATCCGCTCGGCGAGCGCGA
>NZ_JACVQL010000030.1 GCF_019733465.1 Actinotalea ferrariae | reverse complement strand
CGCCTCGACCGCGTCGAGCAGCGCCGTGACGTCCGCCGGCACGAGGAAGGACATCGCCGCACCGTCGAGCCCGGCCGCGTAGGCCGCGACGTCGTCGGCCGGCGCGCGGCGGGGCAGCGACCACGTGCCGCCCGCGACGAGTGCCGGGAGGCCGAGCAGCATCTGGTCGGTGTGCACGACGTCGCCCGGCTCGACCGCGCACGACTGGCGCAGCAGCGCCGTTCCCGCGCCGAGCGAGCCGCGCGTGTGCACGACGGCGCGCGGTGCCGCCGTCGTGCCCGACGTGAACACGACGAGCGCCTCGGCGTCCGGCGACCGCACGAGCTTACGGGACGCCGTCGGGACCGGGCCCGCCGCCAACGCGCGGGCGCGGCGGGCGCCACGCGGGACCCCGGGCAGCCACCGCCCCGCGTACACGTGCCGGACGTCGAGCCTGCCGTAGTCGGGGAGGAGGACACCGCGCCGCCGGGCCAGCGGGGCGAGCGCCGGGCGCGAGAGCGCGTAGAGCAGGGACTCGGTCGCGGCCCACGTCGGTGCCGCGGCGCGCACGCGCGCGGTGAACAGCTCGGGCGTGGACCCCGGGTCGACGAGGACGAGCGAGCCGCCCGCGGCCACGACCCCGAGCGCGAGCACGAGTCCCTCGGTGCGTGGCCGGACCGAGAAGAGGACCCGGTCGCCCGTGCGCAGGCCGCCCGCGCGCAGCGCGGCGGCCGTGGCCCGCACGCCCGCACCGAGGGCCGCGTAGGTCGTCGTCGTGCCCGCCTGGCTGAGCGCGACGCGCGCGGGGTGGCGGTCGCACTGCTCGAGGACGTCCGCGACGAGGTCAGGGGCGCGGGTCATGTGCGGGTCACGCGCACGCCACGCGGAGCGACGCGTACGCCGGGATGAGCACGCCGCGCGCGACCTCGCGGGCGACCACGCGCAGCGGTCCCCGCGTGCGCACCGACGCGACGAGCGCGTCGAGGACGGCGGTGATCTGCGCCGTCGCGAGGGGCATGCCGAGGCAGAAGTGCGGGCCCGCGCCGAACCACAGCTGGCGCACGGCGGCCGGCTGCCGCACGTCGGGGTCGAACGCCCCCGCGGCGCGGCAGCACAGCAGGGTCGCGATCACGACGCGGTCCCCCGGCCGGACGTCCGCACCGGTCCCCGGCGCGTCGCCTCCCACGCGGGCGGGGACCGCCACGGCGCGCAGCATCGCGGGCGTCGGCGCCGTGATGCGCAGCGCCTCGTTGACCACCCGGCCCGCGAGCTCCGGATCGGTCGACGCCGCGAGCCGCACGTCCCAGCCCGTGTCCGCGAGCAGCGCCGCGAGCCGCGGGACGAACGAGACCAGCGTCTCGGTCCCGGTGAGGACGAACGCGCCCACGGCGCCCCGCGCCTCGTGCTCGCTCAGGCCGAGCGCCCGCATCCGCCCCGGCACGGTGCTCTCGTCGCCGTCGCGGTACGCGACGGTCGCCCGCTCCGAGAGCCGCCCGAGCACGTCGCGCGCGCGCCGCACCTGCCTCGGGGTGAGGCTCCGCCGGTGCAGCCGGACCATGCCGACGATCTCCTGCGCGTCGCGGAACGCGGTGCGGACGTCGTCGTCCGTCTCGGGCAGCCCCGTCATGCGGCAGATGACCGAGCCGGCCACGCGGCCCGCGAGCTCGACGAGGTCGACGACGCCGCCGCCCGTGAGCCGCTCGGTCAGCTCCGTGCCGACCGCCGCGAGCGCCGGACCGGTGAGGTCGGCGACGGCGCGCGGCGTGAACAGCCCGGCCAGCCGCCCGCGCAGGCGGCCGTGGTCCGCCCCCTCCATGTTGAGCAGCACAGCGGGGCCCAGCACGGGCGTCCAGAGATCGGCGGGCGAGCCCGGACCCGTCTTGGTGAAGCGCTCGGTGTCGAGCAGCACCTCGCGCGCGACCGCCGCGTCGCTCACGACCACGCCGATCCCCGGCACGCGGACGACGGGACCGCGCGCGGCCACGCGCCGCAGGAACGGGTAGACGACCGGGTGGGCGCCGCGCTGCACGCGCTCCTCCCACGCCATCGCGTGCGCGGTCGGCGCGGGCGCCTCGGGCAGGGCGCTCATCGGATGTCCACCACGGGGGGACGGTAGCGGTGGTCCGCGTACCACTCGAGCGTGCGGCGCAGGCCCCACGCGTGCACCCGGCGCACCGACGCGTGCACGACGACGTCGCGCCGGTAGCCGTAGTGCGTCGTGAGCCGCCGCACGGCGTTGACCAGCGCCCGGTCCTCGTGGAGGTCCTCGATCGCCGTCCGCGGGAACCCGCCGGCGCGCTCGTAGAGGTCGGCCGTGATCGCGAGGTTGCAGCCCGGGCACATGAGGTAGGGGCCGAGGTACTCCGGGTCCTGGTTGCCGGGGCGGAGCTGGCCGAACCGCGCGGCCACGGACACGGCGGCGCGCAGCGCACCGCGCCGCAGCGGGCCGACCGGGACGTCGTCGGACCGCGGGAGCATCGGCCCGGTCACCAGCTCCAGCCCGTCGTCGAAGGCGCGCCGGACGGCGGCGGTCCAGTACGGCGCCGGCAGGCAGTCCGCATCGGTGCGCGCGACGTGCGTCGCGCCGGCCGCGACGGCCTCGCGGATGCCCGTGTCCGCCGCCGCACCGGTCCCCTTGAGCGGCTCCTCGACCACGCGCCAGCGCGGGCGGCCCCACGCCCGGGCCGCCTCGCGCACGACGTCGGCCGTGCCGTCGGTCGAGCCGTTGTCGACCACGACCAGGTCGAAGTCCGCGTCCTGCTGGTCGCGCAGGGCGGCGAGCGTCGCGCCGATGCCGGCCGCCTCCTGCCACGCGGGCACGACGACGGCCAGGCGCATGCCGGTCACAGCCGGACGGCCATCGCGCCGATGCTGATGCCGCCCGCCAGCCCGACCAGCACGACGACGTCGCCGGGCCCGACGCGACCCTGCTCGAGGGCGCGCGCGAGCTGCAGCGGGAGGGTCGCCGACGCGAGGTTGCCGTGGTCGGCGACCGTCAGGAGCGTCCGGTCCGCCGGGAGCCCGAGCGCCTCGTGGACGTCGGCCAGGTAGGTGACGGCGACCTGGTGGACCGCCACGAGGGCGACGTCGTCCCATGTGAGGCCGGCGCGCTCGAGCACGTCCAGGACGGTCCCCGGCCCGAGCGCGAGGAACGCCTCGCGCAGCCGTGACCCGTCGATGTCGAAGTACGTGCGGTCGGCGTCGCGCGGGTGCGCGGTGCCGCCGCCCGGGAGCGTGCCGATGGTCCAGTGCGCCGACTCGGCGGCGAAGGCCGACGCGAGGATGCCCGCCGGCGCGGCGTCGGCGGGTCCGACGTGGTCCGGTGCCGCGCGGACGAGCACGGCCGCGCCGCCGTCGGACATCGTGTAGCCCGCGGCCGAGCGCAGGTAGGTCGCGCGGTCCGGCACGTCCCAGCGCACGGCGCGCGAGGGCGCCTCGCCGCACGCGACGAGCACGGTGGAGTACCTCCCGGTGCGGACGAGCGCCTCGGCGACCTCGAGCGCGTTGAGCACCGAGTTGCACGCGTTCTTGACGTCCATGACCGGGCAGGTCAGGCCGAGCTTCTGGGCGACGATGTGCGCTGTCGCCGGCTCGACCATGTCCTGGCTCGCGGACGCGAACAGCAGGAGGTCGACGTCGCGCGTGCCCACGCCCTGGGCGGCGAGCAGCTTCTCGGCGGCGGCGACCGCGAGGTCGGACGCCTGCCAGTCGTCGGGCATGAGGTGCACGCTGCGGACGCCCGTGAGGCGCTCGACCATGCCGGCGGCCGGCACGACGCCCGGGTTGCGTGCGGCGAGCGCGCGCTCGGCGTCCGCGACCCGCACCGTGCGCTCGGGCAGGTGGACCTGGACCCCGGCGATGACGGCCGCGGGGGCAGCGCAGGGCACGGTCGGGGCGGGGGCGGGCATGCCCGAGAGCGTAGCCACGGCCGCTCCCCCCGCCCGAGGGTGCCGCCGGGTGAACTCCCCTGACCACCCGCGCGGAGCGCGGCCTCGGCGCACGGGTCGCGGGTGGCGCGTCACGAACCGGCGCCCGGGTGGCACCGTGCGGGTGGCACAGTGACCGCCATGCTCGCCCACGCGCGTGACGCCGCGCTCCTCGTCGCTGCACGACCCTCGGTCGCCGCGCTCCTGCTCGCGGGCCGCGCGGTCGCCGCCCGCGGCGTCGTCCGCGTGCCGCGCGTGGGCTGGGTGACCGCGTCCCCCGTGCTGGCGAGGCAGGCGCTCAACGACCACCGCGCCTTCTCCATGGTCGGCGAGGGCGGCGTCGGGCACCTGTGGGCGCAGGTGCTCGGCCCGTGGGTGACCGAGCTGTTCGACGGGCCGGGGCACCACGACCTGCGGTCGCGCTCGCGCGAGCTGTTCACCGACGCGGCGGCGCGCGAGCAGGTGGCGCAGGTCTGGGGACCGCTGCTCGCGTCGGCACGCGCCGCGCTCGCGTCGGGCGGCGAGGTCGACGTCGCCGACCTGTCCCGCGTCGCGGTGGGCCGGATGATGATCGCGTCGCTCGGCATCCCCGTGGGCGGGTCCGACCCGGCGGGCGGCGGGACCGGTCGGGACGGCGACGCGACCGACGACGACGCGAGCGACGACGACGCGAGGCGGGTCTTCGCCCAGGGCGAGCGCCTCGCCGCCACGGCCATGCGCGCGACGACCCAGCCCGTGCTCGACGCGTCGCTCGTGCGCGTCGCGCGCGACGTCGTCGGCGACCTCACCGCGGGCGTCCCGCACGCCTACCGCACGGCCCCCGGCACGACGCTGCTGGGCCGCATGCGCGAGCTCGGCGTCACCGAGCGCGAGGCCACCGGGCTGTCGGCGCTCCTCCTCGTGGCCGGGACCGAGACGTCCGCGTCGGCGATGCAGCGCACGGTCGCGCTGCTCGTGGACACGGGTGAGCAGCACCGCCTGCTGCGCGAGCCGGGGCGCCTCGACGACGCGGTGCGCGAGGGCCTGCGCGTGAGCACGCCGGCGGTCGTCATCGGGCGCTCGGTCGCGGCCGACGTCGAGCTGGGAGGCCGCCGCCTGCGCACCGGCGAGAGCCTGCTGGCGCTCGTCTGGTCCGCGAACACGGCCGTCGGCGGCTTCCGGCTCGACCGGCCCTACGCCGCCGAGAACCGCCAGCTCTGGTTCGGCGCGGGCCGGCACCTGTGCCTCGGCGCGCCGCTCGCACGCGCCGAGATCCGCGGTCTGGTCGAGACGCTGTGGGCCGACGGCGCACCGCTGCGCGTCGTGCGCCGCAGCGCCCAGCGCGGCGTGCTCGTCCCCGGCTACCGCCGGCTCGTGGTCGCACGCGCCTGAGTCGGCCGCCCCGCATCGCGCAGAAGTCGCTGTCCACGACCGCCGGCCGACGGGCAGGATGCACCATGCTCACCCTGGAGGAGATCTTCCCCCCGTTCGCCCTGGCGATCTCGTGCGGACCCGTCGAGCTCAGGGTCATGCGCGACGACGACCTCCCCGAGCTCGTCGAGCTCGTGCGGGGCGGCATCCAGGCGCCTGGCCTGCCGATGCCCTTCCTCCGCGCCTGGCACGAGGAGCCCTTCGCCCCGGGCGCCCCGGAGGGCTTCCCCACCACCTCCCTGTGGTGGTGGTGGACGCAGCGGGCCACCTTCGCGCCCGACGAGTGGCGCCTCGCGCTCGTCGTCCGTCGCGACGGCGAGCTCGTCGGCATGCAGGACCTGCACGCGCAGCACTTCGCGCAGACGCGCACCGTCATGACGGGCTCGTGGCTCGGTCGAGCCCATCAGGGCCGGGGCACCGGCACGCTCATGCGGCAGCTCGTCGTCGGGTTCGCGTTCGATGAGCTGGGCGCGGACCGGTGCGAGTCGGGCTACATCGCGGGCAACCTCGCCTCGGCGGCGGTCAGCCGCAAGGTCGGGTACGTCGACGACGGCCGCCGGAGGACCGTGCAGCACACCCGGCAGGGCGTCGTCGGCGTCGACGAGCAGCGCGTGACGGTGACGCCGGCGACCTTCGTCCGCCCGGACGCCCCGGTCTCGGTCCAGGGTGCCGAGGCTCTGCGCCGCTTCCTGGGCGTCGACCGGACCCCCGCGGCGTAGGCCCGCGGGCGGCGGCGGTCGTCCCGACTCAGACGAGCACGGCGCCCTTCGAGGCGGACTGGACGAGCTTCGCGTACTTCGCGAGCACGCCGCGCGTGTAGGTCGGCGGCAGCGGCGCCCAGCCCTCGGCGCGCGCCGCGAGCTCGGCCTCGTCGACCAGCACGTCGAGGCGTCCGTTCGCGACGTCGAGGCGGATGCGGTCGCCGTCGCGCACGAAGGCGATCGGGCCGGCGTCCACCGCCTCGGGCGCGACGTGACCGACGCACAGGCCCGTGGTGCCGCCGGAGAACCGCCCGTCGGTGAGCAGCAGGACGTCCTTGCCGAGGCCCGCGCCCTTGATCGCACCCGTGATCGCGAGCATCTCGCGCATGCCCGGACCGCCCTTGGGGCCCTCGTAGCGGATGACGACGACGTCGCCCGCGACGATCGTCCCGTCCTCGAGCGCGTCCATCGCCGCCCGCTCGCGCTCGAACACGCGCGCCGTGCCCTCGAAGACGTCGGAGTCGAAGCCCGCGCTCTTGACGACCGCGCCCTCGGGCGCGAGCGACCCGTGCAGGATCGTGATGCCGCCCGTGCGGTGGATCGGGTTGTCGAGCGCGCGCAGGATCTTGCCGTCCGGGTCGGGCGGCGCGACGTCGGCGAGGTTCTCCGCGACCGTCTTACCGGTCACCGTGAGGCAGTCGCCGTGCAGCAGGCCGGCGTCGAGCAGCGCCTTCATGATCACCGGGACGCCGCCGATGCGGTCGACGTCGTTCATGACGTACCGCCCGAACGGCTTGAGGTCGCCCAGGTGCGGCACGCGCTCGGCGACGCGCTGGAAGTCGGCGAGGGTCAGGTCGACCTCGGCCTCGTGCGCGATCGCGAGCAGGTGGAGCACGGCGTTGGTCGAGCCGCCGAACGCCATGACGACGGCGATCGCGTTCTCGAACGCCTCCTTGGTCATGATCTGGCGTGCGGTGATGCCGCGGCGCAGCAGCTCGACGACGGCCTCGCCGGAGCGCTGCGCGAACACGTCGCGCCGCCGGTCCGCCGACGGCGGCGCCGCCGAGCCGGGGAGGGACATGCCCATCGCCTCGGCGACGGACGCCATGGTGTTGGCGGTGTACATGCCGCCGCACGCGCCCTCGCCGGGGCAGATCGCCCGCTCGATGCGGTCGACGTCCTCGCGGCTCATGAGGCCGCGCGCGCACGCCCCGACCGCCTCGAAGGCGTCGATGATCGTGACGTCCTTCTCCGTGCCGTCGCTGAGCTTGACGAAGCCCGGCGTGATCGAGCCCGCGTAGAGGAAGACCGACGCGAGGTCGAGCCGCGCCGCGGCCATGAGCATGCCGGGCAGCGACTTGTCGCACCCGGCCAGCAGCACCGACCCGTCGAGGCGCTCGGCCTGCATGACGGTCTCCACGCTGTCCGCGATGATGTCGCGGCTCACGAGCGAGAAGTGCATGCCCTCGTGGCCCATCGAGATGCCGTCGGACACCGAGATGGTCCCGAACTCGAGGGGGAAGCCGCCGCCCGCGTGCACGCCGTTCTTCACGGCCTTGGCGAGCCGGTCGAGCGACAGGTTGCACGGCGTGATCTCGTTCCACGAGCTCGCGACGCCGATCTGCGGCTTGGCGAAGTCCTCGTCGCCGAGGCCGACGGCGCGGAGCATCCCTCGCGAGGCCGTGGCCTCGAGCCCGTCCGTGACGGTCCGGCTGCGGGGCTTGATGTCGACGGCAGGGGCCGTGCTCGCTGCGCTGGGAGTGGTGCTCGCGGGGGTCTCGCTCATGGCGCGATTCTAGGTGGGCGTCCCGGCAGGTGGTCGCGAGGGTCGAGGGGCGGACGCCCCGCCGCGCCAGGGCGTCAGCCGCGGCAGCCAGGCGGGCACGGCCGCGCGGTACGCCTCGTACTGCTCGCCGTACCGCGCGAGCAGCGTGGGCTCCTCGTACCCGCGGACGAACGCCGCCGTCGTCGCCCACGTCACGAGCGCGTAGGCGAGCAGCACCAGCCGGCCCAGCAGCAGCGCCTGGCCGAGCACGAGCGCGACGACGGCGACGTACATGGGGTTGCGCACGTACCGGTAGGGCCCGCCCACGACCAGCTCCTCCGTCGGGGCGACGGGTGCCGGCGTGCCGCGACCCTCGCCCACGAAGCGCACGAACGCCACGAGCAGCGCCGACCCGCCGAGGAGGACGAGCACTCCCCCGACGAGCCGCACGGCGAGGGGCGGCGGCGGTTCGCCGGACTCCCAGCGCGTCAGGAGCCACGGCACGAGGCCCGCGACCGTGCCGGGTACCGCCGCGAGGAACGCCGACGTCCCCGCGGCCGCGGCACCGCGCCTCACCGTCCGCTCCCCGTGCGCACCGTCGCCACCCCTCGTCGCCACCCCTCCGCGAGCCCTCGCCTCAGTCGCGCGCCTGCCACGTGCACACGCAGGCCTCGTTGCCCTCGGCGTCGGCGAGCACCCAGAACGCCGGCGCACGAAGGTCGCTCACGAGCCGCCCGCCCGCCGCGAGCGCCGCCGCCACGCGCGCCTCGGCGGCGTCGTGCGGCACCGTGACGTCGAGGTGGATGCGGTTGCGCTGCGGCCGCGGCTCGTCCATCTGCTGGAACCAGACGGACGGCCCGACGCCGCGCGGGTCGACCAGGGCGGGTGACGGGTCCTCCGCGTCGATGCGCTCGTCCTCGTAGGCGAGGACCGCACGCCAGAACGGCACGACCGACGGGATGTCGAGCGCGTCGATCGCGATCTCGGTGGTCTGGGGCGCGGCCACGTCCGGCTCCACGCCGAGCGCGTCGGCGATCGCGCTCACGGCGGCTGCCAGCCGCACGTCGCGCTCCGTGAGCCCGCCCACGTCGTGGGAGACGGTCCGCACGAGGACCGTCGGGTACCGGAGCACGACGTCGGGGTGGTGGTCGAGCTCCTCGGCCGCGGCGCCGACCCGCTGCACGAGCTCGAGCCCGCGCGCGAACGAGCCGGTCCGGAACGTCGCCTCGAGATGGCCGAGCACGACCCGCCAGTGCCGCGCGTCCACCTGCTCCGTCACCGTCACGTCCCGCAGCGTCGCCATCCCGCCACTGTGGCACCGACCACCGGCACCGGGAAGTGCCCGGACGCCGCTGGGGCGTGCCCGCGGGACGGGCGTGCGACGCCCGGCGGCCCACCAGCACCACCTGGTGGGCCGCCGGGGGCCGCGGGCGGGTCGGAGCGGTCCGGCCCGCCCCCGCAGACCCGCCGGGAGGCGACGGGCCGGCCCGGGGGTCAGGTCACCCGAGCGGGACGTACTCCACGCGCTCGACCCGCGCGACGGTCGACGTCGGGCGTCCCCCGCTCGAGGCGTAGGCACCCATCCACAGGCCGAGGAACCCGCCGGTCGCGACGGTGTCGAGCGTCCTGCCGTCCGCGACGGCCACCGTCGTGGCCGACGACCCGCCGGTCCCCACGACGACGAGCCGGTAGTCCTGGTCCCGCGCCTGCACGACGAGCGTCACCGCGCCGTCGGCCGCCCCGTCGAGCCTGAGCTCGCCGAGCTGCGTGGCGACCCCACCGTGCACGTGCGTGGCGACGACGCGGCGCGCGCCGCCCTCGTCCGCCGTGACGACGAGCAGGACGTGGTCCCGCTCGGACTGGCGGACCGCGAGGCCCACCTCCTCCCCCGGCGCCAGGTCGGCGGCGACGACGACGCGCACGTCCACGTCGCGGTGCTGCTGGCGCAGGCCCAGGAACGAGGGCACGTCGACGTCGGCGAGCGTCGTCGGCCGCAGCGGGAGCTCCCAGCCCTCGCCGCACGGCGTCGCGACGGCGGACGGCAGCGCCCGCACCGCGGTCCAGCGCAGGTCGCCCGGCTCGACCACGCCCGAGGTCGCGCCCTGGGCCGCGCCCGGCACGGGCGCGGGCGCGAAGGGCACCTCGACCTCGGCGGGCACGCGGCCGACGCCGGGGGCGAACACCGGCCAGCCGTCCTCCCAGGTCACCGGGACGAGGAACGTCTCGCGACCGAGGTTGTAGTGGTAGCCGCCGTAGGGGCGCATGGCGAGCAGCACGGCCCACCACGAGCCGTCGGGCCCCTGCGTGAGGTCCGCGTGGCCGACGCCGACGACGTCGACGCCGCGTCCGAGGTGGCGGTGCGTGAGGACCGGGTTGCCCTTGTTCCCGACGTAGGGCCCGGTCACCGTCTCGGCACGCGCGACGGAGATCGCGTGGTGGATCTCCGTCCCGCCCTCGGCCGCGAGCAGGTAGTAGGTGCCGTCGACCTTGTACAGGTGCGGCCCCTCGGCCCACACGGCCCCCCGCACCGCGCCGGTCCACAGCACGTGCTCGGGCCCGACGAGCTCGAGGGTCGCGAGGTCGAGCTCGCGCAGCCAGACCTCGGTCTGGTGGTACCACTCGGGCTCGGCGACCAGCCGCGTCCCGTGCACCCAGGCGCGGCCGTCGTCGTCGAAGAAGATCGACGGGTCGATGCCGGAGACGCCCAGCCAGTGCGGGTCGGACCACGGCCCGGCGGGGTCCGTGGCGGTCATGAGGAAGTTGCCGCCGCGGCTGTCGTCGCGCTGGTCCACGAGCGTGCAGACGAGGTAGAAGACGCCGTCGTGGTGGCGCAGCGTCGGCGCGTACAGGCCGCCCGACGAGGCGATGCCGGAGTAGTCGAGCTGCCCGGGACGGTCGACGACGTGGCCGACCTGCTCCCACGAGGCCAGGTCCGTGCTGCGGAAGACCGGCAGGCCCGGCAGGTACTCGAACGTCGACGTCACGAGGTAGAAGGTGTCGCCCACCCGGCAGACGGTCGGGTCCGGGTAGCAGCCCGGCAGGACGGGGTTGGCGACGAGGCTCACGCGGGCACCCCGCTCCCGATGCGGGCGACCTCGACCTCGACCCAGCGCGGGTCGGCGACGCCGACCTCGTGCACGTCGCCCGTCACGGCGACCACGGACCGCGGGGTCGCCGCACCCGCCGGCGGCACGAACCGCTCGCGCGTGCCCTGGGGGATGGCGCCGCCCGTGTGGTTCGTCGCGCCGTCGCCGTCGGACGCCGCGGCGTGGGCACCGACCCAGACCTCGAGGTCGCCCGGCTCGACGACCCGGACGAGGCGGCGGTCGGAGAACGCCACACGCGTCGTCGGGACGCGGAACGTCACGCGCGCCTGCTCCCCCGGCTCGAGCGTCGTACGCGCGTAGCCGAGCAGCTGGGTCACGGGGCGCGTGACGGTCGCGAGGACGTCGCGCCCGTAGAGCTGCACGACGTCGGCGCCGGCCACCGAGCCCGTGTTCGTCACGGTGACGGACGCCGTGAAGGCGCCCGACGACGGCACCGAGGCGTCGACCTCGAGGTCGCTGTAGGCGAACGAGGTGTACGAGAGCCCGAAGCCGAAGGGCCGCAGCGGCGTCGGGTCGGCGGACGTGACGTCCGACGGGCCGCCGAGCAGCGGGTGCAGGTAGCCGTGCGGCATGGCGCCCGTCGCGCGCGGCAGCGAGACCGGCAGGCGGCCGGACGGGTTGACCCGGCCCGTGAGCACGTCGGCGAGCGCGAGGCCGCCGCCCTGCCCGGGGAAGAACGCCTGGAGCACGGCCGCCGGCCGGGGGCCCGAGCCCTCGAGCGCCCAGGTGGTCGCGTAGGGGCGGCCGGTGAGCAGCACCATGACGACGGGCGTGCCGGTCGCGACGAGCGCCTCGACCAGCTGGCGCTGCACGCCGGGCAGCTCGAGCGACTCGGCGTCGTTGCCCTCGCCGACGGTGCCGCGGCCGAACAGGCCGGCCTGGTCGCCGACGACGACGACCGCGACGTCCGCGCCCTGCGCGGCGGCGACGGCCTGAGCGAAGCCGGACGTGTCGACGTCCTCGACGTCGCAGCCGCGCGCGTGGACGAGCTCGGGCTGCGGGAGGCCCGCCGCCGGGAACGCCCCGGCGAGCGCCTCGGCGACCGACGGGATCTCGAAGCCGATCTCGACGCCGGGGTGGTGCGCGAGCACGTGGTTGGCGAACGAGTAGCAGCCCATGAGCGCCTCGGCGCGGTCCGCGTTGGGCCCGACGACGGCGACGCGCGCGGGCGGCGTGTCCCACGCGCCGAGCGGCAGCACGCCGTCGTTCGCGAGCAGGACGACGGACTCCTCGGCGAGGCGACGCGCGAGCTCGCGGTGGCGCGGCGAGTCGAGGTCGACGACCGCGGGCGGCTCGTCCTCGAACGCGTCGGCGTCGAGCAGGCCGAGCTCCTCCTTCTGCGCGAGCAGGCGGAGCACCGCCCGGTCGACGTAGCGCTCGTCGAGCGCACCCGAGCGCACGCGCTCGGCCAGCGGCTCGAGGTAGGCGTCGCCGTTCGGGAGCTCGACGTCGATCCCGGCCTCGAGCGCGAGGCCGGCGGCCTCGCCGCGATCGGCCGCGACGCGGTGCATGACCTCGAGGAAGGCGACCGCGAAGTAGTCGGCCACCACGACGCCGTCGAAGCCCCAGCGCTCGCGCAGCACTCCCGTGAGCAGGTCGGGGTTCGCGGCGACGGGGACGCCGTCGATCTCCGCGTAGGAGTTCATGACCGAGCGCACGCCGCCGTCGAGGACCGCCATCTCGAACGGCGGGAGGAAGACGTCCGCGATCTCGCGGGGACCGGCCGAGACGGGGCCGTGGTTGCGCCCGCCGCGCGAGCCCGAGTAGCCCACGAAGTGCTTGAGCGTCGCGTGGACGCCGGCGGCCTGCATGCCGCGAACGAACGACGTGCCCACGGTGCCGACGAGGTACGGGTCCTCGGCGATGCACTCGTCGACGCGGCCCCAGCGGGGGTCGCGGACGACGTCGAGCACGGGCGCGAGGCCCTGGTGGATGCCCAGCTCGCGCATCGACTCGCCGATCGCCTGGCCGACCTCGTGCACGAGCTCGGGGTCGAACGACGCGCCCCAGGCGAGGGGCGTCGGGAAGGTCGCGGCGCGCCACGCGGCGAGGCCCGTGAGGACCTCCTCGTGCACGAGCGCGGGGATGCCGAGGCGGGTCTCGCGCTTGAGGCGGCGCTGCTCGGCCCACAGCCAGGCGGCGCGCTCGGTCGGCTCCACCGGACGGGTGCCGTAGACGCGGGTGTAGTGCCCGATGCCGTGCCGGGTGATCTCCCCGAGGAGCGACGGGTCGCCCTTGCCCGCGGCCATCTCGGCCTGCATCGGGGCAACCGTCCCGTTCTGGTCGATCCAGTAGCCCACGATCTGGGCGAGCTTCTCCTCGAGCGTCATGCGGGCGTGCAGGGCACGCACGCGCTCGGAGACCTCGGGCATGGCAGGGACGTCCGTCACCGGATCCTTCTTTCCTCAGGACGCACCTGGAGCTCCACCCGGCGCGGCGTCCACGCGACGGGCGCCCGCGAGATCGCGAGCAGATCGGTACGAGGGTGTTGGCAGTACGAGGGTGTTGGCAGTACGACGGTGCGGGCAGTACGAGGGTGCGGGCAGTACGAGAGTGCGGGCAGTACCAGGGTGCGAGCCGGCGGTGCCGGCGGCGCGCCGGTCCCGGCGGCGGTGCCCACCGCCGCCGGGACCCGCGAGGTTCAGCCCTTGACGGCGCCGGTCAGCCCGCCGACGATCCGCTTCTCGAACAGCGAGAAGAAGATCAGGGCGGGGATCATCGAGAGCGACGTGAACGCGAGGACCCGCGCCGTGTCGACCGAGTACTGCGCCGAGAACGCCTGGACGCCGAGGGGCAGCGTGTACATGCCCTCGTCGTTCAGGATGAACAGGGGCAGCATGTAGCTGTTCCAGCTCGCGATGAACGCGAGGATGCCCGTGGTGATGACACCCGGCAGGGACAGCGGCACCACCATGCGGAAGAAGAACCCGAGCCGGCTGGCGCCGTCGATCGCCGCCGCCTCCTCGAGCTCCTTGGGGATCGCCCGCAGGAACGGCACGAGGATGATGATCGTCGTCGGCAGCGCGAACGCGATCTGCGGGAGGATGATGCCCGGCAGGCTGTTCATCAGGCCGAGCTCGCGGACCAGGATGTACAGCGGCGTGATGGCCACCGTCATCGGGAACATGAGCCCCGCGGCGAACAGCGAGTACAGCGCCGTCCGCCCCCGGAAGTCGTACCGCGCGAGCACGTAGCTGGCCATGACGCCCAGCACGACGACGCCCAGGGTCGTGGCGATCGCGCTGATCGCCGAGTTGCCCATCTGGCGCCAGAAGATCTCGCTCGACAGCACGTCGAGGTAGTTGCCGATCTCCCAGGGGCTCGGGAAGCCGGACGGGCTCGTGATGATCTGCGAGTTGCTCCGGAACCCGCCGAGGACGATGTAGGCGACGGGGCCGATGCAGATGCCCACGAAGAAGAAGGCGATCAGGTAGGTCATCGGCCCGCTGCGTCCGAGACGCCCGCCGCCCCGCTTGCGGCGGACCGGCCGGTCCGCCGGCAGCGGCGGTGCGGTGACTGCACTCGCCGTCATCGCTTCTTCCTTTCCGTGAGCGCACCCTCGGTGTCACGACGCAGCACGAAGCGCTGGTAGACGAGGGCGATGACCATCGAGATGAGGAACAGCACCACCGCGACCGCGTTGCCGAAGCCGTAGTTCGCGGCGTTGCGCCCGTTCACGACCATGTAGGTCGCCATCGTCGACGTGCCCGCGGTCGCGGCCACGTACTGGCCCCAGATGATGTAGACGAGGTCGAAGAGCTGGAGCGAGCCGATGATCGACAGGAACGCCCAGATCCGGATCGTCGGGCCGAGCAGCGGCAGCGTGATGCTCCGCTGCATCTGCCAGTAGGACGCGCCGTCGATGGCGGCCGCCTCGAAGAGCTCCTCGGGGATGCTCTGGAGCCCCGCGAGGAAGAGGATCACCGCGAACCCGATGTACTTCCAGGTGATGATGATCATCAGCGACCAGATGGCCACGTCGGGGTCGGCGAGCCAGTCCGCCGTCAGCGCGTCGAGGCCTGCCTTCTCCAGCAGGTCGTTGAGCGCGCCGGTGGTGCGGAGCATGAGCGCCCAGCCCGTCCCGACGATGACCTCGGAGATCACGTACGGCACGAAGATCAGCACCCGGACCACCGACCGGCCACGCATCCGCTGGTTGAGCAGGAGCGCGAGCGCGATGGCCGCAGGCCCCTGCAGCATGAGCGACATCACCACGATGAAGCCGTTGTGCATCAGCGCGTCGTGGAACGTGCTGTCCCGGAAGATCGCCAGGTAGTTGTCGAGCCCCACGAAGTCCGTCGGCGGGCCGAAGCCCTTCCACCGGAAGAACCCGTAGTAGGCCGCCATGATCACGGGGAAGATGACGAATGCCAGGAACATGACGACGGCGGGGCCCGTGAGGAGCGCGATCTCGCCCCGCTTGCGCCAGTCCGCAGGACGGCGCGGCCGGCGAGCCGGGGACGGTGCCGTGGTGGCACCGCCCCCGGCCCGGGAGGGACCCTCGGGCGACGTCGTCGTGAGCGTGTTCTCGCCCAGGGAGTCACTCATGCGATCTAGCCCTTGGCCGCCGCGTCGTTGACCGCGGTGATGACGCTGTCCGGCGTGCCGCTGCCGGCGAGCATCTCGACGACACCGGCGTTGAGCGCGTTGCCGACGTTCTGGCCGAACTGCGTGTCGAGCCACACCTGGACGTAGGCCGCGTCGTTGTACGCCGCGAGCACGTCGAGCAGCGCGGGGTCGGTCACGACGCTCTGAGCCTCCTGGCTCGCGGGCAGCGTCACGAACGCCTCGGCGTAGGCCTCCTGCCGCTCCTGCGACATGAAGAAGTTGAGGAAGGCCGCGCACTCCTCGGCGGGAGCCTGTGCCGAGCAGGAGTAGCCGTCGATGCCGCCCATCATCGCGGACGGGTCACCGTCGCCGCCCTCCACGGCCGGGAACGGGAACCAGCCCAGGTCGGCCTTCGGCTGCTTGTCCGGCGTGAGGTCGGCGATGACGCCCGGGTTCCAGGCGCCCATGAGCTCCATGGCGGCCTGGTCGTTGGCGATCATGCCGGCCGACGAGGCGGCGCTGCCCTGGGCCTCGGTGGTGAGGAAGCCCTCGGCGAACGGCTCGATGCCGGCGAAGTCGTTGAGGGCCTCGGCCGCGTCGGTCCAGCACGGGTCCTCGAACGACATGGACTCCGCGGAGGACTCCATGACGTCCTGCGAGCAGTGACGCAGCGCGAAGAAGTAGTACCAGTGGGCGGCGGGCCAGGCGGCCTTGCCCCCGAGCGCGATGGGCTCGATGTCGATCGCCTTGAGCTTGGCGACGGCGTCCTCGAGCTCGGCCATCGTCGTGGGCGTGCCCTCGATGCCGGCCTGCTCGAACATCGTCTTGTTGTAGTAGATGCCGCCGGGCAGCACGGACGTCGGCATGCCGTAGACCTTGCCGTCGATGCTGAAGGCGCTGATCGTGCCGCCGACGGCCGACTCGACCTCGTCGGAGACCAGGTCGGTGAGGTCGAGCGCCTGGCCGGCCTCGACGATGTCGGCGAGCTTGCCGCCGCCGCGCGCCATGAAGATGTCGGGTGCGTCACCCGAGTTGAGCGCCGTCTGGAGCTTGCCGTCCATGTCCTCGTTCTGGATGGACTGGATCTCGACGGAGACGCCGGGGTTGGCCTCCTCGAACTGCGCGGCCGTCTCGTCCCAGTACTCCTTGCCCGGGCCCGTCGTGGAGTTGTGCCAGAACGTCAGCGTGACGTCCCCGCCCTCCCCCTCGGAGCCGCCGCCACCGCCACCGGTCTCGCCACCACCGCTGCACGCGGCCAGGAGAGCGGTCGCCATCAGCAGAGCTGTCGGCGCCATGAGCTTGCGTGTGTTCATGAGTCGTCCTCTTCGTTGAGATTGCCGGGGTGGGCAGTTCCGCTCGCTCGGCTCGTCGAGCCGTGGATGACACTCGGGCGGAGGTGTCAGCCGTGTGACACGTGGGGATCGGCCGTCGCGCGTTCGGCGTCCGTGGTGCAGGGCCGCTCGTCCCCCGCCACGGCAGGGACAGTCGTCGTCCTCACCGGCGCTCCTCTCCCCGTCGACAGGCTGGCGCGGCCACCTTCTCAACCGGTCGCCGACGATGTCAACCGATATCGATAACGTTATCGAAACGCTATGCTCACGCCCATGCAGCAGCGCAGCCGGGTGACGATCAACGACGTCGCACGCACCGCGGGCGTGTCGGTGGCGACGGTCTCGAAGGTCATCAACGGCCGGTACGGCGTCGCCGTCGCGACGTCCGCACGGGTGCAGGAGGTCATCGACGACCTCGGCTACGAGTCCAGCCTGGTCGCGCGCAGCCTGCGCAGCACGAGGACCAACGTCATCGGGATCCTGGTCGCCGAGTTCGAGCCGTTCAGCACCGAGCTGCTCAAGGGCATCTCCCAGGCCATCGCCGGCACGGGGTACGAGCTCCTCGCCTACTCCGGCGGCGGCCGTGCCGGGGGCGACGTCGGCTGGGAGCGCCGCTACCTCTCCCGCCTCAGCGGGACGCTCATCGACGGCGCGATCCTCGTGACGCCCACGGTGGTCGACGCGAGCCCGGGCATCCCGGTGGTCGCCGTCGACCCGCACACGGGCCCGTCCGGGATGCCGACCGTCGACTCCGACAACATGCGCGGCGCCGTCCTGGCGACCCAGCACCTCGTGGCCCTGGGTCACCGCCGGATCGGCTTCCTCGGCGGCCGTCCTGACCTCGAGTCCGCCCGCCTGCGCGAGGAGGGCTACCGCCGCGCGCTCCTCGACGCCGGGATCACGCCCGACCCGGCCCTCATGCGCGTCGGCGGCTACCGGCCCGAGACGGCCGACCAGCCGGCCCACGAGCTGCTCACGATGCCGGACCGCCCGACGGCGATCTTCGCGGCCAACGACCTGTCCGCGCTGCGGACCATGGACGTCGCGCGGGACCTCGGCCTGCAAGTCCCCGACGACCTCTCGGTGATCGGCTTCGACAACGTCCCCGAGTCCGCCATGACCACCCCCTCGCTCACGACCATCAACCAGCCGATCCAGCGGATGGGCTCCGAGGCGATCGAGCTGCTGGTCGGCCTCATGGACGGCACCGCGGGGCCCTCGACGCACATCACGCTCTCGACCGAGCTCGTCGAGCGCGGCAGCTGCCGCCGGCTCTGAGCCGGCGCGCCGACCCTCAGCGGGCCGCGACGTCCGCCGTCGACTCCTCGCCCTCGAGGATGTGCCGCGTCACCCACGGCGCGATCGCGAGGAGCGCGAGCCCGGCCGCCACGGCGACCGCACCGGTCCCGCCGAAGAACACTGCGTCGTCCACGCCCTCGGTCGCCGTGATGACCTGCGCGGTGATCGCGTTGCCCGCGGCAGGCGCGAGGAACCACAGCGCCATGGCCTGGCTGCGGAACGCGGCCGGTGCGAGCAGCGTCGTCGCGGCGAGGCCCACGGGCGAGAGGAACAGCTCGCCGAGCGTCTGGATGACGTAGACGAGCGCGAGGACCCACGCAGGCGAGCGTCCGTCGCCGGCCGCCGCGGCGGCGGCCGAGAGCACGAGGAAGCTCACGCCGGCGAGCGACAGCCCGATCGCGAACTTCACCGCCGTCGGGGGCCGGTCGTCGAGCTTGACCCACATCCACGCGAACACCGGGGCGAGCAGGACGATCGCCGCCGGGTTGACGGACTGGAAGAGCTCGGGCGCGATGGTGATCCCGAGCACCGTCAGCTCCGTGCGCTCCGCCGCGTAGGCGGCCATGGTGCTCGCGGCCTGCTCGAAGATCATCCAGAAGAGCATCGCGGCGACGAAGAGCGGGACGTACGCGAGGAGCCGCGAGCGCTCTCGCGCCGTGACCTTGGGCGAGCGGAACATCACGACGAAGTAGACGACCGGCGCCACGAACGCGAGCAGGCTCATGGTGTCGATGAACATCGTCACGCCCGCCTCGCCCGACCACGCCCGGGCGATCGCCACGACGACGAGGACGCCCGCGACGAGCGCCGCGCCCGTGCGCAGCAGCGCGGGCCGGTCCTCGGCACGCACCGGGTTGGGCACCGTGTCCCCCGCGCCGCCGAGCAGGCGGCGGCCGGCGACGAAGAAGGCGAGCGCGATCGCCATGCCGACGGCGGCGACCGCGAACCCCGCGTGGTAGCCGCCCCACGCCCGCGCCGCCCCGACGAGGAGAGGCGCGGAGAGCGAGCCGATGTTGATGCCCATGTAGAAGATCGAGAACGCCGAGGCGCGGCGCGGGTCCTCGCGCGAGTAGAGCTCGCCGACCATGCTCGAGACGTTGGGCTTGAGCAGGCCCGTGCCGATCGCGACGAGCACGATGCCCAGGTACGACGACGGCGCGCTCGGCAGGGCGAGCGCCACGTGACCCGCGGCGATGACGATGCCGCCGTAGAGCGTCGACCGGCGCGAGCCGAGCACGCGGTCGGCCAGCCAGCCCCCGACCACCGAGAGCAGGTACACCGAGGTGCCGTAGATCGCGACGAGCGCCGCGCCTGTGCCGGACGCGATCCCGAGGCCGCCGTCGGACACGGCGTCCGTCAGGTAGTACAGGAGGATCGCGCGCATGCCGTAGTAGCTGAACCGCTCCCACAGCTCGGTGGTGAAGAGCGTCATCAGCCCGAGGGGGTGACCGAAGAAGGCGTGGTCCCGCGGGACGGTGGCGGCGGCGTCGTCGGTGGTCTGCTCGCGCATGTCCTCCATCGTCACCCCGCGCGCCGTGTGCTGCCGCACGGGACGCCCGCCTCGTGACGGACGTCACCGCGTGGTCGGTGCGGCGTCCGTCACACCGGCTCGCGGGGGCGCGGCTCAGGTGCGCGCGACGACGTTCTCGGGCTCGAGGCCCGCGGCGAGCCGGGTCAGCTGGCGGCGCAGCAGCCGCACGACGCGTGGCGTCGTGGCGTCGGTCCAGCCGCCGACGTGCGGGGTGACGAGCGCACCGGGCGCCGACCACAGCGGGTGCTCCGCCGGCAGCGGCTCGGGGTCGGTCACGTCGAGCGCGGCCCGCAGCCGGCCGGCCTCCAGCTCGGCGACGAGCGCGTCGGTGTCGACCACCTTGCCGCGGCCGACGTTGACCAGCAGGGCGCCGTCGCGCATGCGCGCCAGGAAGGCCGCGTCGACGAGCCGCTCCGTCTCCTCGGTGAGCGGCGTGACCAGCACGACGACGTCGACGTCGGGCAGCAGGTCCGCCACCTCGTCGATCGCGTGCACCTGCGTGCCGTCCTCGACGCGAGCGGTGCGGGCGACCATGACGACCTCGGTCTCGAACGCCTCGAGCCGGCGCCGGATCGCCGAGCCGATCGAGCCCGAGCCGACGACCATGACGCGCCGGTCCGCGAGCGACGACCGCGGGCCCGGCGACCACTCGCGCCGGCCCATCGCCCGCACCGCGTCGTCGATGCCTCGCTGGGACGCGAGCAGGAGCCCGACGGCGAGCTCCGCCGTGCCGTCGTCGTGGATGCCACGGCCGTTGCAGAGCAGCACGCCCTCGGGCAGGCGGGGCAGCGCGTGCTCGTAGCCCGCGCTCGTCAGGTGCACCACGCGCAGGCCGCGCAGCGCGGCGATCCGGCGCCAGCCGTCGTCGTCCAGCGACGAGTTCGGCAGCACGACCATCGCGACGTCGTCGGCGTCCTCGAGGTCCGAGGCCACGTCCCACGTCACGAGCCGCACGTCCGGCGGCACGTCGCCGGCGAGAAGGCGGTCGCGGACGTCGGTGCTGGGGACCGTCACGGTGAGCATGCGTCTCCTGGACTGGCTGGCGGCCGGGCGGCCGGGTGGAGGGCTGGGAGTCTGGGTGGCCGGCGGGCGGCCGCGGGTGTGGTCGGCGGCGCGGACCCGTGCGACCGCTCGATCCTGCGCGCCGGGGCGGCTTCCTGCACGGCGAGGCTCGTCCGGCCGCGCGCCTGGCCGCGCGCCCTCGTCAGGTCACGAGGCCGCGGGCGGCCGCGGCGACGCCCAGGAGCGCGAGCGCGACGGCGACCGCGACGGTCGGGGCGAGGCCGCGCCACCCGTCCAC
>NZ_JACVQL010000003.1 GCF_019733465.1 Actinotalea ferrariae | reverse complement strand
ACCGCACCCGCTGGCTGCCGGTGGTGGGCGTCGCCGCGGCCACCGCGCTCGCGGCGAGCCTCGGCACGCTCGGCATCTCGTCCGCGCTCGCGGACGACGACGCCGCACGCACCCCGGCCTCGGTCGCGACGCTGGGCCAGCAGGAGTCCGCGACGGTCCCCGTCGCCGGCTCGGACGCGCAGGCGCCCGACTGGCAGGCCGTCGCCGACGCCGTCCGCACCTCGGTCGTCGCGATCGACGTGCGGACGGAGCGGGGTGCCGGCACCGGGTCCGGCGTGATCGTCGACGCGGAGGGCCACGTCCTCACCAACGACCACGTCGTGGGCGGCGCCGTCGACGGCGGCCTGCAGGTCACGCTCGCCGACGGCCGCGTCTACGAGGCGACGGTCGTGGGCCTCGACCCGACCACCGACCTCGCCGTCATCCGCCTCGTCGACCCGCCCGAGGACCTCACCCCCGCCGTCCTCGGCGACTCCGACGACGTCGCGGTCGGCGAGCCCGTCATGGCCGTCGGCAACCCGCTCGGCCTCGACAGCACGGTGACGACCGGGATCGTCTCCGCGCTCGACCGCCCGGTGTCGACGTCGGACGGCTCCGACGAGACCGTCGTGACGAACGCGATCCAGATCGACGCGGCCGTGAATCCCGGCAACAGCGGCGGCCCGCTGTTCGACGCGTCGGGCGAGGTCATCGGCATCACGTCGTCCATCGCGTCGCTCTCGAACGGCGGCGGTCAGGCCGGCTCGATCGGCCTGGGCTTCGCGATCCCCGCGAACCTGGCGGACCGCATCGGCGCCGAGCTCATCGAGGACGGCACCGCCGACCACGCGTTCCTGGGGGTCGCCCTGAGCGACGGGACCGCGACCGCCGACGGCACCACGCGCCGCGGCGCCGTCGTCGAGCAGGTCACCGACGGGTCGCCCGCCGCCGAGGCGGAGCTCCGGGCGAAGGACGTCGTCGTCGCGATCGACGGCGAGCCCGTCAACGGGGCCGAGTCCCTCACGGCGTTCGTCCGGGAGTCGCCCGCGGGCGCCGAGGTCACCCTGACGGTCGTGCGCGACGGCGAGGCCGTCGACGTCCCCGTCACCCTCGCGACGCGCGACGACACCGGGGCGACGCAGCAGCAGCCCCAGCAGGACGGCGGCCTCTTCGACCGCCGCCCCGACAAGCGCGGCTGAACCGCCACCCGCGCAGAGCAACGGCCCCACCAAGGCCCACGAGTGGAGCGAACCCGTGGGACACGCCCAGCGTGTCCCACGGGTTCGCTCCACTGTGCGTGGAGGTGGTGGGGTGGGTGGCCCACCGGCCCTGGAGGGCCGGGGCGGGGTCGTCAGTCCGTGGCGAGGGCGTGGCGCATGGGCTCCAGCTTGGCCTCGGACTCCGCGAGCTCCGCGGCCGGGGCGGACGCCGCGACGATGCCGCAGCCCGCGAACAGGCGCAGGCGGTGCGGGTCGGCCGGGTCCAGCTCGGCCGAGCGCAGCGCGATGCCCCACTCGCCGTCGCCGTCGACGCCCACCCAGCCCACGGGACCGGCGTAGCGGCCGCGGTCCATGCCCTCGACCCGCTCGATGAGGTCGCACGCCGCCTCGGTCGGCGTACCCGCGACCGCCGCCGTCGGGTGCAGCGCCGCGGCGAGCGCGAGGCTCGTGGGCGGCGCGACGTCGCCGTCGGTCGCCAGGACGGCCGCGACGTCGGTCGCGAGGTGCAGCACGTTCGGCAGGTGCAGCACGAACGGCGTCTCGGGGACGTTGGTCGACGAGCAGAACGGCTCGAGCGCCCGGAGCAGCGACTCGACCGCGTACTCGTGCTCCTCGAGGTCCTTCGACGAGTGCGCGAGGATCGCGGCGCGAGCCAGGTCGGCGTCGTCGTCGCCCGTGCGGCGGATGGTCCCGGCGAGCACGCGCGAGGTGACCAGACCCTTCTCGCTGCGCAGCAGCAGCTCGGGCGTCGCGCCGAGGATGCCGTCGACGGCGAAGGTCCAGCACGACGGGTAGTCCGCGGCGAGCCGGTGCAGCACCCAGCGCGGGTCGAGCGGCTCGGCGGTGCGGGCGACGACGTCGCGCGCGAGGACGACCTTCTCCATCCGGCCGGCGCGGATCTCCTGGACCGCACGCGCGACGGCGTCCTGCCAGCCCGCGGGGTCGAGCGCGCCCTCGGCGTAGGTCACCTCGCCGGGCGACGACGGCGGGGGCGTGACCTGGACGCGGCCGGGTCCGGGTGCGCCGCCCGCGTCGATCGTCGTGATCCACGCCGTGCGACCGCGACGCCCGACGACGACGCGCGGCACGACGAGCGTCGAGGCCGCCGCCGAGCCGGCCGCGAACGCGAACGTGCCGAACGCGACGGGCCCCGTGCCCGGGACGCGCACCTCGTCGCGCACCACGGCGTGCGCCGCCGTCGTGCGCCACGCGCGCTCGGCCACCACGAAGCGCTCGGGGCCGGTCGTCGTCGTGCGCGCGACCTCGCCCCACGCGACGAGTCCGTCGCCGCGGCGCACCCACGCGAGGCCGCCCTGGGCGGGCAGCAGGTCGAGCAGGTCCGCCGGCAGGGACGCCGGGTCCACCGGGACGGTGCGCGAGACGAGCGGCACGGACAGCGGCAGGCTGCCGGGGGCCAGGCCCGGGTGGGTCGAGGGGGCGCCAGCCGCGCTCGCGTGGTCGGGACTCATCGCCCCCCAGCGTAGGCCGCCGGCCCCCGCCGTCCGCCGCTGCCGCCGCCCGCCGGCACGTGATCTGGCCCACCCTGCGGGCTGCGAGGATGGGGGCATGCCCCGCGCCAGCCTGGACAAGCAGCCGCACGAGGTCGCCGCGATGTTCGACCACATCGCCCGGCGCTACGACCTGACCAACGACGTCATCTCGCTCGGCCAGGACCGCCGCTGGCGCACGGCGACCATCCGCGCGGTCGACGCGTGGCCCGGCGACGTCGTGCTCGACCTCGCCGCGGGGACGGGCACGTCGAGCGAGCCCTTCGCGGACGCCGGCGTGCGCGTGGTGCCGTGCGACTTCTCCGTCGGGATGCTCCAGGTCGGCAAGGAGCGCCGGCCGGACCTGCCGTTCACCGCCGGCGACGCGACGCGGCTCCCGTTCGCCGACGCGTCCTTCGACGCCGTCACCATCTCGTTCGGGCTGCGCAACGTCGTCGACACCGCGGCCGCGCTGCGCGAGATGCTGCGCGTGACCCGGCCCGGGGGACGCCTCGTGGTGTGCGAGTTCTCCCGCCCGACCTGGGCGCCGTTCCGGACCGTCTACACCGAGTACCTCATGCGCGCCCTGCCCCCCGTGGCGCGCGCGGTCTCCAAGGAGCCGGACGCGTACGTCTACCTCGCCGAGTCGATCCGCGAGTGGCCCGACCAGGCCGGTCTGGGCCGCCTCATGCGCGAGGCGGGCTGGACCGACGTCGCCTTCCGCAACCTCAGCGGCGGCATCGTCGCGCTGCACCGTGCCACGCGCCCCGAGGCGCCGGCGGAGGATAGGTAAGCCTTCGCAGACACCGGTCTGGGCGTGACCTAGACTTGCCCGAGCCGTTTAGTGAAACCCTTCACAAGGATGAGGCAGGGCGTGGGTACGCAGCGCGAGAACGATGACGCCGACGTCATCGTCGTCGGGGCAGGGCCTGCCGGCTCGACCGCCGCGTACTACCTCGCGGTCGCGGGGCTCGACGTCCTGGTCCTGGAGAAGACGGCGTTCCCGCGCGAGAAGGTCTGCGGCGACGGCTTCACCCCGCGCTCGGTGCGCGAGCTCGTCGCGATGGGCGTGCCCATGCGCGAGGAGGACGGCTGGATCCGCAACAAGGGCCTGCGCGTCTACGGCGGCGGGCACCGGATCGAGCTCCCGTGGCCCGAGACGGACTCGTTCCCCAGCTACGGCGTGAGCCGCACGCGCAAGGACTTCGACGACACGCTCGCGCGGCACGCCAAGGCCGCTGGCGCCAAGGTCGTCGAGCAGATGAACGTCACGGGCCCCGTGCTGCACGAGCGCACGGGCCGCGTCGTGGGCGTGACCGCGCGTCCGGTCGACCGGGACGGGCGCCGGGCCGGTGACGAGGTCACCTACCGTGCCCCCGTCGTCATCGCCGCCGACGGCGTCTCCGCGCGCCTCGCGCTCGCGCTCGGCATCGAGAAGAACCCGAACCGCCCCATGGGCGTCGCCGTCCGCACGTACTACGAGACGCCGCGGCACGACGACGAGTGGATGGAGAGCTGGCTCGAGCTCTGGGACGGCAAGCCGGGCGAGTCGAACCTGCTGCCGGGCTACGGCTGGATCTTCGGGCTGGGCGACGGCACCGCGAACGTCGGCCTGGGCTCGGTGAGCTCGCGTGCGACCGCGACGAAGATCGACTACAAGGACCTCCTGCAGCGCTGGGTCGCGAACACGCCCGCGGAGTGGGGCTTCACGCCCGAGAACCAGCGCGGGCCCGTGCGCAGCGCCGCGCTGCCGATGGGCTTCAACCGCAAGCCGCACTACACGCGCGGCCTGCTCCTCGTCGGGGACTCGGGCGGCATGGTCAGCCCGTTCAACGGCGAGGGCATCGCCTACGCGATGCAGGCCGCGCGCCGCGCCGCCGAGGTCGTCGCGCAGGCGAACAGCCGCACGACGGCGGCCGAGCGCGAGCGCACGCTCGCGAGCTACCCGCGCGTCATGGCCGAGGAGCTCGGCGGCTACTACTCGCTGGGCCGCGTCTTCGTGAAGCTCATCGAGCACCCCGAGGTCATGCGCGTGTGCACGCGGTACGGGCTGCCCCGGCCGGCGCTCATGCGCCTCACGCTCAAGCTGCTGTCGGACGTCTGGGAGCCGCGCGGCGGCGACCTGTCCGACCGCTTCATCGCCGCCCTGACCCGGATTGCGCCCGCAGCATGACCCGACGACACTCGGCGGAGGTCGCGGCGGCGCCGACCTGCGTCCGGACCTATCGTGGCTCGACGCGCCGGTCGTCGTCGAGCGAGCCGTGCCAGCACTGGAGGGCCCGATGACCAACCCCTACGTCCCGATCCTGGTCCTCATGGGGGTCGGCGCCGTGCTGGCCCTCGGCGGGGTCGGCGCGAGCGCGATCATCGGCCCCAAGCGGTACAACCGGGCGAAGCTCGAGGCCTACGAGTGCGGCATCGACCCGACGCCGCACGCCATCGGGGGCGGCCGCTTCCCGATCAAGTACTACCTCGTCGCGATGACCTTCATCATCTTCGACATCGAGGTCGTCTTCATGTACCCCTGGGCGGTCGCCTTCGGCGAGCTCGCCATGTTCGGGGTCGTGGCGATGATGACCTTCCTCGTCCTGATCACCGTGCCGTTCGTCTACGAGTGGCGTCGCGGCGGGTTCGAGTGGGACTGACGGTCCCGTGGGACTGATGTCCGGGGGTGGCCGATGACGGGCCCACGGACCGACGAGCAGACGCGACGAGAGGGAGGAGGGGGACCATGGGCATCGAGGACGCACCGTCCGGGTTCCTGCTGACCACGATCGAGGACCTCGCGGGCTACTTCCGCAAGGCCTCGCTGTGGCCGGTGACGTTCGGCCTGGCGTGCTGCGCCATCGAGATGATGGCCGCGGGCACGCCGCGCTTCGACATCTCGCGCTTCGGCATGGAGGTCTTCCGCGCGTCGCCGCGCCAGGCCGACCTCATGATCGTGGCCGGGCGGGTGAGCCAGAAGATGGCCCCCGTCGTGCGCCAGGTCTACGACCAGATGTCCGAGCCCAAGTGGGTGCTCGCGATGGGTGTCTGCGCGTCGTCGGGCGGCATGTTCAACAACTACGCGATCGTCCAGGGCGTCGACCACATCGTGCCCGTGGACATCTACCTGCCGGGCTGCCCGCCGCGGCCCGAGATGCTCATCAACGCGATCCTCACGCTGCACGAGCAGATCCAGGCGGAGCCGCTCGGCGTCAACCGCGACGAGGCCGCGCGGGCCGCGGAGGCGGCGGCCATGGGCGCCACCCCGACATCCCAGATGAAGGGCCTGCTGCGGTGAGCGAGACCCCCAAGGACCAGCACGTCACGGGCGACACCGCGTCCGCCCAGGCCGGTGCTTCCCAGGTCGCCAAGGACACGGCGGCCGGCCTCAAGGGCACGCCCGTCGTCGGCACCGAGTCCCGCGAGACCCCGCAGAAGGCGACCGAGACGGCGCAGGAGGGTGCGGGCCAGAACCTCCCCGCCCCCGCCGGGCCGGCGACGCCGCAGCTCGAGATCATCGCCGTGCGCGAGGGGATGTTCGGGGCCGGGGACGGCGGCGACACCTCCGGCTTCGGCGGGCTCGTGCGCACGATCGCGATGCCCGGCCCGAGCGAGCGCCCCTACGGCGGCTGGTTCGACGAGGTCGTCGACATCCTGGCCGAGGTGCTCGGCGAGGGCGGCACGCCGTTCGACGCGGCGATCGAGAAGGTCGTCGTCGACCGCGAGGAGCTCACGCTCTACGTCCGCCGCGAGCACGTCGTGACCGTGTGCCGGGCGCTGCGCGACGACCAGGACCTGCGGTTCGAGCTCGGGCTCGGCGTCTCGGGCGTGCACTACCCGTTCGACACGGGCCGCGAGCTGCACGCCGTCTACCAGCTGCGCTCGATCACGCACGGCCGCGCGCTGCGGCTCGAGGTCGCCGTGAGCGAGACCGACCCGCACATCCCGTCGAGCGTCGCGGTGTACCCGGGCCACGACTGGCACGAGCGCGAGACGTGGGACTTCTTCGGCATCGTGTTCGACGGCCACCCCGGCCTCGCGCGGATCGAGATGCCGGACGACTGGCCCGGGCACCCCCAGCGCAAGGACTACCCGCTCGGCGGGATCCCGGTGGAGTACAAGGGCGCGAGCATCCCGCCGCCCGACGAGCGGAGGTCGTACAGCTGATGGCCACGTCCCAGACCCCCCACGCCAGCCCGTACATCGTCGACGAGTCCACCGAGGGCGTCCCGAGCTTCGAGGCGTCCGGCGGCGACTGGTCGCAGATCGCCGAGGAGGCGGCCCGCCTCGGCGAGGAGCGGATCGTCGTCAACATGGGTCCGCAGCACCCGTCGACCCACGGCGTCCTGCGGCTCATGCTCGAGATCGACGGCGAGACGGTGACCGAGGCCCGCTGCGGCATCGGCTACCTGCACACGGGCATCGAGAAGAACATGGAGTACCGCACCTGGGTGCAGGGCCCCACGTTCTGCACGCGCATGGACTACCTGGCCAACATGTTCCAGGAGACGGCGTACTGCCTGGCGGTCGAGAAGCTGCTCGGCATCACCGACGACATCCCGGAGCGCGCCACGGTCATCCGCGTGATGATGATGGAGCTCCAGCGCGTCTCGTCCCACCTCGTCTGCCTCGCGACCGGCGGCAACGAGCTCGGCGCGACGACGATCATGACGGTCGGCTTCACGGCGCGCGAGGAGATCCTGCGGATCTTCGAGCTCATCACGGGCCTGCGGATGAACATGGCCTACGTGCGCCCCGGCGGCGTCGCGCAGGACATCCCGCCGGGTGCCCTGGACACCGTCCGCGAGGCCATCCCGGTCATCAAGGACTACATCCGTCAGCTCGGCGACCTCATGCTCGCCAACCCCATCTACAAGGGGCGCACGGTCGGCGTCGGCCACCTCGGCCTCTCCGGCTGCATGGCGCTGGGCATCACCGGCCCCGTGCTGCGCTCGGCCGGCCTGCCGTACGACGTGCGGAAGGCCGACCCGTACTGCGGCTACGAGACGTACGACTTCGAGGTCCCCACGTCGACGGACGCCGACTCCTACTCGCGGACCGTGCTCCGCATGGAGGAGTGCTACCAGTCGCTGCGGATCGTCGAGCAGGCGGCCGACCGCCTGCAGGCCATGGGCGCCGGGCCGGTCATGGTCGCGGACAAGAAGATCGCGTGGCCCGCACAGCTCGCGATCGGCTCCGACGGCATGGGCAACTCGCTGGACCACATCAAGGAGATCATGGGCACCTCGATGGAGGCCCTGATCCACCACTTCAAGCTGGTCACCGAGGGCTTCCGCGTCCCCGCCGGCCAGGTGTTCCAGACCGTCGAGCACCCGCGCGGCGAGCTGGGCGTGCACCTCGTCTCCGACGGCGGCACGCGGCCCTACCGGGCGCACTTCCGCGACCCGTCCTTCAACAACCTGCAGGCCGTGTCCCTGATGTGCGAGGGCGGCCAGGTGGCCGACGTCGTCGTCGCGGTGGCCGCGCTCGACCCAGTGCTGGGAGGGGTGGACCGCTGATGACCACCACCGCGTACGAGCCCTACGAGGGCACCAAGCTCGAGCGGCTCGAGCGGGACGCCGCCGACGCGATGGGCCGGTACCCCGACCCGCGGTCGGCGCTGCTCCCGCTGCTGCACCTCGTGCAGTCCGAGGACGGCTACGTCAGCCCGGACGGGATCCAGTTCTGCGCCCGCACGCTCGGCCTCTCGACGGCCGAGGTCTCCGCGGTCGCGACGTTCTACACGCAGTACAAGCGCCACCCCAACGGCGAGTACACGGTGGGCGTCTGCACCAACACGCTGTGCGCGGTCATGGGCGGCGACGCGATCTTCGACGAGCTCTCGGACCACCTCGGTGTGGGCCACGACGAGACGACCGAGGACGGCAAGATCACGCTCGAGCGCGTCGAGTGCAACGCGGCGTGCGACTACGCGCCCGTGATGATGGTCAACTGGGAGTTCTTCGACAACCAGACGCCCGGCAAGGCCAAGGACGTCGTCGACCGCCTGCGTGCGGGCGAGGCGGTCGCGCCGACGCGCGGTGCCGCGTCGGTCTGCTCGTTCAAGCAGATGTCCCGCGTGCTCGCCGGGTTCAGCGACGGCCGCGCCGACGAGGGCGTGGGCGCCGGTCCCGCGACGCTCGAGGGCACCCGCCTGGCGCGCGAGAAGGGCTGGCAGGCGCCGCCCGCGAGCAGCGGCCAGGAGCACGACCCGTCGGCCGAGGCCGTGGGCGCCGGCACGACGCCGGTCACGCCCGGCCGCACGTCCAGCACCGACACCCCGGCCGCACCGCCCGCGGGCGGCACGTCCGACACCCCGACCCGCCGCGAGCCGAGCAAGGAGGCGTGATGGCCACCACCCTGAGCCCGGTGCTCTCCGCGCACTGGGACGCCGACCGCTCCTGGACCCTCGAGACGTACGAGGCGAACGGCGGCTACGCCGGCCTGCGCCGCGCGCTCACCATGCCCGCGGCCGACGTCGTCACGGCGGTCAAGGACTCGGGCCTGCGCGGCCGCGGCGGCGCCGGCTTCCCGACCGGGCTCAAGTGGAGCTTCCTGCCCGCGCCCGACGGCGGCCCGCGCTACCTCGTCGTCAACGCCGACGAGTCCGAGCCGGGCACGTGCAAGGACATCCCGCTGATGATGGCGAACCCGCAGGTGCTCGTGGAGGGCGTGGCGATCACGTCCTACGCGATCGGCTGCCACCACGCGTTCATCTACATCCGCGGCGAGGTGCTGCACGTCTACCGCCGCGTGCTGCGCGCGGTCGACGAGGCGTACGCCAAGGGCTACCTGGGCAAGAACATCCAGGGCAGCGGCTACGACCTCGACGTGACGGTGCACGCGGGCGCCGGCGCCTACATCTGCGGCGAGGAGACCGCGCTCCTCGACTCGCTCGAGGGGCGCCGCGGCCAGCCGCGCCTCAAGCCGCCGTTCCCCGCCGTCGCCGGCCTCTACGCACGCCCGACGGTGGTCAACAACGTCGAGTCCATCGCATCCGTGCCGTCGATCATCGCGAACGGCGTCGACTGGTTCCGCTCGATGGGCACCGAGAAGTCGACCGGCTTCGGCCTGTTCTCGCTCTCGGGGCACGTGACGCGACCGGGTCAGTACGAGGCGCCGCTCGGCATCACGCTGCGCGAGCTGCTCGACATGGCGGGCGGCGTCCGCGAGGGCCACGAGCTCAAGTTCTGGACCCCGGGCGGCTCCTCGACGCCGCTGTTCACGGCCGAGCACCTCGACGTCCCGCTCGACTACGAGTCGGTCGGCGCCGCGGGGTCGATGCTCGGCACCCGTGCGCTCCAGATCTTCGACGAGACGACGTGCGTCGTGCGCGCCATCACGCGCTGGGCCGAGTTCTACGCGCACGAGTCGTGCGGCAAGTGCACGCCGTGCCGCGAGGGCACCTACTGGCTCAAGCAGGTGCTGGCGCGGATCGAGCACGGGCAGGGCACGCTCGAGGACCTCGACACCCTGCTCGACGTCTGCGACAACATCCTCGGGCGCGCCTTCTGCGCCCTGGGCGACGGCGCGACGTCCACCATCACCTCGGGCATCGCGCTGTTCCGCGACGAGTTCGAGGCGCACATCACCGGCGGTGGCTGCCCGCTCGACCCGGCCGCCTCCGCCCTCTTCGAGTACACCCCGCGCGGCCGTGCAGACCTGCACGCGCTCTCCGGGGTGCCCGCAGGAACGGTGGGAGCATGACGACGACGACGCCCAAGCCGGCCACCCCGGCGGCGACCAGCGCGCCCGCGGCCGGCGAGGTGACCTTCACCATCGACGACGTCGAGGTGTCGGTCCCCAAGGGCACGCTCGTGATCCGGGCCGCCGAGAACCTCGGCATCCAGATCCCGCGCTTCTGCGACCACCCGCTGCTGCAGCCGGCGGGCGCGTGCCGCCAGTGCCTCGTCGAGGTCTCGACGCCCGACCGCGAGGGCAACCTGCGGGCCATGCCCAAGCCCCAGGCGTCGTGCACGCTCGAGGCGACGCCCGGCATGGTCGTCAAGACCCAGCGCACGTCCGCCGTCGCGGACAAGGCGCAGCACGGCGTCATGGAGCTGCTGCTCATCAACCACCCGCTCGACTGCCCCACCTGCGACAAGGGTGGCGAGTGCCCGCTGCAGAACCAGGCGATGAGCAACGGGTACGCGACGAGCCGCTTCCACGACGTCAAGCGCACGTTCCCCAAGCCGCTCGCGATCTCGACCGAGATCCTGCTCGACCGCGAGCGCTGCGTCCTCTGCCAGCGGTGCACCCGCTTCTCGGACGAGATCGCGGGCGACCCCTTCATCGACCTGCAGCAGCGCGGTGTGCGCCAGCAGATCGGCGTCTTCGACCCCGCCGTGCTGGGCTTCGCCGGCAGCGACCGCGCGGAGACGTACCGCGGCGTCCAGCCGGACGGCACGCCGCTCCCGGTCGCCGTCGGGCAGCCCGAGGTCGACCCGCGAGGTCCGGTCGGGATGGCGACGCTCGACACGTCGGGCCGTGCCTTCGCGTCCTACTTCTCGGGCAACACCATCCAGATCTGCCCCGTCGGCGCGCTGACGAACGCGGCGTACCGCTTCCGCGCGCGTCCGTTCGACCTCATCTCCACGCCGGGCGTCGCGGAGCACGACAGCAACGGTGCCGCGATCCGCGTCGACCACCGCCGCGGCGTCGTGCTGCGCCGCCTCGCGGGTGAGGACGCCGCGGTCAACGAGGAGTGGATCAGCGACAAGGACCGCTTCGCCTTCACGTGGCAGGGCATGCCCGACCGCCTGACCGTGCCGCTCGTCCGCGACCGCGCCGAGGACGGCACCCCGGGCGAGCTGCGCACCGCGAGCTGGGCCGAGGCGCTCGAGGTCGCCGCCGAGGGGCTCGCCGCCGCTCGTGCCGCGGGCGGCGTGGGCGTCCTGCCCGGCGGCCGGCTGCCGCTCGAGGACGCCTACGCGTACGCGAAGTTCGCGCGCGTCGTGCTGGGCACCAACGACGTCGACCACCGCGCCCGTCCGCACTCGGCGGAGGAGGAGGCGTTCCTCGCCCACCACGTCGCGGGCAGCCGGATGTCGGTCACCTTCGCGGACCTCGAGTCCGCGCCCGTGACGCTGCTGGTCGCGTTCGAGCCCGAGGACGAGGGCGGCATCGCCTTCCTGCGCCTGCGCAAGGGCGTCCAGAAGAACCGGAACCGCGTCTTCTCGGTCGCACCCTTCGCGAGCCGTGCGCTCGACCGCCTGGACGCGCGGCTCCTCGCCGCGGCCCCGGGCACCGAGCCCGAGGTGCTCGACGCGCTCGGCACGCCGCGCGCCGACGGCGTGCTCGCCGAGGCCGGCCAGGCGCTCGACGCGTCCGCGATCATCCTCGTGGGCGAGCGCCTCGCGACGATCCCGGGCGGGCTGAGCGCCGCGCTGCGGCTCGCCGAGCGGACGGGCGCGCGCCTCGCGTGGATCCCGCGCCGCGCGGGTGAGCGCGCCGGCGTCGAGATGGGCACGCTGCCCGGCCTCCTGCCCGGCGGCCGTCCCGTGACGGATGCGCAGGCGCGCGTCGACGTCGCGGCGGCCTGGGACGTCGAGCGGCTCCCGGCCGAGCCCGGGCGCAGCGCGGGGGAGATCCTCGCCGCAGCGGCCGAGGGCGAGCTGGGCGGGCTGGTGGTCGGCGGCGTCGACCCGGTCGACCTGCCGGACCCGGCGCTGGCCCGTGCGGCCCTCGAGCGCGTCGGCTTCGTGGTCTCGCTCGAGGTGCGCGCGTCCGCGGTGACCGCTCTGGCCGACGTCGTGCTGCCGGTCGCGCCGCCCGTCGAGAAGGCCGGGACGTTCCTCAACTGGGAGGGGCGCCCCCGCCCCTTCCCGCAGGCGCTCACCTCGACCGCGATGGCGGACCACCGCGTGCTCGACGCCCTGGCCGACGCCATGGGCACGATGCTCGGGCTGCGGACGGTCGCGCAGGCGCACGCGGAGATCGACGCGATCGGCGCCTGGGACGGCGCCCGCGTGCCGGCTCCTGCCGTCGCGGCGGCGCAGCCGCCGACGCTCGGCGAGGGCCAGGCCGTGCTCGCGACGTGGCACCAGCTGCTCGACGCGGGTCGCTGCCAGGACGGTGAGGCGTTCCTCGCGGGGACCGCCCAGCGTCCGGTCGCGCGGCTCTCGCCCGCCACGGGCGCGGCGATCGGCGTCGCGACCGGCGACGCGGTGACCGTGCGCACCGGCGCCGGCCGCATCGTGCTGCCGGCCCTGCTCACACCGATGCCCGACGGCGTCGTGTGGGTCCCGGTGCACTCGACCGGCTCGAGCGTGCGCCCGACGCTCCGCGTCGACGCCGGTGCGGTGGTCGACGTCGCCGCGGCGGCACTGCCCGCCGCGGACGTCGAGGCCGCGGCACCGACGGGACGTCGCGCGCACGCCGCGACGACCGACGCGACGACGACCGACGGAGAGGTGCTCTGATGGCCGTCCCTGGTCTCGCGACGCTCGGCGGGCCGCTCGCGGCCGCCGTCGAGCTGCCGCCGAGCGCCGACTTCAGCAACGACACGTGGTGGATCGTCGCCATCAAGGCGGTCGGCATCGTCGTCTTCCTGCTGACGAGCGTGCTCATCGCGATCTGGTTCGAGCGCAAGGTCGTGGCCCGGATGCAGATCCGGCCCGGGCCCAACGTGCACGGGCCCTTCGGCCTGCTGCAGTCGCTCGCCGACGCGATGAAGCTCCTGCTCAAGGAGGACATCAACGTCAAGGCCGCCGACAAGGTCGTCTACATCGTCGCGCCGATGATCTCGGTGTTCTGCGCGCTGCTGACGTTCGCGGTCATCCCGCTCGGCCCGGTCGTGTCGATGTTCGGCGTCGAGACCCCGGTCCAGCTGACGGACTTCCCGGTCGCCGTCCTCTACATCCTCGCGGCGACCTCGGTCGGCGTGTACGGCATCGTGCTCGGCGGCTGGGCCTCGGGCTCGACGTACCCGCTGCTCGGCGCGGTCCGCTCGACGGCGCAGGTCATCTCCTACGAGCTCGCGATGGGCCTGTCCCTCGTGAGCGTGTTCGTCATGGCCGGCTCGATGTCGACGTCGCAGATCGTCGAGTCGCAGGACTCGGTGTGGTGGGTCTTCCCGCTGCTGCCGGCCTTCGTCATCTACTTCATCTCCATGGTCGGCGAGGTCAACCGCCTCCCGTTCGACCTCCCCGAGGCCGAGGGCGAGCTGGTCTCGGGCTTCATGACCGAGTACTCGTCGATGAAGTTCGCGTGGTTCTTCCTCGCGGAGTACATCAACATGCTCAACGTCTCGGCCGTCGCCACCACGCTGTTCTTCGGCGGCTGGAAGGCGCCGTTCGGCCTCGGCCTCATCAACGACGGCATGCTCAACCAGGGGTGGTGGCCGGTCCTCTGGTTCCTGGCGAAGCTCTGGTTCTTCATGTTCCTGTTCGTCTGGATCCGCGGCACGCTCCTGCGCTTCCGCTACGACCAGTTCATGAAGTTCGGCTGGAAGGTCCTCATCCCGGCCGCGCTCGTCTGGATCGTGTGCGTCGCCGTCGTGCAGGGCGTGCGCCAGTTCACCGACGTCGACCTGCGGACGCTGCTCATCGTGCTGGGCGTCATCGCGGTCGTCGGGATCGGCCTGTCGTTCCTCGTGCCGGAGAAGAAGCCCGAGCCCGAGCCCGAGCCGGAGGCCTTCGACGCCTTCGCCGGCGGCTACCCTGTGCCGCCGCTGCCCGGTCAGACGCTGCCGCCCTCGCCGCGCCGTGCGCGCCTCGAGGCGCAGCGCGCGCAGGGCGGCACCGGCACCGCGACCGCGACCATCACGCAGGCACCGTCCGGGGCACCCGGTGCGGACGCCGACACACCCGCCGACGGCGAGCAGGAGGAGACCCGTGGCTGACAAGGACATCAGCCGTCGCGACCGCGGCGGCGACGTCGCCGGTGGCGCCGGTGGTCCGGAGCACGAGTACACGTCGCTCATCGAGCCCAAGAAGGGCATCGGCGAGGTGCTGGCGCCCGCCGCGGGCTTCGGCGTGACCCTCTCGTCGATGTTCAAGCCCACCGTCACCGAGCAGTACCCGTTCGAGAAGGTGCCGACCAAGCCCCGCTACCACGGGCGGCACCAGCTCAACCGGTACCCCGACGGGCTCGAGAAGTGCATCGGCTGCGAGCTCTGCGCCTGGGCGTGCCCCGCCGACGCGATCTACGTCGAGGGCGCCGACAACGCGCCCGACGCGCAGTACTCGCCCGGTGAGCGGTACGGCCGCGTCTACCAGATCAACTACCTGCGCTGCATCTTCTGCGGCCTGTGCATCGAGGCGTGCCCCACGCGCGCGCTGACGATGACGAACGAGTACGAGCTCGCGGGCCCGACGCGGCGCGGGATGATCTACGAGAAGCAGGACCTGCTCGCGCCGATGGGCGAGGGCATGCTCGGCGCGCCGCACCCGATGGTGCCCGGCACGGAGGACACCGACTACTACCGCGGTGCCGTCACGGGACCCGTGCCCGAGCAGATCGACTGGGTCGCGCAGTGGCGGCCCGAGGACGCGACGCTGCAGGCGCTGCGTCCGGGGCACCGGCCGCAGGGCTCGGGCGACCGGGACACGTCGTCGGAGCTCGCCGAGCCCATGGAGCACGGCCAGCCGGCCGAGGTCGACGCCTCCGCGTCGCAGGGGAGGGGGAGCCGGTGAGCCCGCTCGCCGCAGGCCTCGCGACCTCGCTCGCCGAGAGCGGCACCACCTCGGCGGCCGAGGGGGTGCTCTTCTGGGTCATCGCGCCGGTCATGGTGATCTCGGCGCTCGGGCTCCTGTTCGCGCGCAAGACGGTCCACGCCGCGATGAGCATCGTCGTCGTGATGATCAGCCTCGCGATCCTGTACGTCGCGCAGGAGGCGCCCTTCCTCGGCGTCGTCCAGGTGATCGTCTACACCGGCGCGGTCATGATGCTGTTCCTCTTCGTCCTCATGCTCGTGGGCGTCGACTCCTCCGACTCGCTCGTCGAGACCATCAGCGGCCAGCGGTGGATCGGCCTGCTCCTCGGCGGCGGGCTCGCGGCCGTGCTTGTCGGGGTGGTCCTCACGGCGGCGGACATGGCCCCCGTGGGGCTCGCGGAGGCGAACGCCGACACCAACCCCGTCGGCGTCGCGCGCGTGATCTTCTCCGACTACGTCTTCGCGCTCGAGGTCGTCGGCACCCTGCTCGTCATCGCGGCGCTCGGTGCCCTCGTGCTCACGCACCGCCAGCGCCTCACGCGCCTGGTGGGCCAGCGCGAGCGGTCCGACGCGCGCGTCGCGGCGGGCGCGGTCCTCACGCCGCTGCCCGCACCGGGTGTCTACGCGCGCAGCAACGCGATGGACGTGCCCGCGCTGGGCCCCGACGGCCGGCCGCTCGAGCACTCGGTGCCGCGCGTCCTGCGCATCCGGGGTCAGGAGCGCGCGGTGTCGGACGTCCACGCGGAGATCGGTGCCGAGGGCATCGGCTCCACCCCGCCCGAGCGGTCCATCACCGGTGAGGAGCAGGTGCGGTGAACCTGAGCAACTACCTGGTGCTGGCCACCCTGCTGTTCTCGATCGGTGCCCTCGCCGTCCTGCTGCGCCGCAACGCGATCATCGTGTTCATGGGCGTCGAGCTCATGCTCAACGCGACGAACCTCGCGTTCGTGACCTTCGCGCGCATCCACGGCGACCTCACCGGCCAGGTCGTGGCGTTCTTCGTCATGGTCGTGGCCGCGGCCGAGGTCGTCGTCGGCCTGGCGATCATCGTCGCGATCTTCCGCACCCGTCGCTCGGCCTCGGTCGACGACGCCAACCTTCTGAAGAGCTGAGGAGCGCCGGGTGTCGACACACGCTCTTGCCGGCCTGCCCGCCGGCGTGCCGTTCGCGGCCGACGAGCACATCGCGTCCGCGGCGGAGGCCTCCGGGTCCTTCACGCTCGCGTGGCTCCTCGTCGCGCTGCCCCTCGCGGGAGCAGCGGTGCTGCTGCTGGCCGGGCGGCGAGCCGACCGATGGGGGCACTGGCTGGGCGTCCTCGCCTCGGCCTCGGCCTTCGTGGTCGGGGCCGTCCTGTGGGTGGCCACGCTGGGCCTGCCCGCCGACGAGCGGGTGCAGGACCTGCACCTGTTCACCTGGATCCCGGCGGGTGACTTCACGCTCGACGCGGGCCTGCGGATCGACCCGCTGTCGCTCACGTTCGTGCTGCTCGTGACGTTCGTCGGCACGCTCATCCACATCTACTCCGTGGCCTACATGGAGCACGACGTCGACCGGCGCCGGTTCTTCGCGTACCTCAACCTGTTCGTCGCGTCGATGCTCCTGCTCGTCCTCGCGGACAGCTACCTGCTCCTCTTCGTCGGCTGGGAGGGCGTGGGTCTCGCCTCGTACCTGCTGATCGGGTTCTGGAACCACAACCTGCCGTACGCGGTCGCCGCGAAGAAGGCGTTCATCGCCAACCGCGTCGGCGACGTCGGCATGCTCGTCGCGATCTTCATCCTGTTCGCCGAGTTCGGCGGCACGGACTTCGTCACGGTCTTCGACGGCGCGCCCGGTGCGTCCGAGGCGGTTCTCACCGCGGCCGGCCTCATGCTGCTCCTCGCGGCGTGCGGCAAGTCGGCGCAGTTCCCGCTGCAGTCCTGGCTCGGCGACGCGATGGCCGGCCCGACCCCGGTCTCGGCGCTCATCCACGCGGCGACCATGGTCACCGCGGGCGTCTACCTCGTCGTGCGCTCGGCGCCCGTCTACGAGGGTGCGCCGAACGCGCTGCTGGTCGTCGCGATCGTCGGCGCGATCACGCTCCTGTTCGGTGCGATCGTCGGCTGCGCCAAGGACGACATCAAGAAGACGCTCGCCGCCTCGACGATGTCCCAGATCGGCTACATGATGCTCGCGGCCGGCCTCGGCCCGATCGGCTACGCGTTCGCGATCTTCCACCTGCTCACGCACGGCTTCTTCAAGGCCGGCATGTTCCTCGGTGCCGGCTCCGTGATGCACGGCATGGACGACTCCGTGGACATGCGGCGCTACGGCGGCCTGTCGCGCTACATGAAGATCACGTGGCTGACCTTCGCGGCCGGCTGGCTCGCGATCATCGGCTTCCCGGGCCTGTCCGGCTTCTGGAGCAAGGACAAGATCATCGAGTCCGCGTTCGCGGTCGCCGACGGCGAGGGCTGGCAGCCCTGGGTCTTGGGCTCCGTCGCGCTCCTCGGCGCGGGGCTGACCGCCTTCTACATGTCGCGCCTCTTCTTCATGACCTTCCAGGGCGAGCGGCGCTGGAGCGACGGCCACGGCGGGGGAGCCGCAGACCCGGAGGCACCCGTGCGCCACCCGCACGAGTCGCCCGCGCTCATGACGATCCCGATGGTCGTGCTCGCGATCGGGTCGGTCGCGCTCGGCGGCGTCCTGACCCTGGGCGGCACGTTCGTGACGTGGCTCGAGCCGGTCACGGGCCACGCCGAACACCACGAGCCGGTGCTGTCGGTGCCGCTCATCACGGGCCTGACGATCGCGCTCGTCGCGGCCGGCGCGTTCCTCGCGTGGCGTCAGTACGCGGCGTCGCCCGTCGCGGCCCTCGCCCCGCGCGGCTCGGTGCTCACGCGCGCCGCCCGCAAGGACCTGTACCAGGACCACGTCAACGAGGCGCTGCTCATGCGTCCCGGCCAGTACCTCACCCGCTCGCTCGTCTACGGCGACCGCCAGGTCGTCGACGGCGCGGCGACCGGCCTCGCGCGGTTCGTCGCGGGCTCGGGCGAGGTGCTGCGCCGCGCGCAGAACGGCTACGTCCGGTCCTACGCGTCGACCATGGTCGCCGGCATCGTGGCGCTCGCCGCCGTCGTCCTGGCGTTCCGGATCTGAGGGAAGAGACACCATGACCGACACCTTCCCCTGGCTGACCACGCTCATCGTGGTCCCGCTGCTGGGCGCCGTCGTGCTCTGGGCGCTGCCTCGCGGCGCGCGCCGGCACGCCCGTCCGATCGCCTTCGCGGTCTCGCTGCTCGTGCTCGCCGGCGCCGTCGCGGCGGCGCTGCAGTTCGACGTCTCGCGGGCCGACGAGCACCAGCTCGCCGAGCAGACGCCCTGGATCCCCGCGTTCGGCGTGAGCTACGCGGTCGGCGTCGACGGCGTCGGGCTCGCGCTCGTCCTGCTGTCCGTCCTCCTCGTGCCGCTCGTGATCCTCGCCGCGTGGCGTGAGCACCCCGACGCCGTGCCCGCGGGCGCCGTCGTCGGCGCCGTGGGCACCGACCCGTCGGCCACCCGGGCGGTCGACGCACCGGCCGGCGGCGGGGACGACGGCAACCGGATCCGCCACTACATGGCGCTCGTGCTCGTCCTCGAGGCGTGCATGGTCGCCGTCTTCGCGGCGCGCGACCTGTTCCTCTTCTACGTGCTCTTCGAGGCCATGCTCATCCCGGTCTACTTCATGATCGGGTCGTTCGGCGGCCTGCGCCGACGCTACGCGGCGGTCAAGTTCCTGCTCTTCTCGCTCGCGGGCGGGCTGATCATGCTCGTCGGCGTCATCGCGCTCTACCTCCAGGGCCCGGGCGGCCCCGAGGGCTTCCTCATCGAGAACCTCGTCGGGCTCGACCTGCCGCAGACGACGGAGCGCCTGCTCTTCCTCGCGCTCTTCCTCGCCTTCGCGGTCAAGGCGCCCATGTGGCCGGTCCACACGTGGCTGCCCGACGCCGCCGAGCAGGCGCCCGCGGGCACGTCCGTGCTGCTGGTCGGCGTGCTCGACAAGGTCGGCACGTTCGGCATGCTCACGCTCTGCCTGCCGCTGTTCCCCGAGGCGTCCCGCTGGGCGGCCCCGGTGATCATCGTGCTGGCCGTGATCTCCGTGCTGTACGGAGCGCTCCTGGCGATCGGCCAGGAGGACCTCATGCGCCTCATCGCGTACACGTCGGTCAGCCACTTCGGCTTCATCGTGCTGGGCATCTTCGCGTTCACCGAGGTGAGCACCCAGGGCGCCTCGCTCTACATGGTCAACCACGGGCTCTCGACGGGCGGGCTCTTCCTGCTCGCGGGCTTCCTCGTCGCGCGCCGCGGCACCGCGCAGATCTCCGCGTTCGGCGGGCTGCAGAAGGTGGTGCCGGTGCTCGCCGGGACGTTCCTCCTCGTGGGCCTCTCGGCGCTGTCCCTGCCGGGGCTCTCGACCTTCGTGAGCGAGTTCCTCGTGCTCGTCGGCACGTTCGAGGTCAACCGGCCGGCGGCGATCGTCGCCACGCTCGGCGTGATCCTCGCCGCCCTGTACGTGCTGCTGACCTACCAGCGGATCTTCACGGGCCCCGCCCGCGAGGACGCCGCGCTGACGCACGACCTCTCGGCACGAGAGAAGTGGGTCGTCGGCCCCCTCGTCGTGGCGCTCGTCGTGCTCGGCTTCTACCCGGCGCCCGCGCTGGACCTCGTCCGCGAGCCTGCGGCCGCCTCGGTCGAGGCCGTCGGCGGCCCGGACGGCTCCGGCCGTGCGGTTGACGATGCCGAGGCCGAGGCCGAGGCCGCCGACGCGGCCACCGGATCCACCGATACCTCCGTCGACGGGAGCGACCAGTGACCCCCGCCTTCGTGGCACCCGAGGTGCCGTGGGCCCAGCTGGCGCCCGTGGTCATCGTGCTCGGCGCCGGTGCGCTCGGGGTGCTCGTCGAGGCCTTCGCGCCGCAGCGGCTCCGCCGCGCGATCCAGCTCGCTCTCGCCGCGCTGGCGCTCGCGGGCGCCGTCGTCGCCGTGGCCGCGCTGTGGTCCGACGTCATGGAGACGGGCGGCACCGAGATCATGGGCGGCTCGGTCATCCTCGACGGGCCGACGCTCGTCCTGTGGGGCGTCCTCGCCGTGCTCGGCCTCATCAGCCTCCTGGTCATCACCGACCGCACGGAGTCGGGCGAGGACGCGTTCGCGCCGTCCGCGGCCGCCGTCCCGGGCTCGGAGTACGAGGAGCTCGCGCGGCGCAAGGGCATCGCGCAGACCGAGGTCTACCCGCTCGTGCTCTTCGCGCTCGGCGGCATGATGATCTTCCCCGCCGCGGGCGACCTGCTCACGCTGTTCGTCGCGCTCGAGGTGCTCTCGCTGCCGCTGTACCTGCTGTCCGGCATGGCGCGACGCCGCCGCCTGTTCAGCCAGGAGGCGTCGATGAAGTACTTCCTCCTCGGCGCGTTCGCGTCCGCGTTCCTGCTCTTCGGCGCGGCCCTGCTCTACGGCTTCGCCGGCTCGGTGCGGTTCGCCGACATCGCGGCCGCGACGCAGACCGTCGTCGGGCTCGACGCCCTCCTGCTCGCGGGCGTCGTCCTGGTCCTCGTCGGGCTGCTGTTCAAGGTGGGCGCGGTGCCGTTCCACGCCTGGACGCCCGACGTCTACCAGGGTGCGCCCACGCCGATCACCGGCTTCATGGCCGCGTGCACCAAGATCGCCGCCTTCGGTGCGATCCTGCGCCTCGTCTACGTCGTGCTGCCGCCGCTCGAGTGGGACGTCATGCCGCTCCTGTGGGCGGTCGCGGTCATCACGATGGTGGTCGGCACGGTCGTCGCGATCGTGCAGTCGGACGTCAAGCGCATGCTCGCGTACTCGTCGATCGCGCACGCCGGGTTCGTCCTCGTCGGCGTCGTCGCGCTCACGCAGTCGGGCATCTCCTCGGTGCTGTTCTACCTCGTGGCCTACGGCCTGACGACGATCGGTGCCTTCGCGATCGTGACGCTCGTCCGCGAGGTCACGGCCGGCCCCGGTTCGGCCGTGGTCGCCGAGGCGTCCCACATCACGCAGTGGTCGGGACTCGGGAAGCGCAGCCCCGTGCTGGCGGCGTCCTTCGCGCTGTTCCTGCTGTCGTTCGCCGGGATCCCGCTCACGGCCGGCTTCACCGGGAAGTTCGCGGTCTTCTCCGCGGCGATCGAGGGCGGGCTGACGTGGCTCGTCGTCGTCGGCGTCGTCGTGTCGGCCGCCTCCGTGTTCTTCTACGTGCGGCTCATCGTGCTGATGTTCTTCACGGACCCGGCGGGCACGCCCGGCGAGTCCACGACGGTGGTCCGCTCCGAGGGCTTCACCACGGTCGCCATCGCGCTCGGCGTGGTCGGGACGATCGCGCTCGGCGTGCTCCCGTCGCCGGTGCTGGACGTGCTCGCGGACGCGGCCAGGCTCATCCCGTGAGCCAGACGACGCTGCCGCTCGCCGACGCCGCCCTGGCCGAGCTGCTCACGGCCCGGCTGGAGCTCGTCGAGGAGCGGCTGCGTGGCGCCGTGGCGCATGCGGACGTCCTGGCGGACACGGCCTCGCGCCACCTGGTCAACGCGGGCGGCAAGCGGCTGCGTCCGCTGCTCACGCTGCTGGCCGCCCAGCTGGGCGAGGGCATGCGGCCCGAGGTGGTCGACGCCGCCGTCGTGGTCGAGCTCACGCACCTCGCGACGCTGTACCACGACGACGTCATGGACTCGGCGCCGGTGCGGCGCGGGGCGCCGTCGGCGCACGAGGTCTGGGGCAACCACGTCGCGATCCTCACGGGCGACCTGCTGTTCGCCCGCGCGTCGGCGATCGTGGCCGGCCTCGGCCCCGAGGCCGTCCGGATCCAGGCCGCGACCTTCGAGCGCCTGTGCCTCGGCCAGCTCCACGAGACCGTCGGCCCCGCACCCGAGGCGGACCCCGTCGAGCACTACCTCCAGGTGCTCTCCGACAAGACCGGCTCGCTCATCGCCACGTCCGCCCGGTTCGGCGCCATGTTCGCGGGCTGCCGGCCGGACGTCGTCGAGACGCTCGTCGAGTACGGCGAGAAGGTGGGCGTCGCGTTCCAGCTCGCCGACGACGTCATCGACCTGACCTCCGAGGGCGGGCAGACCGGCAAGACGCCGGGCACCGACCTGCGCGAGAAGGTCCCGACGATGCCCGCGCTGCTGCTGCGCCGCCGGGCGGCCGGGCCGGACGCGACGCAGGCGGACCGCGACCTGGTCGCGCGGCTCGACTCCGACCTCTCGGCCGACGCCGACCTCGACGACGCCGTGCGGGCCCTGCGCGCGCACCCGGTGGTCGAGGAGACCCGTGCCCGCGCCGTGCGCTACGCCGACGAGGCCGTCGCCGCCCTGGGTACCCTTCCCGCGGGCCCGGTCCGGGAGGCGCTCGTCTCCTTCACCCAGGCCCTGGTGGACCGCGCGGCCTGAGCTCGCACGGGGATCGCGATCTCGTTCACCCGAACGGCTCAACTCCGGCCGGGATCGAGCCGATGGTCCTGGAGCATGGTGTGTTCGCGCGGGCTCCACGAGTCCGCGGTGGGGTGACGGGGGAGGGTTGTGCGCACGTCCTGGGGTTCCGCGACCGATCGCGGCAGAGTGCGCAGCCTCAACGAGGACTCGCTGCTGGCCTACCCGCCCGTGTTCATGGTCGCCGACGGCATGGGCGGCCACTCGGCCGGTGACGTGGCGAGCCGCCTCGCCGTCGAGGAGTTCTCCCAGCTCGCGGGCCGGACGTCCGCGTCGCCCGACGACGTGCACCAGTGCTTCCACCGGACGGCGACCCGCCTGCGCGAGTCGGTCGCGGCCGGGCGCACCGCCGGCACGACCGTCGCGGGCGTCGCGATCGCCGCGCACGACGGCGGCTCCTACTGGCTCGTGTTCAACATCGGCGACTCGCGCGTGTACCGCCTCTCGGGCGGCGACCTCGAGCAGATCAGCGTCGACCACTCCGTCGTCCAGGAGCTCATCGACGCGGGCGAGCTCGACCCGCGCGAGGCCGTGGGCCACCCCGAGCGCCACGTCATCACGCGGGCCGTCGGCACCGGTGCCGAGCCCGAGCCCGACTACTGGCTCATCCCGGCCGGCACGTCCGACCGCCTCCTCATCTGCTCCGACGGCCTGACGTCCGAGCTGGACGACGGCGCGCTGCGCAGCATCCTCGCGAGCGTCGCCGACCCGCAGGAGGCGGCCCAGCAGCTCGTGTCGTCCGCGCTCCAGGCGGGCGGCAAGGACAACGTCAGCGCGGTCGTGGTCGACGTCGCCGTCGCCACGGACAGCCCCGACGTCGAGAACACCGTGCGCGCCCCCGACCGGGGTGCGACGGAGCCGGGCCCGGACGGGGCCTGGGACGACGAGATCGACGGCGCGACGATCCCGCGCCCGACAAGCCAGCGCCAGACCAGCCAGCGCCCGGAGGTGCCGTGATGACCGTCCCCCTGTACGCACCGGGTGAGTGGTACGCCGTCGTGAGCGACGGGCGGCTGGCCCTGCTGCCGCCGGACGTGGACGCGCGCCTCGTGGCCGACGTCTGGACGGCCGTGCGCGAGGGCGCCGACGTCACGGGCCCGCTCCAGGTGCTGCTCCGTGCGGGCATCGCCGACCTGCCGCCCTTCGCGCTCGTCTCCGTCGAGGGCGACCGCGTCCGCACGATCGTCCGCGGTGACGTCGAGGTCGAGATCGCAGGGCCGTCCGGCCGCACCGTCACGGGCGCTCGCGTCTCGACGTGGGCCGAGGAGATGCAGACCGACGTCGTCTCCGTGACCGTGCGCACCCCCGGGCTCGCGGGTGCACCCACCGACGGTGCGCTGCCGCTCGTCGCGGGCGTCGTCCGCGCGGCGGGCGTGCGCGTCGAGATCGCCGAGGCCCCGGCCGGGGCGGGCGAGGCGGATGCCGCCGACGAGCCGGCCTCCGCCGGCGCGCCTGCCGCTGCCGCGACGCTCGTCACAGGTGTGCCCGGTCTTGCGCCGACGCCGCAGCCGGAGCCGGAGCCGGAGCCGGAGCCGGAG
>NZ_JACVQL010000299.1 GCF_019733465.1 Actinotalea ferrariae | reverse complement strand
GCTCGGCCGTGGGTGCGCGCGGCGGGAGCGGCGCGCGGCGGGGCGACGTCGCGGGCGCAGGTCGCGCGGACGGCGCGTACCCGGGCGACTTCACGGGACGGCTGCGGCCCGCCTACGCACCCGACCTCGACGGGCAGGCCGACCCCGGCGAGATCGTCTGGGCGTGGGTCCCGTTCGAGGAGGGCGACGGCCGCGGCAAGGACCGGCCGGTGCTCGTCGTCGGGCACGACGGCCCCTGGCTGCTCGGGCTCATGCTCTCGAGCCGCGACCACGACGCCCGCCCGGGGCGACGCGGTGAGGTGTGGCTCGACCTCGGCGCGGGTGAGTGGGACCCTCGCCGCCGACCCAGCGAGGTGCGCCTCGACCGCGTGGTGCGCCTGGCCCCCGGTGACGTCCGCCGCGAGGGAGCCGTGCTCGACCGGGCCCGGTTCGACGAGGTCGCGGCGGCGCTCCGGCGCTGAGCCTGCGGCGCAGCACGCGCGCGGGGGTGCTCCCGGCGCTACGGGCCACGAACGAGGCCCGCGCCTGGTAGCATCGACCTTCGCGTGTCCGCCCAGGTCGGCGGGCACTCGTCCAGCGCCTCTCCGAGGGTGTCCCCACGCCCCAGTCCCGGTGCCGGACGCGCCCTCTACGACCTGTCAGATTCGCTCCGGCGAAACGCACAAGAGAGTCAACACACGTGGCGAACATCAAGTCCCAGATCAAGCGCATCCGCACGAACGAGCTGGCGCGCCTGCGCAACAAGGCCGTGAAGTCGGAGCTCAAGACGCACGTCCGTCGCGTCCGCGAGGCCGTGGCCGCAGGCGACAAGGACGCGGCCGCCACGGCGCTCCGCGTCGCGACGACCAAGCTCGACAAGGCGGCCAGCAAGGGCGTCATCCACGCCAACCAGGCAGCGAACCGCAAGTCGTCGCTCGCCAAGCAGGTCGCCTCCCTCTGAGCGACGGGCCGCACCGGCGGCCACGCACGTACACGAACGGCGCCGTCCCCTCGGGGACGGCGCCGTTCGTCGTCGTGCGGCAGGTTGTCGTGCGGCAGCCGACGTGGTCGGGCACGACGTCGCGCGACGTCGCGTGCGGGCCGGTCCCCCCTGCCGACCGGCCTGCCCGCGTCGTCAGGCGTTCGCGGCCTCGCCGAACCCGGCCGCCGTGCGCGAGGTGACCACCGCGGCGGGCACCGCAGTCGGCTGGATCCCGGCGTCCCGCAGCGCCGCGTCGAACGCGTGCGCGGCGCCCGCGGCATCGCCGTGGGCGAGGAGCCGGTCGCCGAGCGACCGCCACACCGTCGCGGCCATCCGCCCGGCCGACATCATCGCGAGGCGGCCCACGGCCCACTGGTAGGTCTCGCGCGCACGCTCGACGTCGCCGCGCGCGGCATAGGCGTCGCCGAGCAGGATGTGGCCGTTGGACACGTCGAGCGCCGCCTGGTCGCCCAGGCGTGCGAGGCCTGCCGTCGCGAGGTCCTCGGCGCGGTCGGCGTCGCCGAGCATGAGGTACGCGCGGCCGCGCTCGAAGTCGCAGCGGGCGATCTCGAGCTCGGACCCGACGACGGCGAGCTCCTCGGCCGCGTGGTCGAGCTGCACGAGCGCCGCGTCGGGCTCGGGCGGCGAGCACCGCAGCAGCAGCCAGCCGTAGTGCAGGCGCAGGCGCGGCACGTCGCGGCTGGCCGCCCCCTCGCTCAGGTAGGCGAGCGCACGCTCGGTCAGGCGCCGGGCTTCGGCGAAGTCGCCGCGGCCCTCCGCGACGAGCGAGGCGTTCCAGTAGATGCTGCCGCGGCCGCGCATGGTGCCCTTGGCCTCGGCGAGCGCGATGAGCTCGGACGCACGGTGGGCGGCGAACAGCAGGTCCCCGCGCTCGTAGTAGCTCCACAGGAGCGTCGCCGCGAGGCGCAGGTGCTCGTCCGTCCCGCCGATGCCGGCGGACTCGACCTCCTCGAGCAGCTGCTCGCCGAGGGCGATGCTGTGCCCGAGGTCGCCCGCCTCGTGGTAGGCCGCGACGAGGTCGCTGCCCATGACGGCGGTCTCGAGCCAGCGCCGGTCCGCACGGGCGTCCGCGAGCAGCGGCTCGAGCACCGCGACGCACGCGTCGAGCTCACCGAGCGCCTCGTGCGCGCGCGCGAGGGTGTGCAGCGCCTCGACGTGGTGGCGCGGCGCGATCGTGGTGACGTCGAGCGCGAGCAGTCGGTCACGTGCCTCCTCCGCGGCGCCGTTCGCCAGCGCGAGGCGGGCGAACCCGATCTCGAGGCGGGCGCGCTCCTCGCTCGGCGCCTTGTCGCCGAAGCGCAGGTACTCCGCCGTCGTCCCGAGGCGCCGCGCGAGCACGGCCAGCGCGGCGTCCGTCGGGACGCGGTGACCGGCCTCGATCAACGAGATGTAGCTCGGGGAGAAGTCCTCGCCGGCGAGGGCCGTCTGGGAGAGGCCCGCACGGGTTCGTTCCACGCGAAGACGTTCGGAGAGTTCTGTCACAGTTCGTCACTCTAACCTTGACACGGGGCCCAGGGCAGTCCCTCGGGCGGATGAAATCCGCTCGCCGGCGCGGACGTCACCCGCCTGGGTGACGTCCGGCGCCGTGGGCCGCGATCGCCAGCGGGCGAGAGCTCGGTGAGCGCTCGCCGCCGGCTCGGACGGGGGGCTCGGGGGGCGGAGCCCGGAGAGCGGCGGGCGGTCCGAGCAGGTCAGACCTTGCAGCAGCCGGTGCTGCCGACACCCGACATGGTGCTCACGCCGCCGGAGCCGAAGGGGAGGCCGACGACGGCGAGGCCGAGCGTGACGGTGACGGCGGCGAGGGTCTTGACGATGCGGTTCACGGTGGTGCTCCTCATGCTTGAAAGGGTGGCCTGTCACGACGACTATGACAGGATTCCTCCCGCTATGCACCCCCTTTCACCAGCGAATTTGACGAATTCGTGGCGACCTTTTGGCACAAATGCATAGAAAGGTGGTCGAAGTGCTGCGGGTGATTTTCCGCACACCTCGACCTGCTGGCGACGTCCTCGTCGTGTGAGTAAAGGATGCCGTGACTGCCGACGCCGGCATGCCAGGGCAGCGCCGGACGACCCGTCGACGCGCGACGGCGTGCGACGGCGACAGGGTCAGCGTCGCGCCGACGCGACCCTCAGGACGGCCCGCTCGATGGCGAAGGCGGGGTCGCGGCTCCCGCCCTTCACCTCGGCGTCCGCCGACGCGACGACCGAGATCGCCGTCGCCAGCGCCTCCGGCGTCCAGCCGGCGAGCTCGCGCCGCGCGCGGTCCACCTGCCACGGCGCGAGGTTGAGGTCACGGATCGGGTCGAGCCCGCGTCCGCGCGCCGCGCCGACCTTGGCGAGCACGCGTAGCTTCGCGGCGAGCGCGGCGACGAGCGGCACGGGGTCCGTGCCCGTGGCCATCGCGTGGCGCAGGAGCGCGACGGCCTCACCCGCGCGGCCCTCGACGGCCGCATCGGCGACCCGGAAGCCGGTGGCCTCGACGCGACCGCCGTAGTAGCGGGTCACGAGCTCGAGCGTCACCGTGCCGGTCGAGTCGGCCGCGAGCTGCTGGCACGCCGCGGCGAGCTCCCTCAGGTCCGCGCCGCAGGCCTCGAGGAGTGCCCGTAGCGCGGCGGGCTCGGCCTTGCGGCGGGCCCGACGCAGCTCGCCGACGGCGAAGGCATGCTTGTCGGCGTCGCGCTTGAGCGGCTCGCACGCGACCACGGCCGCCCCTGCGGCCCGGACCGCGTCCAGCGTCTTCCGGCCGCGGTTGCCGCCCCCGTGCTGGAGCACCAGCCAGACGTCGGGCGAGGGGTCGGCGAGGTACGAGACGACGTCGGCCAGAGCCTCCTCGGTGCCCGCCTGCAGGTCCGTCAGCACGACGACCCGCGGCTCGTCGAACAGCGACGGGCTCGTCGCGACGCGCAGGCGCCCCGCCTCGTACGCCGCGCCCTCCAGGCGCGTGATCTCGACCTCGGGCTCGCGCTCACGGGCCTGGGCGACGAGACGCTCGACGGCACGCTCGGCGAGCAGGGCCTCGGACCCGGTGACGAGGACCACCGGGGCGAGCTCGGCCTGGTCCCAGGGGACGCCCGACCCGGCTCCGGCGGGGCTGCGACGGGCGGCGGGTGGCATGCGCACAGCCTGCCACGGAGGTCCGTCACGCCCGGGCGGCCGCTCACAGGCACGACGCCCAGACCTCGAGCCGCCCGCGCCCGCCGCCGACGGCGACCGGACCGCACCGGTCGGTGGTCAGCACCAGTCCCCCGGCGTCGCGATAGAGGTCGACGGTCGCGGGCGCGGGGTGCCCGTAGGTGTTCTCGGCCCCCACCCCGACGAGCGCCACGGCGGCGCCGACCTCCTCCGCGAGCGCGCGCGACTGGTGGGCGGAGCCGTGGTGCGCGACCTTGACGACGTCGACCCCGCCGAGATCCGCCTGCCGCACCAGCTGCTCCTGCGCCGCGGGCTCGACGTCGCCCAGCGCGAGCACGTCGAGGTCCGGAGCGCTCAGGCGCAGCACCAGGCTGGCGTCGTTGACCGCCGAGCTCTCGAGCCCCGCGCCGTCGTCCGGCCCGACACCGCGCGCGGCGCCGTCGGGGTCGAGCGCACCCGCCGCCGCGCCGGGCGCCGCCGGCCACAGGAC
>NZ_JACVQL010000298.1 GCF_019733465.1 Actinotalea ferrariae | reverse complement strand
GCGGTCGCCCCCGCACCGCGCGTCGACGCGCCCACGAGCGCCGGCGCGGCGACGGCCGCGCCCCGCGTCTCCGCGAGCCGCGAGAGGTCGATCGCGAACGCGACGAGCGCGACGGCGTACGCGGTCGTCGCCCCCCACACCAGCAGCGTGCTCAGCTCACCGAGACTCATCGTCCTGCCCTTCAGGATGGTCACCGCGGACCTGGTCCATGACCCGCGCGAGCTCGTCCGCCAGGCCGACGTCGTCACCGCGGGCCAGCGCGGCACCGGCCACCACTGTACGGCGGGTGCCGGAGCCGTCCGCGCCCCGTGCGGCCGCTGCCTCGCCGCCGTCGGTCGCGTCGCGGCCCTCGGCGCCCTCGGCCGCCGGCGTGATCCGCAGCCACACCCGCCGCCGCGGCGTGAACAGCGAGACCGCCAGGCCGACGAGGCAGCCGATCGCGCACGCGAGGATCCACGGCAGCGCCGGGTCGTGCCGAAGGTCGAGCGCGACGAAGCGCGGCAGCCCCTCCCACGTGATGGTCCCCAGCCCGTCCGGCAGCTCGACCGTCTGACCCGGCTCGACGAACAGCGTCACGGCCGTGCCGTCGTCCTCCGTGGCCTGCGTCATCGCGTCGGTGTCGAGCTCGTAGACGTTCTGCGGGATCCCCTCGTCCAGCCCGAGGTCGCCCGACCACACGCTCAGGACGAGCAGCGGCTCGTCGGGCTGGGGATGCACCGACGCGGCGCCGATCGGGCTGACCACCGCCGTCGGGAGCAGCACACCCTGGAGGCCGATCTGCTCGCCGGTCGTCACGTCGGGGACCTTGATGACCCCGTTCGACGTGTAGACGGCGTCCTGCGGCAGGAAGGGCACCGGCCCCGCGAACGCGACCTCGCCCGCGGCGTCGCGCACCACGACGTCGGGCGCGTAGCCGTTGCCCTGCAGGTAGACCTTCGCGGCGCCGGCCGAGAGCGGGTGGTTGACCTTGATGGTCTCGGCGCGCGGCTCGGCGCCCGGCTCGGCGAGCGTGACCTCGGCGGTGAAGTCACGCGGCCGCGCGTCGGCCGTGAACTCCGCGCTGAACCGGTCGAGCGTCATGGTGAACGGCACGAGGGAGCGCGGGTCGAACGCGGTGCCCGCGCGGAACGTGTCGTAGGCGGTCACCGCGTTGGCGAAGCCGCGGCCCTCGACGACGATCGCCTGACCGCGGTAGTGCAGCAGCTGACCGGTCGCGACCGAGACGAGGATCCCGAGCAGCGCGAGGTGGAACAGGATGTTGCCGCTCTCGCGCAGGTACCCGCGCTCGGCGCTGACCGTCGCGCCGCCGCCGGGCTGCCGCTCGACGTCGACCCGGAACCGCGGCAGGCGCGGGACCCGCCCGACGAGTACGACGCGCGCCCGCTCGACGACGTCGTCCACGGACGCGTCCGTCGTGACCTCGTCGTGCACCCCGAACCGCTCGAAGCGCCGCGGCGCGCGCGGCGGACGGGCGCGGACCGCCCGCAGGTGGGCACGCAGCCGGGGCAGGATGCACCCGACGAGCGAGACGAACAGCAGCAGGTACACGGCCGAGAACCACACCGACGCGTACACGTCGAAGAACCCGAGCCGGTCCAGCCACGGGCCGAGCGTCGCGTTGTCCTCGAGGTAGCGCGCGACGGCGGCCGGGTCCTGAGGACGCTGCGGCAGCACCGATCCCGGCACCGCCACGACCGCGAGCAGCATGAGCAGCATGAGCGCGACCCGCATGCTCGTCAGCTGGCGCCAGACGAAGCGGAGCGTGCCGACGACGCCGAGTCGCGGCAGCTGGGGCGCATCGCCCGCCGTCGCGGCACGGCCGGCGTCCGCACCGCCTCCGCCCGTACCGTCGGCGTCCGTGGCGTCCGCGTCAGCGGCGTTCACCTCGACGTCGTCGGCCTCGGTCACCAGGCCCTCGGGGCGATAGGCAGGCCGGTCCCCGGTGCGCGCGCGGTCGGGCGTCACAGGACCGTCTCGAATCCGCTGACCAGTCCCTGGAGCGACTGCGTCCACACGCCCCACAGCCCGGTGACCAGCGCGAGCCCGACGGCGACGAGCACACCGCCGCCGATGCGCATGACGGCGACGCGGTGCCGGCGCAGGAAGCCGAGCGCGCGCTGCGAGCGCTCGAGCCCGAGGGCGACGAGCAGGAACGGCAGACCGAGCCCGACGCAGTACGCGACGGAGAGCACGGCGCCGCGCCCGGCCGAGGCGCCGTCGAGCGCGAGCGTGTAGACGGCGACGAGCGTGGGGCCGATGCACGGTGCCCAGCCGAGCCCGAAGACCACGCCCAGCAGCGGCGCACCCCACAGGCCTGCGCGCGGCGCGAGGTGCAGCCTGCGCTCCGTCCGCCCGAACGGCAGCCAGCCGAGGAACGCGAGGCCCATGACCACGACGACGACGCCGAGCACGCGTGTGACGACGTCGCTCCACTGGACGAGGGCGGCCCCGAGGGACCCGGCGAGCACGCCGAACGCGACGAAGACGAGCGTGAAGCCCGCGACGAACAGGCCGACGCCCGCGAGCAGGCGGCCACGGCCGACGGCGGCCAGCGTGGGCGCGGGCGCCGTCGTGGTGGCGACACCTCCACCCCGCGGCGCGGGGGGCGCGGGCGCCGCCGCCCGGCTCGCGCCCGCCATGCCCGTGACGTAGCCCAGGTAGCCGGGCACGAGCGGCAGCACGCACGGCGAGGCGAACGAGACGAGGCCCGCGAGGACCGCGAGGGGCACCGCGAGCAGCATCGAGCCGCCGAGCACCGTGCCCGTGACGTCGGCGACGAGACCCCCGAGCCCCATGGTCAGACCGGCTCGGCGAGCACGTCGTCGAGGAGGGCCCGCAGCGTGGACGGGTCGACCCGGCCCAGGATGCGCGCGGCGACGTCGCCCTCGCGGTCGAGGACCACGGTCGTCGGGACGGCCTGGAGCGGGACGATCCCCTGCAGCGCGGCGACGGCGGCGTCGTCGACGTCGTGCACCGAGGGGTACGGCACCTCGAAGGTGCGCTCGAACGGCTGGGCCGCGCCGGGGTCGTCGGTCGCGTTGATGCCGAGGAACTGGACGCCCTGGTCTGCGTACTCGTTCGCGATCTCGACGAGGTCCGGCGCCTCGGCACGGCACGGCGGGCACGCGGCGTACCAGGTGTTGAGGACGACGACGTCGCCCCGCCACGCCGTCACGTCCACGGGTGCGCCCGCGTAGTCGGTGCCCGTGATCTCGACCGGTCCGGTGCGGTCGCCCGCCGGCCACGTGGTGACCGACCGGTCCCCCGAGACGTAGCCCGCCTCCTCGCCGCTGTCGGTCCAGCCGCCGTCGACGCCCTGCCCGCACGCCGCGAGCGCGCCGAGCGCGAGGACCGACGCGGCGGCCGCGAGCCACCGGCGTGCGCGCTGCCGGCCGAC
>NZ_JACVQL010000297.1 GCF_019733465.1 Actinotalea ferrariae | reverse complement strand
GTCGAGGCGGGCCGCCGCTGGGTCGAGCACGCGGCAGCTCCGGCCGGCGATGGCAACCGCGCGCCGAGCCCGCCCGCCGACGTCGCCGACGTCGGGACGCCCGGACCGGTGACGGACGGCGCCGCTCCCCCGTCGGCCGGGCCGCTCGCCCCGGTCCTGCGCACGCTCCGTACCGCGGGCTTCGCTCCCGAGCTCTCCGCCGACGGCAGCCGCATCGACCTGCACCACTGCCCGTTCCTCGAGGTCGCGCGCGAGCACCCCGACGTCGTCTGCGGCGCCCACCTCGGCCTCATCCAGGGCGAGCTCGCGCGCCTCGGCTCCCCGGCGACCGCCACGCGCCTCGTCCCCTTCGAGCGCCCGGGCGTCTGCTCCGCGCATCTCGCCGTGCACCTCGCCGTGCCCCTCGAGAGTCGCGAGCGGGCTCAGTAGGACGGCAGCGTCGGGTCGACGTCGCGGACCCAGGCCAGGACGCCACCCTCGAGGTGCACGACGTCGTCGCGCCCGGCCGCCCGAAGGGCGCGTGCGGCCTGCTCGGACCGGACACCGCTGCGGCAGTGCAGCACCACCGGACGGTCCGCAGGGACGGCCGCGACGCCGCTGCCGTCGAGCAGCGCGCCCAGGGGCACGGCGATCGCGCCGGGGATCGCGACGATCGCGCGCTCGGCGGGCTCGCGGACGTCGACCAGCGTGAAGTCGTCGGCTCCGCGGTCGCGCGCCGCGAGCCGCTCGGCGAGCGCGGTCGCGGCGATCGTCGCCACGGCGTCCTCGTGCTCGCCCTCAGGCCCGGCGTCGTCGACGCCGTCGCCCGTCGTGACGCTGCCGCGCAGCGGGAGCTCGGACCAGCGCGCGGCGAGCCCGTCGAGCACGAGCACCCGTCCCAGCAGCGGCTCCCCCGTACCGGTGACGAGCTTGACCGCCTCCGTCGCCATGATCGTCCCGACCTGGCCGACCAGCGCCCCGAGCACGCCACCCTCGGCGCACGACGGCACGCTGCCGGGCGGCGGGGGCGCCGGGAACAGGTCGCGCAGCTGGACCGGATCGGCGCCGCTGCCGGACGGCGGTCGCCCCCAGAACACGGACACCTGCGCGTCGAACCGGTACACCGACCCCCACACCTCCGGCAGCCCCAGCCGGACGCACGCGTCGTTGACGAGGTACCGCGTGGGGAAGTTGTCGGTGCCGTCGACCACCAGGTCGTAGCCGGCGAGCACCGCGTCGACGTTGGTCGCGTCGAGCCGCACGTGGTGCAGCACGACGTCGACGCCGTCGTCGATCGCGTGCACCGCGTCGCGCGCGCTCTCGGTCTTGGCACGGCCGACGTCGGCCGTGCCGTGGACCACCTGCCGCTGGAGGTTGGTGAGCTCGACGTCGTCGTGGTCGACGATGCCCAGGCGGCCGACGCCGGCCGCCGCGAGGTAGAGCAGGACGGGGGCGCCCAGCCCACCCGCGCCGACGACGCACACGCGGGCGTTGCGCAGCCGGCGCTGACCCGCCTCGCCCAGCACGGGGAGCAGGAGGTGCCGCGACCAACGCTCGACCTGGGCGGCGGTGAGCGGCGGTCCCGGCTCGACGAGGGGCGCGAGGGGCATGTCGCCACGGTACTGAGCCGCGAGGAGGCGTCGCGCGAGGGGTTGTCGGGAACCAGGCGGTGCGGCCCTCGGCCGGTCCGCGTCGGCCGTGGATGCCGCCGCAGGTGCAGGTCGCAGCTGGTCGCAAATGCGCCGCTGCCCGGCTCAGACAGCCGCAGGTGCGTAGGCTGCTCCCGTGCATGCCTACCGCATCCGCGACGTCGCGTCCCTGCTCGGCGTCAGCACCGACACCGTGCGGCGCTGGGTCGACGCCGGCCGCCTGAGCGCGTCCACGGACGAGGCCGGCCGCACGGTGGTCGATGGCGCCGAGCTCGCCGCCTTCGCGCAGGCGCTCGCCGCGGGCGCCGACGGCGACGCCGAACGGCCGCCCGCGTCGCAGTCCGTCCGCAACCGCTTCACGGGCCTGGTCACGCGGGTCGTCCGGGACACCGTCATGGCGCAGGTCGAGATCCAGGCGGGCCCGTTCCGGGTGGTCTCGCTCATCAGCCGCGAGGCCGCCGACGAGCTCGGGCTCGAGCCCGGCGTCCTCGCGACGGCCACCGCGAAGGCGACGACCGTCGCGGTCGAACGACCGACGGCGGTCGACCTCGCACCCGGCGGCCGCGCGCGGCCGCACGCATGAGAAGCCTCCCCCCGCGCGCCCGGCCCGTCGCGGGGCTCGCCGCGGTCGGCGTGCTCGTCGCCGGGGGTGTGTGGC
>NZ_JACVQL010000296.1 GCF_019733465.1 Actinotalea ferrariae | reverse complement strand
CGCCGTCGCGACGCCGCCGAGCACCCGCCAGTCCGCCCCCGCCTGTGCCATGCGTCACACCGTACGGATCGCCGGCCGCCGCTGACAGGGGCGTCGACCGGTGGGGTCGGGGTCCACGGCGGCACCGGGTCCTGTCCGCCCCGCGTGTCGGACGTCGGACCTACCGTGCGTCGCATGACCACGCCATCCCGCACCATGCCATCGCGCACCATCCGTGCCAGCGCCGTCGAGCTCGTCGTCGCAGACATGCGCGCGAGCGTCGCCTTCTACCGCCGCCTCGGGGTCGACTTCGCGTCGGACACCGACGACCACGAGGAGGCCGAGCTCGCGCCGGGCCTCCGGCTCATGCTCGACACCGAGGCGTCCCTCGCCTCGTTCGCGCCCGGCTGGGTGCGCCCGACGGGCAGCGCCCGTGCGTCGCTGGCCTTCGAGGTGGGCACCCCGGCGGAGGTCGACGCCCTGCACGCCGAGCTCGTCGCGGCCGGCGCCCACAGCGAGCTCGAGCCGTGGGACGCCTTCTGGGGACAGCGGTACGCGTCGCTCACCGACCCCGACGGGAACGGGATCGACATCCACGCGCCGCTCGACGCCGCGCGCGCGACCTCGGATCCCGAGGGCTGAGCCGACCGGGGGCGGCCAAGGCGCACACTCCGGGCAAGTCACCCCCTCGGCGCCCGCCGACTTGCCAGCCGGGACACAATGGCGAAGTCCCGACCGGTGNNCGGCGAGCGAGGTACCGCACGAGTTCGACGTGTCCTGGATCGACCGGGCGGTGCAGCGCTCGGTCCGGCTGCCCGCCTGGGTCTCGGGACTGATCCTCGCGGCGGTGCTCGGCCTCGGCTGGGTCGTGGTCCACACGTCCGGCGGCACCCACATGTCGACGCCGCACCTCTTCTACCTGCCGATCGTGCTCGCGACCCTGCCCTTCGGCCTGCGCGGGTCCCTCGCGACCGCATCCGTCGCGACCGTCCTGTGCGGGCCGCTCATGCCGCTCGTCGTCTCGACGGGGCAGCCGCAGGAGGTGGGGAGCTGGCTCGTGCGCGGCGCGATGTTCGTCGCCGTCGGCTGCGTGGCGTCCCTCGCGCTCCAGCTCCGGCAGCACACCTACGAGCGGCAGCTGACGACGGAGCTCCGGGAGGCGATCGCGCCGAGCCTCGAACCGGCGCCCGGCCATGACCCCGCCCTCGCCGGGCTCGTCGACGAGGTGCTCGACGGGCGCCTGCTCCACGCCGTCTACCAGCCCATCTACTCGTTCGCGGACGGGCGGCTCCTGGCCGTCGAGGCGCTCGCCCGGTTCGACGTCGAGCCCTACCGCACGCCCGACCGGTGGTTCGCGGCGGCGCACGCCGA
>NZ_JACVQL010000295.1 GCF_019733465.1 Actinotalea ferrariae | reverse complement strand
ACGCCGCCCCGGGCGGCCGCAGCGCGTCCCTCGGCGATCGGCGCATCGCCGCGTAGCGGCGCGGTGCGGCCGGCCGTCGAGCCGACCGACAGGCCGACCGGCGCGGTGGCCGTCGACACCGGCACGCGCCCGGGTGGACCATGAGGGCCGTGGCCGTGACGATCGAGGACGCGCGCGCGATCGCGCGCACGCTCCCTCGCTCGTACGAGGTCGTCGTCCGCGACCAGGTCAAGTTCCGCGTGGGCCGTCTCGTGTACGCGGCCTTCTCGCGCGACGAGACGATCATGGGCTTCGGCTTCCCCCGCGAGGAGCGGGCGTCGCTGGTCGCTGCCGAGCCGGAGAAGTTCCTCCTGCCCCGGCCTTCCGACATGCGGTATCAGTGGGTCGACGTCAGGCTCGCCGCCATCGACGCCGACGAGCTGCGCGAGCTGCTCGTCGACGCCTGGCGCATGTGCGTGCCGAAGAGCGTCGCCGGGGCCTACGGGGAGTGACCCGCTCGCGCTAGGCCGTCCGGCGGGCCAGGAGCGTCGAGTCGTGCACATGGTGCTCGGTGCCCTGGTGCGTCGCGGTACGCGGCCTCTGCTCCAGGACGAGGACCTCGAACCCGTCCGGCAGCGCGGGCACGAGATCCGCGGCAACGAACATCGCCCGGCGCTTCGCCGCGGAGAGCTGCCGGTGCAGCTCCGACGGCGCGTGCCCGACGACGAGCAGGTGCCCGCCGGGCGCGACGGCCGTCACGAGCCGGCGGACGACGTCGGCCATGCCCGCGTCCGGCGGGTGCAGGAAGTGCGTGGTCACGAGGTCCCACGTGCGGCCGCCCGCGTCGAAGGTGCGGGCGTCGACCTGCCACCACTCGGTGCGGGCCGCGACCCCCGCCGCCTCGGCGTTGCGGGCCGCCCGCGCGAGACCGGCGGCCGCGAAGTCCGCGCCGGTGACGTGCCATCCCTGCTGGGCGAGCCAGATGACGTCGCCGCCCTCGCCGCAGCCGACGTCGAGCGCGGTGCCCGGCGTGAGCCCCGTCGCCTCGGCGACGAGCTGAGCGTTCGGCCGGCCGGACCACACGGGAGAGTCGCCGGTGTACCGCGCCTCCCAGCCGGACGGCTCGAAGACGTCGTCGTCGTCCTCGCCTGCGTGGTCGTGCCCGTGCTGGTGCTCGTGCTCGTGGGTGTGCTCCGTCATGGCGTGCCTCTCCGTCGGGCTGTCGAGGCACTGTGCGCGACCATGCGAGCGCGGAGCAAGTCCTGTTGCTAGATCGGCAACGCGCCGGCGGTGTGGCGATCCGTCGCTCGAGCGGGCACGGCGCGCGGGAGGCCCAGGCTGCGGGTCCAGACGCCGTCCATCCGGCGGTCGCTGAGGAGGGCCCGCATGAGCAGGATGACGCGCGCGTCCCGCCCGACGGGGGTGCGCGGGTGCATCCGGGTGCGGTCGAGCTCACGAGCGACGGCACGAGCCACGCCCTCGGGCGGCGCCGCACGGCTCCCCAGGTTCGCGAGCAGCCGGCGCTCGCCGGCGATGTGCTCGGCGTAGAGCCTGCGCAGCTCGGGCGTGAGGCCGTCCGCGAACTCGGCGATGAGCCGGTCCATCTCCTTCCACGGGTCGGTCGCGACGACGCCCGGCTCGATGAGCCCGACCTGGACGCCGAACGGGCCGAGCTCGACGCGCAGGCAGTCGGCGACCGCCTCGACCGCGAACTTGGACGCGTTGTAGATGCCCGTGAACGGGAACGAGACGCGCCCGTTGACGGACGAGATGAAGACGATGCGTCCCCGGGTGCGGCGCAGACGCGGCAGCACGGCGCGCGTGACGTCGAGCGGGCCGACGAGGTTGGCGTCGAGCTGGCGGTGCATGTCCTCGCGACTGAGCGTCTCGACCGGCCCGGGGACCCCGATGCCGACGTTGTTGACGAGCGCGTCGAGCCGGTCGGGCACGGCGGCGTCGATGGCGGCGACGTGCTCGCGGACGGTGACGTCGAGCTCGACGGGCGTGATCGCGTCCGACTCGTCCATCAGGGCCTTCGCGGCGACGTCGGTGCGGACGCCTGCGTGAACCTGCCAGCCCTCGCGGGCCAGGTGCAGCGCGATCGCGCGACCGATGCCGCGGCCGGCGCCGGTGACGAGGACGGAGCGGGTGGTCGGGCGTGCAGTCATGGGAGGCACCTTCCACGAAGCCGGGATGCTTCGACGATCCTGCCGCCGGGCGGTGCCGGAGCGAGTAGTGCGGTACGCGGATCGCCGTCGCTAGCATCGGCAGATGGCGCGGCCGTGGCCGCTGACCGGTCGGGACGCGGAGCTCCGTGAGATCGCGGCGGCGGTCCGGCCCGGTGCGGCCGGGATCCTGCTGGTGGGGCCCGCGGGTGTGGGGAAGACCCGCCTCGTCCGGGACGCCGCGGCGCGCGCGGGGGCGCGCGTCGTCTGGGCGCTCGGCAGCCGTGCCGCCCGCACCTACCCGCTCGGCGCGTTCGCCGGCCTGGTCGAGGTCCCGCCTGGCGACGCCGCCGCGGCCGTGGGCCGCGTGCTCGACGACCTCGCCCGACGTCGGCCCGTGGTCCTCGGCGTCGACGACGCGCACCTGCTCGACGAGCTCTCGGCGCTCGTGCTGCACCGCGTCGTCGTCCGCCGGCTCGCGCCCGTGCTCGTGACCGTCCGCGACGGCGAGCCGGCGCCGGACCCGGTGACCGCGCTCTGGAAGGACGAGCTGCTGCCGCGTCGCGACCTCGCGCCGCTCGACCGCGCCACGACGACCGACCTCCTCGCGCACGTCCTCGCCGGACCGGTCGAGACGGCGACCGCGCACCGGCTGTGGGCGCTGAGCCAGGGCAGCCCGCTGTTCCTGCGCCACCTCGTCACCGGCGAGATGCGCTCGGGCCGGCTCAGCCCCGCCTCCGGCGTGTGGTGCTGGTCCGGCGAGCCGCACGTCTCGCGCGAGCTCGCCGCGCTGCTCGAGCGCGAGATCGGTGCCCTCGACGCGGCCGTGCGCGACGTCGTCGACCTCGTGGCGCTGGGGGAGCCGCTCGCCGTGGGCACGCTCGTCGAGCTCGCGGGCGCGCCGGCGGTCGAGGACGCCGAGGCGCGCGGGCTCGTGCGGACCGAGGCGGAGCCGTCCGGCGCCGTCGCGCGGCTCGTGCACCCCCTCTACGGCGAGGTCCGGCGCAGCGCGATGGG
>NZ_JACVQL010000294.1 GCF_019733465.1 Actinotalea ferrariae | reverse complement strand
GGCCGGGGCTGGCCGCCGCCGGCGCGCTCGCGCTCGTCGTCGCGCTGGGTGTTGCCGGGGACCCCGCGGCCGCAGGGCTCGGCGCGGCGCCGACGGCGGGCGTCGCCGCGACCGGGCGCGTGGTCGAGGTCGAGGTCGAGGCGAGGGACATGCGGTTCGAGCCGTCGTCGGTCGAGGTGACGGCGGGCGACGCGCTCGTGCTCGTCGTGACGAACGTCGACGACACGGTGCACGACCTCGTCCTCGACTCGGGCGCGAGCAGCGGGCGCCTGGCGGCCGGCGCGACCGCGCGCATCGACCTCGGCGTCGTCGGACGCGGCGTCGCCGGGTGGTGCTCGGTCGCGGGACACCGGCAGATGGGCATGACGTTCGACGTCGTCGTCGTGGGCGGCGCGCAGGCGGCGACCGGACCAGACGAGAAGCCCGGGCCGGCTGACGACGCCGACCCGGCCCACGGTGGGCACGACGGGACCGTCGCCGAGAGCGCGGCGGTCGACATGGACCTCATGGGTGAGCCCGGCCCGGCCTTCCAGCCGTACGACCCGGTCCTCGCCCCGGCGCCGGACGAGCGCGTCCACCGGCTCACCCTCGAGGTCGAGGAGGTCGAGCGCGAGGTCGCCCCGGGCGTCACCCAGACGCTGTGGACGTTCGGCGGCTCGGCGCCCGGGCCGGCGCTGCGCGGCCGCGTCGGCGACACGTTCGAGATCACGCTGGTCAACGACGGGACGATCGGGCACTCGATCGACTTCCACGCCGGCGCGCTCGCGCCCGACGAGCCCATGCGCACCATCGACCCGCGCGAGCGGCTCACGTACCGCTTCACGGCGACGCGCTCCGGGGTGTGGATGTACCACTGCTCGACCATGCCGATGTCGCTGCACATCGCGAACGGGATGTTCGGGGCCGTCGTCATCGACCCGCCGGACCTGCCCGCCGTCGACCGCGAGTACCTCCTCGTGCAGTCCGAGCTCTACCTCGGCCCGCAGGACGGGGTGGCCGACGCCGCCGCGGTCGCGGCCGAGCGCCCGGACGCCGTCGTCTTCAACGGGTACGCGAACCAGTACGACCACGTGCCGCTCGCCGCGCTCACGGGCGAGCGCGTGCGGATCTGGGTGCTCGACGCGGGCCCGAACCGGGCGTCGTCCTTCCACGTGGTCGGCGGTCAGTTCGACACCGTGTACGCCGAGGGCGCGTACCTGCTCGGCGGGCCGGGTGCCGACCCCGGGGCGACGGGCGGGTCGCAGGTGCTGGGGCTGCTGCCCGCGCAGGGCGGGTTCGTCGAGCTGACGTTCCCCGAGGCCGGGCACTACCCCGTGGTCTCGCACGTCATGGTCGACGCCGAGCGCGGCGCCCACGGCCACGTCGAGGTCACCGACCGGGCGCCCTGACGACCGGCGTGCACGGCGCCCCGGGGGCGCGGGCCGCAGCCCTCAGTACGTCTCGACGGCGGCCGGGGCGACGCGCATCGCGACCCGCGCGCCCGGACGCACGTACGGCGGCAGGTCGGCCGCCGTCGTCTCGACGAGGGCCCCGGGCTCGCCGTCGACCTCGACCCGGACGTGCTCGCCGCGCGTGCTCACGGCGGCGACCGTCCCGACCCAGGTCCCGGTGCGCGCCTCGCCACCGGCCGGCTCGAGCGTGATGGCCGACGGGCGCACGGCGACGTTCGCACCGGCCGGCCCGCCCCCGGCGAGGAAGGGGACGGGCGCGCGGAAGAGGTTGAGCCCGAGCAGGTGGGCGACGTACGGCGTCGCCGGTCGGCGGACGACGTCGCGCGGCGCACCGTTCTGCACGATGCGGCCGTCCTCCAGGACGGCGAGCCGGTCGGCCAGCACGAGCGCGTCGACGACGTCGTGCGTGACCAGCACGCTCGGTCCGTCGAAGGACGCGAGGTGGTCGGCGAGGGCGCGCTGCACGTCGGCGCGCGCCCGGGCATCGAGGGCCGCGAGCGGCTCGTCGAGCACGAGCGCGCGGGGCCCGGCCGCGAGCGTCCGCGCGAGCGCCACGCGCTGCGCCTGCCCGCCGGAGAGG
>NZ_JACVQL010000293.1 GCF_019733465.1 Actinotalea ferrariae | reverse complement strand
GCGCGGCCGGGCGTCGCCCTGCCCGGTCCGCTCCGGCTGCCGGGGCGCGCTCCTGCTGCCCCGTGGCCGCCGCCGCTGCGCGCGGTGCTGTTCGACCGCGACGGCACGCTCGTCCACGACGTCCCCTACAACGGCGACCCCGAGCTCGTGCGCGTGGTCGACGGCGCACGCGAGGCGCTCGACGCCGTCCGCGCGGCGGGCCTGCGCGTAGGTCTGGTGACCAACCAGTCCGGCATCGGCCGCGGCCTCATCACGTCCGCGCAGATGACGGCGGTGCACGCGCGGATCGAGGCCGAGCTGGGGCCGATCGACGTGTGGCAGCACTGCCCGCACACCGAGGCGGAGGCCTGCGGGTGCCGCAAGCCCGCGCCCGGCATGGTGCTGCGTGCCGCCGCCGCGCTCGGGGTGCTGCCCGCGGAGTGCGCCGTCGTGGGCGACATCGGGGCCGACGTGGGTGCCGCGCTCGCGGCCGGCGCGCGAGGCGTGCTCGTCCCGACGCCGCAGACGCGGCCCGAGGAGGTGGCCGCGGCCCCCGTTGTCGCCGCGGACCTGCGCGAGGCCGTCGCGATCCTGCTGGGTGACGGGTCGGCGGCGGGCGTCGCGGCCGTTGTCGGGGCGCGTTCGGCCGAGGTCGGGGCGCCCGCCGACGTGCCGGATGAGGTGCCGGCCGAGGAGCCGGGCCGGGTCCCGGCCGGGGAGCCGGCGTGAGCGGGCGCGTGCTGGCCGTGCGCCTCGACAGCGACGGGGACGTGCTGCTGACCGGTCCGGCGCTGCGGTCGCTCGCGGCGACGGCCGACCGGCTCGACCTGCTCGCGTCGCCCGCCGGCCGCGCCGCGGGCGAGCTCCTGCCGGACGTCGACGAGGTGCTCGTGTTCGACGCCCCGTGGAGCGGCTACCGCCCGGCGCCCCTCGACCCCGCCGCGGTGCAGGAGCTCGTGGCGACGCTCGCCGCGCGCGCCTACGACCGGTGCGTCGTGTTCACGTCCTTCCACCAGAGCCCGCTGCCCATGGCCCTGCTGGCGCGCATGGCCGGCGTCGGGTTCGTCGCCGCCACGAGCGTCGACTACCCCGGGTCGCTGCTCGACGTCCGCCACCGGCGCCCCGAGGGGCTGCACGAGGTCCAGGCCGCCCTCGACCTCGCCGCCGCGGCAGGCGGTGCCGCCGTCGAGCCGCGGCTCGCCCTGCGCGAGCCGCTGCCCCGGCCGGCCGCGAC
>NZ_JACVQL010000292.1 GCF_019733465.1 Actinotalea ferrariae | reverse complement strand
GAGTCCGAGCGCCGGGCCGCCGCGGGCGACGCGACGAAGGCCGCGGGCCGCGCGACCCGGGCGCGCGAGCGCCTCGCGGAGCTGCGTCCGCACGAGTGAGGCGTCGACGCGAGACGTCGTGCCGCATCGTTCAGGACTGCCGGTCGCGCGCCGATGGGCAGGCGTGACCGCTGTCCTGAACCACCGTCCGACGTCGTCGACCGCCGAGCTGGCGCAGGTCCTCCGGGCCGGGGCGCTGCGCTGCGTCTACCAGCCGCTCGTCGACCTGAGATCCGGCGGGGCCGTCGGTCACGAGGCCCTGCTGCGCGGGCCGCGCGGGTCCGCGCTGGAGTCACCCCTCGCGCTGCTCGACGCCGCTCGGGCCGCCGGGCGCCTGGGCGAGCTGGAGCGTGCGTCGCTCGAGCACTCGCTGCGGGTCGTGGGCCACCGGTCCGAGGGTCGCCCCGTCACGCTGTTCGTCAACGTCGAGCCGACCACGCTGACGCGGCGCCTCGACGTGGTGCTCGACGCGCTGGCCGACCGCCCGCCGCACGTCCAGGTCGTCGTCGAGATCACCGAGCGCGCGCTCGCGGCCGACCCGGCGGGCATCCTCGCCGCCGCGGACGCGCTGCGCGTCGCGGGCTGCGCGATCGCGCTGGACGACGTCGGCGCGGAACCGGCCTCGCTCGCGTTCGTCCCGCTGCTGCGACCGGAGGTCGTCAAGCTCGACCTCGCGCTGCTCCGGACGCTCGACGACCCCATGACCGTCACCGTCGCGGGGGCGGTCCGCGCCTACGCCGAGGAGTCGGGTGCCGAGGTGGTCGCGGAGGGCATCGAGGTCGAGGACGACCTGACGAGGGCGCTCGTCCTCGGTGCGACCCTCGGGCAGGGCTGGCTCTGGGGCCGGCCCGACGAGACGCTCGCACCGACCGCACCCGCGACCGAGCGGTTCGTTGCGCACCGGGTGGACCCGGTGCCCCATGCGACGCCCTACGCGGCGGTCGCCGGGGACAGTCGCCTCAGCCGTGCGCCCAAGCGCCTCCTGCTCCCCCTGTCCCACACCCTCGAGCTGGCGGCGATGCAGTCCCGCCTGCCCCCGCTGCTGCTCGCCTGCTTCCAGCACGTGCGGCACCTCACGCCGGCGACCGCGCGGCGGTACACCGGCCTCGCGAGCCACCTGCCGTTCGTCGGCGTCCTCGGCGAGCACATGCCCGCCGAGCCGGTGCCGGGTGTCCTGGGTGGTCCGCTGCACCCGGACGACCCGCTGGCGCTCGAGTGGACCGTCGTCGTGCTCGGCGCCCACGAGAGCGCGGCGCTGGTCGCGCGGGGCGTCGCACCCGACCCGGGCGGCAGCCGGCCCACGGCCCAGCCGGACGGGGACCGGGAGTTCGACTTCGTGGTGACCCACGACCGGGGCCGCGTCACCGCCGTCGCGCAGGTCCTGATCGGCCGGCTCGCGCCCAGCTGACCGGCCGGGGCCCGGCCGCGGGGCACACCCGCGGCCGGCGGCCGACCGCGAGGTGCGTGCGGCATCGTCGCCCGGTGCGGGAGACTGCTGCCGTCCGGCGGAGCTTGCCACCGTACCCGCGACCACAGGAGGTGCCGTGCCTGGCGTCACCAGCATCGACGTCGCGCGTGCGAGCGGTGTGTCGCGCACGACCGTGAGCTACGTGCTCAACGGCACGCCGGGCGTGACGATCTCCGAGGGGACCCGCCGCCGCGTGCTCGAGGCGGCCGAGCGGCTGGGCTACGCGCCGTCCGCCGCCGCGCGGGCGCTGCGCCGCGGCCGCACCGACCTCGTGCTGTGCGTGCTGCCCAACTGGCCGATCGGACCCCTGCTCGACCTCATGCTCGACCACCTCGCGACGGCTCTCGCCGACCGTGGCCTGTCGGTGCTCGTGCACCACGGCCGCGGACCGCGACCGCTCTCCGAGCTGTGGCGTGCCGTCACGCCGCGTGCCGTGGTGGGCTTCGCCGCCTTCGCACCCGAGGAGGAGCGGGCGATGCGCCAGGCCGGGATCCAGGTGGTGAGCACGATGGTGGAGCCCGACAACCCGCGCGCCTTCGCGGCGGACCAGGCCGCGATCGGCCGGGTGCAGGTCGAGCACCTGGTCGCACGTGGTCACCGCACGATCGGCTACGCGTCCGTGGTCGATCCGCGCCTGGTCGACTTCGCGCTCCCCCGCCTCGCGGGCGCCCGGGCGGCCTGTGCCGACGCCGGCCTTCCAGACCTGGTCGCGGCCGACGTCGAGCTGTCGGTGCTGTCGGCCGCCGACGCCGTGGCACGGTGGCGGGCCTCGGGCGTGACCGCCGTCGCGGCCTACAACGACGAGGTCGCGCTCGCGGTGCTCGCCGGCGCGCGGACGCACGGCCTGCGGTGCCCGGACGACCTCGCCGTGATCGGCGTCGACGACCTGCCGCTCGCAGCCCTCGCCGACCCCGCGCTGACCACCGTCGGCCAGCCGATCGGCCCCCAGGCCCACTACCTGGCGGCCGCCGTGCTCGCCACGCTGGACGGCGACAGCGAACCTCCCCCGCACCCGGCCGAGGGGCTGGGCGTCATCGTCCGCGCCTCCACCTGACACACGTCCGGGTGGTCCGGCGCGCGGAGCGCCCGGGGCGGCCCTACGGTCGGCTCGTGCGCAGACCTACCCCAGGCCGCGCCGCGACGGCTGCGGCGCTCGTGACGGCGGTCGTCACGACGGCCGCGCTGGCCGGGTGCGCGCCGACCGTGGGCGAGGTGTTCCCGCAGGCGCCTTCAGCGGTCGAGAAGCTCGCTGCGACTCCCCTGACCGTCGCCGCACCGCCGCCCACCCCGCCGGCGCCGGCGGAGCCGGAATGCGTCCCCGCGCCCCTCGAGCGTCGCGCGGCCGCCGTCCTCGTCGTCGGGCTGCCCGGTGTGGTGCGGCCGGGCGACGCGCTGGCCCAGCAGGTGGTCGACCTGGGCGTGGGCGGCGTGTTCCTGTCCGAGTCGAACATCCGGTCGACCACCCAGGTGCAGACGCTGACCACGGGCCTGCGGGAGCGCGCGGGCCGGCCCCTGCTGGTCTCGACCGACGAGGAGTCCGGGCGCGTCTCGACCACGCGGGAGCTGACCGGCCCGGGGCCCTCGCCCCGGCGGATGGCGGCGACCGAGACGCCCCCGGAGGTGCGCTCCCGCGCCGCCGGCATCGGCGCCCAGCTGCGCGAGCTCGGCGTGGACCTGGACCTCGCGCCGCTGCTCGACCTCGACGGCGGCGCCGCGGGCGGCGTCGTCGGCGACCGGTCGTTCAGCGCGGACCCGGCGATCGCGGGCGACTACGGCCTGGCGTTCTCCGCCGGTCTCGCCGACGCCGGCGTGACGCCCACCGTCAAGCACTTCCCCGGGCACGGCCGCTCGACTGCCGACACGCACGCGGGTGCGGCGGTGGTCGACGCCTCGGTCGACGAGCTCGCGGCGACCGACCTCGCGCCGTTCCAGCGCGCGATCGACGCCGGGGCGCCCGTCGTCATGCTCAACCACGTGCAGTACGAGGCGCTCGACGCCGGGCTGCCCGCCTCGCTCAGCCCCGCGGCGTACGACCTGCTGCGCGAGATGGGCTTCGAGGGCGTCGCGATCACGGACAGCGTCGGCATGGGTGCGGTCAACATGCGCTGGGACTTCCCCGACGCCGCGGTGGCCGCGGTCGCGGCGGGTGCCGACGCGGTGCTGACGACCGACGGGAACCAGGCGCTGCGGATGCGCGACGCGCTGGTGGCGGCCGTCGCGTCGGGCGCGCTCCCCGAGGACCGCCTCTCCGAGGCGGCCGCCCGGGTCACCGCGCTCGCGGGTGGCGACCCGGTCGCGATGTCGTGCGTCGACGTCGTCCTGCCCGTGCTCGAGCTCCCGGTGCCCGTCTCCGACGCCACGACCGACCCCGTGGGCTGACGGCACGTCTCGTCCGTCGGGACCGACCCCGTCCCGCCGGGCGCACCGGGGGGCGCGCCGCTACGTTGCGCGAGGAAGCGCGCGCACCACGGAGGCGGGGGTCCCATGGCCAGGCGAGTGAAGTCCGTCGAGCAGTCGATCCGCGAGACCGACGAGCCGGCGCACCGGCTCAAGCGGGACCTCAGCGCCTGGGACCTCGTCGTGTTCGGCGTCGGGGTCATCGTCGGCACGGGGATCTTCGTCCTCACGGGGACGCAGGCGGCGACGAACGCCGGGCCGGCCGTCGTCATCTCCTTCCTCCTCGCGGGCCTGACCTGCGGTCTCGCAGCCCTCTGCTACGCCGAGCTCGCCTCGTCGGTGCCGGTCGCGGGCAGCGCCTACACGTTCTCCTACGCGACGCTGGGCGAGCTCGCGGCGTGGGTCATCGGCTGGGACCTGCTGCTCGAGCTCATGCTCGGGGCCGCGGTCGTCGCGCGCGGCTGGTCGGCGTACCTCGCGCAGCTGCTCGACCTGCCCACGTGGATGGCGGGCGACGCGGCGCGGCCCGACCTCGCGGCGATCGCCATCGTGCTGGTGCTCGGGCTGCTGCTCGTGCGGGGGTCCAAGCTGTCGAGCCGCTTCACCGGCGTGCTCGTGGTCGTCAAGGTCGCCGTCGTGCTCCTCGTCATCGTGCTGGGCGCGATGTACGTCGACACGGCCAACTGGTCGCCGTTCGTGCCCCCGGCCGAGCCGGCGCCCGAGGGCGAGGGCGGCGTGCTGCACCAGCCGATCGTCCAGGCGTTCCTGGGGCTCGAGCCGACCGTGTTCGGCGCCTTCGGCGTGGTCGCGGCGGCGTCCGTGGTGTTCTTCGCCTACATCGGCTTCGACATCGTCGCGACCACGGCGGAGGAGAGCCGCAACCCCCAGCGGGACATGCCGCGCGGCATCCTCGGCTCGCTCGCGGTCTGCACCGTGCTCTACATGGCGGTCGCCGCGGTCCTGACCGGGATGGTGCCGTACGGCGAGCTCAACACGGCGGCCCCGCTCGCCGAGGCGTTCGAGAACATCGGCATCACGTGGGCGGCGCGGCTCATCGCGCTGGGCGCCGTCGCCGGCATCACGAGCGTCATCCTCGTCCTCATGCTCGGCCAGACGCGGGTGCTCTTCGCGATGTCGCGCGACCACCTGCTCCCGCCCGGCCTGGCACGCGTGCACCCGCGGTTCGGCACGCCGTGGGTGATCACGGGCGTGGTCACGGTGGGCGTCGCGATGCTCGCAGGCTTCGTCCCGCTCGAGGCGCTGTCCGAGCTGGTGAGCATCGGCACGCTGTTCGCCTTCGTCGTCGTCTGCCTCGGCGTCCTCGTCCTGCGCCGCACCAAGCCGGACCTGCCGCGTGCCTTCCGGACCCCGGGTGTACCGGTGATCCCGGTGCTGGGCGTCGCGGCGTGCGTCTGGCTGATGATCAACCTCCCGCTGGACACCTGGCTGCGCTTCCTCATCTGGATGGCCGTCGGCCTCGTCGTCTACGCGTCCTACGGCCGTCGACGGAGCCGCCTGGTGACCGGCGCGCCGATCGGCGCCGCGTCGCGGCAGCCGCCGGCATGACGGGTCCGTCGCTGCCCGGCGGATCCCGACGGCCGACCTGCGGCGCGCCGCGGGTGACCCTACGGTCGGGGGCATGACGCCCAGGACCCTGCTGCTCGTCCGGCACGGCGAGAGCCTCGGCAACGCCGCGGCGGCCGCCGCGCACGCCGCGGACGCCGAGGCCATCGACGTCCCCGCGCGCGACGCCGACGTCGCGCTGTCGCCGCTCGGGGCGGCGCAGGCACGCGCCC
>NZ_JACVQL010000291.1 GCF_019733465.1 Actinotalea ferrariae | reverse complement strand
GCGCTCGGCCCGGGCGGGAAGGCCGGCCGCGAGGGCCGCCGCCGTCGCCAGGTCCCGGACCGGTACGCCCTCCTCGGCGACGCCGTGCAGCACGGCGCCGGCCGGCGCGCGCTCGACGGCCGCGACGTAGAGGTCGGCGAGGTCGTCGACGTGGACCATCGGCCACGTGACGTCGTCGCCGCCGACGTGCCGCCCGACGCCGTCCGTGCGTGCGCGGTCGACGAGCATCGCGGGGATGCCGGCACCGCGGCCGTGCACGACGCCGGGGCGCACCACCACGGCGCGCACGTCCGGCGCCGCCGCGAGCACGTGCCGCTCGACCTCGGCGCGGTCGGCCACGATCGCGATCGGTGCGGTGGCCGCGTCCTCGTCGACCGGTGCCGGACCGGTCCGGCCGAGGACCCACACGCCCGTCGTCCACACGAGGACGCCTCCGCCGGGGCGCAGCGTCTCGGCGTAAGCGCTCGCGGCGGCGCGGTCGACGTCGAGCCCGCCCGAGGGCGCGAGGTGCACGACGCCGTCGAGCGGCCCCGCCTCGGCGAGCGCGGCGACCAGCGCGTCAGCGTCCGCGACGTCGCCGGTCACGACGCGCGTCCCCGCGGGCAGCCGGTCCGCGGACGACCCGGCGCGGACGAGTGCGACCGGCTCGTGGCCCGCGTCGGCCAGTCGCGCGACGACGACCGAACCGATGTACCCGGTGGCACCGGTGACGAGCAGCTTCATGGCGTGTCCTCCTGTCGGCGTGGGAAACGGACTAGAGTCCGCTCCATGGACCGGGAACGTAGCGGACTGCAGTCCGCTTTCCAAGGGGCGCTCGCCGGCCGTGAGACGGTCGTGCCCGTCGAGGCCGTCGTCGTGCCGCCGCAGCCGCGTCGCGCGGACGCGGCACGCAACCGCAAGAGCGTGCTCGAGGCCGCCGCGCGCCTCTACGCCGAGCGAGGTGTCGAGCGCGTCACGATGGACGACATCGCGGCCGCCGCGGGCGTCGGCAAGGGCACGCTCTACCGCGGCTTCACCGATCGCTCGGGGCTCGCGATGGCCCTCCTCGACGAGCGGGCCCGCGCGCTCCAGGAGGCCGTGCTCGAGGGCGCGGCCCCGCTCGGCCCCGGCGCCCCCGCGCCCGAGCGCCTCGGCGCCTTCGTGGCGGCCTACCTCGGCTTCCAGGTCGACAACCTCGACCTCGTGCTCCTCTCGGAGTCCGGTCGCGGACCGGGGGCACGCCTCGGCAAGGGCTCGTACGCGTTCTACCGCCAGCACCTCGCGTGGCTGCTGCAGCAGGCGGGCGCCCCGGACCCGCGCACGCGGGCCGAGGTGCTGCTGGGCGCGCTCGCGGCCGAGCAGGTGCGGCACTGGGTCGTCGTCGAGGGCCGCGACCTGGCCGACGTCGAGCGACGCCTCGTCGGCGTCGCCCGCGCGCTCCTGGGCTGACAGCCATCCCTCAGGCGGCTCTCAGGGATCTCAGGGGACGATGAGGGCGTTACCCGATGCGGGGGCCCGGTCGGGCGCGCCACGATCGGCACCACCGCGACGAGACAGGACGGTCCGATGCAGCAGGACGGGCACGACGACGGGGCGATCGCCTCGGCACGCGACCTCGTGAAGGTCTACGGCAAGGGCGAGACGGCGGTGCGGGCGCTCGACGGGGTCGACGTCGACTTCTCCCGCGGCGAGCTCACGGCGATCATGGGCCCCTCGGGCTCGGGGAAGTCCACGCTCATGCACTGCATGGCGGGCCTCGACACCCCCACGTCCGGCACCGTGCTCGTGGACGGGGCCGACGTCGGCCGGATGAACCAGCGCAGCCTCACGCGCCTGCGCCGCACGCGCCTCGGCTTCGTCTTCCAGGCGTTCAACCTCATCCCGACGCTCACGGCCGAGGAGAACATCACCCTCCCGCTCGACATCGCGCGCACGCCGGTGGACCGCGCGTGGTTCGACACGGTGGTCGACGCCGTGGGCCTGCGCGACCGGCTCGACCACCGGCCGAGCGAGCTGTCCGGAGGTCAGCAGCAGCGCGTCGCGTGCGCGCGCGCCCTCGTCTCGCGCCCCGCCGTGGTGTTCGCCGACGAGCCCACCGGCAACCTCGACTCGCGCTCGTCCGGCGAGGTGCTCGGCTTCCTGCGCCGGTCCGTCGACGAGCTCGACCAGGCCGTCGTCATGGTCACGCACGACCCGACGGCGGCGTCCTACGCGCACCGCGTCCTGTTCCTCGCCGACGGGCGGCTCGTCGGCGAGCTCGAGCGGCCGACCGCGGAGTCGGTCCTCGACACGCTCCGGGACCTCGGCGTCGGCCGGCGGTCGGGCGCGCACGCGGCCGCCGGGCCGGCGGACGGTTCGAGCGTCGACGGCGACGGGACCGGCGCCGTGGGCGTCGGGCGGCAGGGCACGGGGCAGCACGCCGCGCTGGTGCGGGACCCGGCGTGACCCGCGTCGCGCTGCGCGGCATCCGCAGCAGCCTCGGGCGGTTCCTGCTGTCCATCCTCGCCGTGCTCCTCGGCGTCGCGTTCGTCGCGGGGACCTTCGCGCTGCGGACGATGATGTCGACGACGTTCAACGACATCGTCGAGTCGGGCGTCACGGGCGACGCCTACGTGCGCGGGGTCGAGGTGGGCGAGGCGGCCGGCCCCGAGGGCGCCAGCCTCGGGCGGTTCCCCCTGGAGGTGGCCGACGACGTCGCGGGCGTCGACGGCGTCGCCGCGGTCGTGCCCGAGGTCAGCGGCCCGATCGTGCTCGTGGGCGCCGACGGCACGGCGGTCATGACGTCGGGCCCGCCGAGCTTCGGCCTCGGTCTGCACTCCGACGACCCGTCCGCGCGCGTGGTGGACGGGCGGGCGCCCGCGGGCGCGGGCGAGGTCGCGCTCGAGTCCTCGACGCTCGGCACGTCTGGCCTGGCCGTGGGCGACAGCACCTCGGTGGTCCTCGGCGGCGAGGTCGTCGCGGTCGACGTCGTCGGGGAGGTCGGCTTCGGCGCCCCGGTGGCCGGGGCGACGATCGTCTTCCTCGACATGGCGACCGCGACGTCCGTCTACGCACCCGACGGCCAGGTCACCTCGCTCGGCGTCTACGCCGAGGACGGCGTCACGCAGGAGGAGCTCGCCGACAGCGTGCGCGAGGCCGTGGGCGGCCTGGCCGCGCTCGACGACGCCGAGGTCGTCACGGGCGAGCAGCTCCGCGCCGACAGCCGCGCCGAGATCGAGTCGGTGCTGGGCTTCATCTCGACGTTCCTGCTCGTGTTCGCGGGCATCGCGCTCTTCGTCGGTGCCTTCATCATCGCCAACACGTTCCAGATGAGCGTCCGGCAGCGGCAGCGCGAGTTCGCCATGCTGCGCGCCATCGGAGCGTCCCCGACGCAGGTGTTCGCGTCGATCCTCGTCCAGGCGGTCGTCGTCGGGGTCCTCGGCTCGGCGCTGGGCGTCGCGGCCGGCGTCGGGCTGGTCCGCGTGCTGCGCGAGGTGTTCGGCCGGTTCGGCATGGAGCTCTCCGGCGGCATCCCGCTCGACGGGTTCACCGTGGCGGTCTCGGTGGTCATCGGGACCGTGGTCAGCGTCGTCGCCGCGGCCGTGCCCGCCCGGCGCGCCGCCCTGACCCCGCCCGTCGAGGCCATGCGCGACGACGTCGCGACGTCCGACGGCGCGACGCGCGTGCGGACCGCGGTCGGCGCGGTGCTGCTCGCGGG